>JAFTIA010000098.1 GCA_017457105.1 Lentisphaeria bacterium | reverse complement strand
TAAGGGCTGCGTGAACTTAAAAATCCCCGCAAGGGGCTTGGAGGCTCGAGAGCGAAGCGACAGCCGACATTTGGTCGCAGCGGCACGATGCCGCCCTTGACCCGTCGCTTGACGATCCAGATCGTCTGCGCTCCATAATATTCAGTCTATGTTTAGTACAGAGCCATATTGTTTTTGCCGGATTTCTGCCGTGTCTGTATTGGGGCGTTGCTGTCTGGCCCTGTCCGTTTTGCCTGTTTGGGGACCGGAGCTGGCAACGGATCCTGATATTCTGCAAAATATTCACGGGGGAGCTTGACTTTTGCTCCGGCGGGTGTACCTTTCTTGAGTGTATTTTATTTTGAGTTCAACGAAAGGTTTGACGGATGAAAATTCTATTGCATGTGAACTATGTGGAAGGCCCCGGCGATTGTCTGGAGCGTCTGTTTGCCCTTGCTTCCCGGGCGGGATGTGACGGTGTGGAACTTCGCTGGAAATACCGTTTCCCGGATCGCAGTCAGGAGGAATATTGCGGTCTTGTGGCGGATTTGAAACAGCGTTACCCGGAAATGGAGATCGTTTTCGGCGGTAATATCGATTTCTGCCGCGGCAAGTGCGATGAGGTTGCCAAAGAGGTCGAGTCTTACGGAAAATTTCTGGAATGGGCAAAGCAGGCTTGCGGGACCCGTGTGATGAATTTCTTTACCGGGAATCTTTTTCCGGCTCACGGCGGCTATGGTGTGGGGGCTATGCACATTGGCGGCAGCGGGATCGCTTCGGAAGATGACTATGTCCGTTCGGCCGCCGGTCTCCGGAAAGTGGGCGATATGGCGGCTCCTCTGGGGATCCGTCTTGCGCTGGAAACCCACAACGGTTATCTGCATGACCTTGCCAAGCCCTGCGCCAAACTGATGGAGATGACGGCGCATGATGCTGTGGGGATCAATTACGATCAAGGCAATATCATCCTGAACAAGGAAGGGGAATCCATTGATCAGGTTTTTCAAATTCTGCCGGATAAAATCTACTATGCCCATCTGAAAAATATGCTGCTCAGCCCCCTGCCGGGTGGCGAAAGATCTTATGCCGTGACCCGGCTCAGTGATGGGTATATCGACCAGTACCGGGTGATGCAGTTCCTGAAAAAGCAATTGAAAGGCGATATGATCGCTATTGAATATCCCTGTCCGGGGGACGGTGTGATCGCCGCGCTCAAGGATATGGAATATATCCGTTTTCTGAAAAATGAATTGAATATCCAATAAAAAAAGAAAGGATTTATAAAATGGCTGTTCCGTTTCAGATCGATTTGAAGGACAAGGTCGCTGTTGTTACCGGCGGCGGCGGTATTCTGTGCAGTGTAATGGCGAAGGCTCTTGCCGAATGCGGTGCCAAAGTTGCCATTCTGGATCTGCGGGAAGAAAATGCGGCAAAGGTGGCGGATGAGATCAATGCTGCCGGTTTTACCGCCATGGGGCTGGGGGCCAATGTGCTGGAACTTGCCAGTCTGCAGGCGGCGGAAGAAAAGATCCGCACCACCTGGGGCCCCTGCGATATTCTGGTGAACGGTGCCGGTGGGAATAATCCCAAGGGGACCACCTCCAAGGAATATCTTTTCCCGGAAGATCTTAATAAGCAGCTGGAAGGTGTGACTACCTTCTTTGATCTGGATCCGGCGGGGATCGGTTTTGTGTTCAATCTGAACTTCATCGGTACGCTGTTGCCGACCCAGGTTTTCTGCCGTGAAATGGCGAAGAAGCCCGGCGGGGTCGTGATCAACATTTCTTCCATGAATGCCTTTACTCCGCTTACCAAGATCCCGGCGTACAGCGGAGCCAAGGCGGCAGTGAGCAACTTTACCCAGTGGCTTGCGGTGCATCTCTCCAAGGTGGGCATCCGGGTGAACGCCATTGCTCCGGGATTCTTCCTGACCGATCAGAACCGTGCTCTGCTGACCAACGCAGATGGTTCCATGACCAAGCGCGGCGAAACCATCATTGCCCATACGCCTATGGGGCACTATGGCAAGCCGGAAGATCTGGTGGGGGCATTGCTTTTCCTGGTGGATAACAATGCTGCCGGTTTTGTGGACGGGATCGTGCTGCCCATTGACGGCGCCTTCTCCGCTTTCTCCGGTGTGTAAAAATTCCGCCTGAATAACATGAAACAGCCCCTTCCGGATAATATTTCCCGGCAAGGGGTTGTTTTTGAGGTGATTTGTTGAAAAAAACGGCTTTCAAAAAAGTTTATCAAATCCTCTGGGAGAAATACGGGGAGTGTGCTTGCCCCCTGATCCATCATTCGCCTTTTCAGCTTCTGGCGGCGGTGATGCTTTCCGCCCAGTGCCGGGATGACCGGGTGAATATGGTGACTCCGGAACTTTTCCGCCGCTGGCCCACTCCGGCAGAAATGGCGCTGGCTGACCCGGAAGAGGTGGCGCAGGTGATCCGCACACTGGGATTGTTTGCCGCCAAGAGCCGCAACCTTGTGGCATGTGCCCGGGTGCTGGTGCAGGATTTTGGCGGGGAAGTGCCGCAAACGATGGCGGATTTGACTACGCTCCCCGGTATCGGGCGGAAAAGTGCCAATGTGGTTTTGGGAAATGCGTTCGGGTTGCCCGGATTCCCGGTGGATACCCATGTGAACCGGGTATTGAACCGGCTGGGGCTGGTGCAGGAAAGTTCGCCGGAGAAGATCGAAAGAATCGTGAATGAGGCAACGGATCCAGCCATCTGGAGTAATTTTTCCCATCTTCTCATTTTGCATGGCCGGGATATTTGTCATGCCCGGAAACCGGAATGTGAAGTTTGTCCGCTGGCAATGTTGTGCCGGATGAACAAAAAATATTGAATTTTTTCTGTTTATCGTTGAAAATAATTTGCTTTTACAGAATTTTTCTGCTATACTTACTGGCGAATGACGGGTGGAACGGCGCATAATATGCGTTCTGTTAAGTTCCACGAGGTTGAAGCGAGGTCTTGGATAAAGAAAAAATCGGTGAAAAAGATGGATTTAAGCTCAAAAAAGGTTAACAGAACGCATATTATGCGTCCTTGTTTTACCTTGATCGAATTGCTTGTTGTTATTGCTATTATCGCCATTCTGGCGGCCATGTTGCTGCCTGCGCTTAATCAGGCGCGGGAAAAGGCGCATACGATCAGTTGTACCAATATCATCAAGCAGATCGGCAACTGTTACAGTTTTTACGGTCAGGATAATGATGACTATGTAGTTCCCAACCGGGCCAATTCGGTCAACTGGTATGCGGCATGTCACCCTTATGCCCCCTCTCTCTTCTCCCGGCGGGACAAGACTGCATCTGCAACCGTGCGGGTATCTATTCCTCTTTGTCCGAAATCGGAAGGGGAAAATGGGATCCCGGTAAGTGTGAATACCATTACCAAGTTTGAAGTCTGGAACAGCAGCGGTATCGGGCAGCCCTCGCAGGGCGGCTACGGCGGTTGGCAGTGGTCCGGCGGCTACTGGGGGAGTGCCGGGCCGGTAGGCGGCGGAAAGTCCAGCCCCATCAAAGTTACCCAAATCAAAGCACCTTCTGTAAAAGTCATCAATCTGGAATGTTACTATACATCCATCTGGACCAATGATATGTTTGACTATCCTCCGGGGGCAGGTGCCACCGGGTGGAACCGGCATAACAATAATGCCATCAATACGCTCCGCATTGATGGTCATGCGGAATCCATGCGCCGTACCACGGTGGGAACGATGGAAGACGGGGTCAGTGTTCAGAACAAGTATTTTATCTTGCAATATTGATTTTTCAGGAGAGTGACCGGTTATGAAAAAGGATTTTTTCACCTTGATCGAATTGCTTGTTGTTATTGCCATCATTGCTATTCTTGCGGCCATGTTGCTGCCTGCTTTGAGCAAAGCCCGGGAGTCTGCCCGGAAAAGCAACTGCCTCGGGAACAATAAACAGATGATCACCGCCTGTCTGATGTATGTGGATGCCAATGATGTGTTCCCCAGTTTGAACAATGCCAAAGGATATGGGTTTGCCGGTTGGAAGTGGCAGATCGCCACCTACATGGGGATCAAGGTGGAGGATCATCGTTTGGTACAGGCTGATGCCGAGGCGGAAACAGCCCTTTCCACAGGAGCTTTCAAGTGTCCCAGTCATATTGACAAGACGAACCTTTTCTCCTCTAAACCGCTGTATGACGGCGGGTACGGCTATAATTGGTATGGATATGACAGGAATACATTGCAGAGTAACGGGATGGGTTACGTTCAGTATTATGTCAAGCCCAACCGGGTCACCAAGCCCGGCGAAACCCTTGTGATCGGGGATTCCGGGGATAAGCCGGGCAATGCCGGAGAGGGGGCGGCGATTTACAGCGGGAATACGAGAGGTCAGTGTGAGCGGCATGGCGGCTATATGATGAACAGTTTTGCCGACGGGCATGGCGGCACATTGTCCCTGCAGGATTTTATGCGTCTGGAAAACAGCAAGTACTACTATCTCTATTCCCGGAAGTGATTGCAGAAAAATTACTGAAATATCTTTACAAAAAAGGAGAATGAAATGTTTTGGTGCAAACGCAAATTTACTTTGATTGAACTTCTTGTGGTGATTGCTATTATCGCAATTCTGGCGGCCATGCTGCTGCCTGCATTGAGCAAGGCCCGGGAGTCTGCCCGCAAGAGCAACTGCCTCGGGAACAATAAGCAGATGATCACCGCATGTTTGATGTATGTGGATACCAATGACGTGTTCCCCAATCTGAATAACTCCAACAAATATTATTTCGGTGGTTGGAAGTGGCAGATTTCCTCTTATATGGGGATCACAGTGGAGGACCAGCGCGCTGATAACGCAGCCGCAGTCAAGCAGGCGGAGCTTGCCTCCGGCGCGTTCAAGTGCCCCAGTCATGTTTCCAATCAGGATCTTTTCGCTTCTTCTCCGATGTATGGCGGCGGTTACGGGTATAATTGGTACGGAAATGCCAATGGCCAGTGCAACGGGATGGGGTATAACGGTCTTTATGTCAAGCCCAACAATATTACCAAACCCGGGGATACTTTGGTGACAGGGGATTCCGGGGAGATCCTTGCCAGTGCAAGCGAGGGGGCTGCGATTTACAGCGGCAGCTCAAGAGGGCAGTGTCAGCGGCATGGCGGCTATATGATGGCAAGCTTTGCTGACGGTCATGGGGGAACGCTGTCTCTGCAGGACTTTTTGTATAAAGAAGGTGGCGTGTACTATTACCTGCATTCCCGGAAGTGATTGCAAAATAATGACTGGAATATTTTAACAAAAAAGGAGAGTGAAATGTTTTGGTGTAAACGCAATTTTACTTTGATCGAGCTTCTTGTGGTGATTGCCATCATTGCCATTCTGGCGGCCATGCTGCTTCCTGCCTTGCAGCAGGCTCGGGAAAAAGCAAATGCCATTACCTGTGTAAATAAGATGAAACAGTTCGGCATGAGTGAATCCATGTATCAGCAGGATAATGATGATTTTATTGTGCCGTCAACAGCAGTTTCCGTCTATTGGCATCATGCTTTGAATAAATACGATCCCACCAACTTCAGCCGTCGGGCAAAGACCAGTGCCGGGACGGTGTCCGCTGCGGTTCCGCTGTGCCCCAAATCGGAGGTCGAACATGGCCAGCCCATGTCGCTGGGTACCATCAGCAAGTTTGAGCTCTGGAAAAGTAACGGCAGTGTGGATCACGCACAGGGAGGCTACTCCAAATTCCAGTGGACTGCCGGATATTGGACGAAAAATGATGCAGGTCCGCATGCGGTGGCAGACTATAAAAAGCCCATGAAGATCGGTCGGGTGAAGAATCCGGCGATCAAATTTCTGGAATTTGAAGCCAACTATACGGTATTGTGGGATGCCACCGGGTTCTCCAATCCCATCCCGACCGGTGCCGGCGGCTGGAACCGCCACGGTACAAACTCCATCAATACCCTGCGGGTGGATGGTCATGTGGAGAATTTCAAGCGCATTAATTTGGATGCCTCCATCGACGGAACGACCGTCCGGCAGAAATATACCTATCTTCACAAAGATTGATCAAACTTCTGTTTGAAAAAGAAAGCGGCACGGAAAAGAATATTCCGTGCCGTTTTGCGTTTGACCGTGTGCGTTTTTTACATCCGGATCAGTTCGTAATCCTGTGAGCCGATACCCAGTTTTTCGGCGTGTTCCAACCCGGCATGCCAACAGGTTCCGGGGTGGGCATCTTCAAAAATATCATTGCTCTTTTGGCAATCATCCATCCAGGTGCGGGGCAACCGGGGGATGCTGTTGCAGAGATCACATGCCGCCTTGTCCAACGCCACCGGGTCAAAGCCCGCCAGCATCCCGATATCCGGCAGGATCGCCGCATCGTTTTCCCCGTGACAATCGCAGTTCGGGGCAATGTCGCACAAAAGACTTACATGGAAATGCGGTCTGCCGTTCAACACAGCCGCCGCATATTCCGATGTTTTTTCGTTCAGCAATTTGGCACTCTGTCCCCAGTTTGGCTGGAGCGCATCTTTGGGGCAGACGGCAATACAGCTGCCGCATCCGGCACATTTTGCGTGGTCAATGGTCATTTTGCGGCCGTTCAAGGTCAGGGCATTATGAGCGCAGTGTTTTTGACAGATGCCGCAGCCGATACAGTCATCGGTATTCAGCTCCGGTTTGCCGTCGCTGTGCATTTCCATTTTTCCCGCCCGTGAACCGCAGCCCATACCGGTATTTTTGACCGCTCCGCCGATCCCCATGGCTTCATGCCCTTTGAAATGGGTGAGGCTGATAAAAATATCTGCATCCATCACCGTTCTGCCGATTTTGGGGGCAGGGCAATGAACGGCGTTGGGTAACGGAACTGCGACTTCATCATTACCTTTCAGGCCGTCTCCGATCAGGATGGGGCAGCCTGCGGAAATTTCATTGAAGCCGTTGGCGGCGGCTGTTGCCAGATGTTCCAGTGCATTTTTGCGGGAACCTGCATACAGGGTGTTGCAGTCCGTCAAAAAGGGTTTGCCCCCCAGTTCCCGGACATAATCGGCGATTACCCGGGCGTATTGCGGGCGCAGGTACGCCAGATTGCCCAGTTCGCCGAAGTGCATTTTGATGGCAACGAATTTATCCTGAAAATCAATGTTTTCAAATCCGGCAAGTTTCATCAGCCGATGGAGTTTTGGCAATCTGCCCGCTCCGTGGAATTCTGTGCGGAAATCGGTAAAATAAACTTTGCTTTTCATTGGCATTCCCCTTCATTGTCTTTGTTTCCGGATAATATACTGTATCCCGTATCAAAAAGCAATGATTCCGTTGAAAAAAATAAAATGCAGTTTGACTTTTCCGGCGTTTTATGGTACATTCAGTAAAAATACAGGAGAAGAAATCGGTATGACTGTATCGGACAATACATTGTGTGCATGGTACTTTCTGCCCTCCAGACTGGGGGCGGCTTTTTTATGCGGAGTTCTTTTTTTTCTGGCTCTGCCGCCGTGCAACTGGAGCTGGCTTGTGATTTTTCCGCTGGCAGGGCTGCTGCTTTGTTTGCGGTATCTGAAGTGGTATGAGTGTTTGCTTGCAGGGTTTCTTTTCGGCCTTGGCTGGGCGTTTCCCGGGTTCTGGTTTTTGCGGGAGATCCATCCAGCCGTGCCTTTCGGGATCGCTCCGGTGCTTGCCCTGTGGCCCGCAGTGTGGGCCGTTTCGGCTGTTTTCTTTTTGAAATATTTGCTTTATCCGGTAAAAGTCCGGCTGGATGGCGAAGCTGCCATGGAGGATTTTTTACCGGGGGCCGGACGGCGCATTTTGACTGCGGCGGTGCTGGCGGCACTCTGGATCGTGCTGGAGTTCAGCCGCTCTACCATGCTGCCGTGGAATAATCTGGCAACGGCGGTGTGGCGGTATCCCCGGCTGCTTGCCCCGGCATCGGTGACCGGAGTGACCGGGATCGGTTTTCTGATAGCCAATCTCTCCTGCGCTCTGGCTCTGGCGTGGGTTTTCCGGAAAAAAGATAAGAAACAGTATCCCCTGTGGTTCGGTGCCGTGCTTCCTGCGGTACTGCTGCCCTCGCTGGTTTCGGTGTACCGGGCGCAGAATCCGGTTCCGGAAAAGATGGAAAAATACCGGATCGCCGCTGTTCAGGGCGATATTTCCCAAAGGCGCAATGCGGATCACGATCAGGCTTTTGAGGCTTTGAAGACCTATTTGGATATGACCCGGGAGGCGGTGAAGATCAAGCCCGCTCCGGATGTGATCGTCTGGCCGGAAACGGCAGTGCCTTATGCCTTCCGGGGGAATCACCCGGTTTCAGCTCTCTACCGCAGTGAATTGCAGAAAATCATTTTGTCTTCCGGTATCCCTGTGCTGTTCGGGACGATCGAGTTCCGCGAGTCCCCGCCTTTTTCCGGGAATTACCGGATCACCAACAGTGCATTGTATCTTACCCCCGGCGGCATCGCGGCACGGTATGACAAGATCCACCGGGTCCCTTTCGGGGAATACATTCCCTTCCGGAACATTCTGCCCGGGGCTCTGGTGCGTGCCATCGATATGAACCGGGATCTTCTTGCCGGGACAGATTTTTCGCCTGTAACATTAAAGCCGGGAATCCGTGCCGGGGTGGCGATTTGTTTTGAAAGTGTCTTCCCGTATGTCGCCCGGGAAAGTGTGCGGCGCGGGGCAAATATGCTTCTGGTGATTTCCAATGATGCCTGGTATCCCACCAGTTCCGAACCGGAACAGCATCTTGCCAATGCCGTTGCCCGGTCTGTGGAAAACGGCCGCTATTCCGTCCGGTGCGGCAATAACGGCGGGACTTTGCTCATCAGTCCGGACGGGGTGATTTCTCAAATCCTGACGGTCCCCGGAACCGGCGCCCCGGAACTGCGCCGGGGCAGGGGGATCGGCGTGATCGAAGTGCCCGTCCCGGCAGAACCTGCCATGACCTTTTACACCCGTTACGGGGAATGGTTCACCGCTTTGTGCGGTTGTCTGGTGCTGGCAGGTTTTGCCGTTGCCGGATCGGGGTTTTTGGCGTTCCGGCGGGCTCTGCTTGGTCGCATGGAAGAAAACGTCAACGCTCAATAATCACGTTGCAAATAGCGTAACTTGCTTCGTGGGAAACGGAGACGAAAATCTTTTTTCCACCCTGTTTGCTCATGGTTTTGGCAGCTTCGCCGGAAAGCGTCATCACCGGCTTCCCGGAGGGGGAATTGGTGGTTTCGATGTCCGTAAAAGCACAGAGGGACCCGATCCCGCAGCCCAAAGCCTTGGCGAGAGCCTCTTTTGCCGCCCAGCGGCCCGCATAATACGCCGCAGGATCCTGCCGGTAACCGGCTTCCCGCCGTTCCGCTTCCGTATAGACTCTGTTCAGAAAATTCTGTCCGAACCGTTTGATCATCTGGCGGATCCGCTGGATCTCCACCAGATCGATACCAATGCCGTTAATCATGGCTTTCTCCTTTCTTTTCCGGAACTGGATTTGCAGATGTTTCCGCAGGGGCGGGGAGGGATGCCGCCTTTTGTTCCAGTTGTTCTTTTTCCTTACGGAGAACATTCAGTTGGGATTCTGCATTGGATCTTTTGGCTTCCGCCTCGATCCGGGCAGCTTTCTCCGATTCATATTGCTTTAACAATGCCTGCTGACCGGCGGCAAATGTGCGCCGGAGTTCGGCGATTTCCGCTTCTCTGCGGGTGGATTCATCTTTCTTCATGGCCTGCAATGCGGCATCTGCGGCTTTTTTATTTGCTTCCAGTTCCCGGGAAAGTTTGGCGGTTTCCTGCTGATAATCCTGCCGGGTCCGGTCCAGAGTTACCGTCAGTTTTTCCAGTTGACTGGCGTGTTTTGCAGATTCATTCTGGGCGTTTTCCTGCAGTTTCCGGATCTCCGTCAGGTGCTGTGCGGCGGCGGCAATAGCTTGATCCGCTGTGTGCTGCCGCTGTGCCGCCAGAGATTCCGCATGAGCAAGTTTGAGGCTGAAATGCCATGCCAGCAGAACCAGCCCTGCCGCCAGAGCAAGCAGCAGGAGAAGGATCACTGTCATGAATCTCCGTGCTGAACGGCGGACCATATTCTGCCGTTCCCGGTCCTGCTCCAGCATCCGCTGGAAAAGTTCCTTCAGTTCAGGATCAGGGAGCACAAGCGCATCCGATGTATGAACCGCCTGTGCCGGAGCCGGAGCTTCTGCCGGAACCGGGGTGGCTTCTGTACGCTGTTCTTCCGCAGGCAGGACCGGTTCCGGGCGGATGCCGTAACGCTGTGCCAGATCCTGTTCGATCACATTGGGGGAGGCACCATTATCCCGCATGGTTTTGATTTCCTGCAGGATGTGCAAGGTGCGCTCCGGATAAACTTTCCGCTTGCCCCGGAGTTCGGATTCCAGATACGGACCGTAGGTTTTCAGCCAGTCGTTGACCGTGGTCCGGGGAATGTTCAACTCCGATGCCAGATCGGATACCAGATAACATTTATAACTGTTCATGCTGCAATTTCCTGATTTCTGCAATGTCCTGTGTGATTTGCTTCCGCAGGGCTTCCGTATCCGGAAAGGCCCGTTCCGGCCGCAGACAGCGGACAAACTCCACACTCAATTCCTTATCATACAAATCACCGCTGTAATCCAGCAGGTGTAATTCCAGCCGCCGTTCCCCTCCCGGTCTTCGATAGGTGGGAGCGATCCCCAGATTGACTGCGCCCCAATGTTCCATGCCGTCCGGCGTAAACGCTTTGGCGGCATACACGCCGTCCGGCGGTAAAATCCCCTCTTCCGTGACCAGATTTGCTGTGGGGCAGGCAAGGTCACTTGTGGCGGCCCGATACCCGTGGACGACGGTCCCTGTAAGCCGGTACGGACGCCCCAGCATTTCCCCGGCTTCCTTCAACCGCCCGGCGGCAATGGCGCGCCGGATGCGGGTACTGGATACCGTTTCCCCCTGCCATTCCAGTTCCGGAACCGGTTCAAAACGGATCCCGCGGGCATCGGCAAAGGCCTGCAATTCCTTTTTTCCCCCGGCGGCTTTTGCCCCGAAGTGCCAGTTGGAGCCTACGCAGATCCCGCAGAGGACTCCGTCAAAATCCGTCAAGTTGTTCAGAAACTCTTCCGGCGGCAGAGAAGCCAGTTCCCGGGTAAACGGGATCACAGCAACTTCCTGCATTCCGTATTTTTTCAGCAGGCGTATCCGCTCCTGTAACCCGATCAGCAGCCGCGGCGGCTGATCCGGGAAGAGGATCTTCCGGGGATGCGGCGCAAAGGTGATTGCCGCCGGAACTGCCGAAAATTCGTCTGCGAGCCGGAGAACGGCATCCAGCAACAGCCGGTGCCCCCGGTGGACTCCATCAAACACGCCGATGCCGAAAATCATCTTCCGGCCGGAAAAAATTCTTTTCTGAAACATTCGCTCCATCTGATATGTTGAAATTTTCATATAAAGAATGTATAGTATATCCCGGAAAAGTCAACCCGGGTTTCCGGAAAAGTAAGGTTTTTTGTGTTATGAAGAGAGTGTTGTATCCGGGCAGTTTTGATCCGGTCACCAATGGACACCTGGATTTGGTGGAACGGGCATCCCGCCTGTTCGACCAGGTCATTGTGGCTGTGGCGGTGAATTCCGGCAAAACACCTATGTTTGATTTGGAGGAGCGCAAACAGCTCATCAAGGCGTGCTGCGGCCATTTGGATAATGTGGAAGTCGTTACCTTTGAGGGGCTGATCGTGGATGCGATCCGGCAGTATGAGGCGCAGGCGATCCTGCGCGGTATCCGGGCGTTTTCCGATTTTGAGTATGAATTGCAGATGGCACTGATGAACCGCAGTATGCGGGAAGAGTGCGAAACGGTCTTTATGATGCCCAGCGAAGGCAACAGTTTTGTCAGTTCCCGCATGGTCAAGGAGGTCGCCCGGCTGGGAGGACGCTTTGAACACTGTGTGCCGGATGTGGTGGTGGCGGCGGTGATGGAAAAGATCCGGCAGAAGTGAGGATGGTATTATGATCAAATTGCACATGAGCCAGTTGGAGAAGCAGTCTGTATCGCTTTCCGGCGATGAACCTGCGGAATTTCTGGATCTGGGGCCGCACGCATCCTTTGAGGTGGCTTCCCCTATGCACTATGAACTCCGGGCTCAGTTGATGTCCGGCGGGATTCTGGTGACGGGGTCCCTCTCTTACCGGATTTCCGGGGAATGCGGCCGTTGTCTGAAACAGGTTTCTCCGGAGATCCGTGTTACGGATTTTGCCTTTGACGTGGAGCGGCCCAACACGGAAGAGGTGGATATTTCTGAAGAGGTGCGGGAAGAGGCTTTACTGGTGCTGCCCTTCAATCTTCTCTGTTCGGAGGATTGTAAAGGTCTTTGCGGTCAGTGCGGAGCGGATTTGAATGAAGGCGATTGCGGATGTCCGCCTCCGGCGGAACCCGGCCCGCCCCCGGAAGAAAACCCCTGGGCCGCATTGGATCAGTTGGATTTGAAATAAATTTACACAAGAAAGGAATGGTGTATCATGCCGAAATTTACTGCTTTCCGCGGGCTTCTGCCCACCGTTGAACTGGCGGACAAGGTCTCCGCTGTCCCCTATGATGTTGTCAACAGCGCAGAAGCTGCCGCTCTCGCCGCCGGGAATCCTTACAGTTTTCTGCATGTCTCCCGCCCGGAAATCGATATGGAGCCGGGGATCGATCTGCATGACGACCGGGTTTATGAACAGGCCCGTACTGCTTTTGCCAAACTTTGTGCCGAAGCTCCGCTCAAGCAGGATGAGGGGAAACATTTGTATATCTACCGTTTGCAGATGGGGGATCATGTTCAGACCGGTATCGTAGGGGCGGCTTCTGCCGAAGAATACCGTCAGGGGATCATTAAAAAGCACGAAAAAACCCGGCAGGATAAGGAAGATGACCGTACCCGTCATGTGATGACCCTCCGTTCCCATACCGGTCCGGCGTTTTTCACCTATCGTGATGATGCTGCGATCGATGCCTTTGTGGCGGAATACACCAGTGCGCCTGCGCTCTTTGACTTTGTTGCGCCGGACGGGATCCATCACTGGCTGTGGCGTTTGCCGGAAAATGCCAGTGCTGAACTGGAAAAGATGTTTGAAAAACTGCCCTGCTTCTATATTGCAGACGGGCATCACCGCAGTGCCGCCGCCGCCCGTACCGCGGCAGAATGTGCGCCGAACAATCCGAACCATACCGGCATGGAGGATTACAACTATTTTCTGGCGGTGGCGTTCCCTGCCGGTCAGCTGGCGATCCTTGCCTACAACCGGGTGGTCAAAACATTGAACGGGCATACGCCGGAAGAACTGCTGAATGCGCTGAATGAAAAGTTTACCGTGACTCCCTCCGCAGACGGCAAGGCGGAAAAAGCCGGTTCTTTCAAGATGTATCTGGATAAAAAATGGTACACTCTTGTGCCGAAATTTGACACCGCTTCTCTGGATGTGATCGCCCGGCTGGATGTGAGCGTGTTGCAGGACAATGTGCTGGCTCCGCTTCTGGGGATCGATGACCCCCGCACCAGTGACCGCATTGACTTTGTCGGCGGCATCCGTGGCATCGGCGAACTGGAAAAACGGGTGGATTCCGGCGAATGTAAAGTGGCGTTCTCCATGTATCCCACCAGTGTGGATCAGCTGATGGATATTGCGGATGCCGGCGGCATCATGCCCCCCAAATCCACCTGGTTTGAACCGAAACTCCGGGACGGCCTTGTTTCCCACAACTTTTAAGCAATGACGGGATTTTCGGGCATGAAGGCGGCAAGACTGCTTCCGCTCCTGCTGTGCGGCGGAGTGTTGGCCATGTTGCTGCCTCATGCCGGGCGGCCGCTGTGGTTCGATGAAGCCCTGACGGTATTGCAGTTTGCCGTACTGCCGTCTGCCGGGGCGATTTATCACAACTATGTGATCCCCAATAATCAAATCATCCACACGATCTTTGTTCACGGTCTGCTGAATTTTGCTCCGGAAGGGGCATCGCTTGTTTTCTGGCTCCGGATGCTGCCGGTACTGGCGGCATTGGGAACGGTGTTGGTGCTGTATTTCCGTTTCCGGCGGATTTGCGGGACATGGGCGATCACGGCAGTGCTGGCTGCGTGGATCGTTTCAACTCCATTCGTTATTTTCGGCACCGCTTTGCGGGGCTATATGCTCTCTGCCTTCTGGATCGCCCTGGCGTTGACAGCGGCGATGGAGTTTGCAGAAAATGGCGGCAAACGGGAGTGGTGTATCTGGGCTGTGACTTCTCTTCTTGCGGTGGGGACGATCCCGACCAATCTTGCCGGTCTGGCGGCGGTGGTTTTGTATGTTTTGCCGCTGTATGGAGATGATTTTTACCGGAAAAAGCAGTTCTGGCTCCTGGCCGGGACGCCTTTTTTGATGTTGATCCTGTTTTATGGACCGATTGCCCCGGCATTTCTGAAATGCAGTCAACTGGGGGAAGGGTGGCAGGATGGTTTGGCGGCGTGGCAGGCGGCGAGTCTGCCGGTGGCGGTTGCTTTTGCGGTATTGATGCTGCCCGCAGCATTGGGAACATGGTTTGTTGTCCGTCGCCCGGGATTCCGCTGGGTCTATTCTGCAAGGGGGGCGATCTGGCTTCTGCCTTTGACTGCCTGTCTGATTCTGCCGGTGGCACCGTTTCCCCGTACATTTTTTCCTGTGTGGCCTGTTTTTGCGGTACTGCTGGCATCTGCGGTACGGCACTTTGCCGCCGGATGGTTTGGCGTGAGCCGCCGCCGTTCAGGAAAAATTTTTCTGATTTTGCTGATTCCCGGGGTGTTCCTGTGGTGGTCCATGACGGATTTTTCCGGATTCCGCAACGCCTTTGCCCAACGGTGCGGCGGAGCGGATGGAGATGATTATTTTGCTCCGTATTTTATGCGGCAGGAATTCCTGCCTGCGGAAACAGTGGAGGTGATCCGGCGGCAGGATCCGGCGGGGCAATATAAACTTTACTGCAGTTTCCGGGCAGATCCGTGGAGTATGCTTTTTCAACTGGTTCTGTCCGGATTCCCGGGGGATTACTGCGTGTTTGACGGCCCCCGTGGGCAGGTGATGGATTTGCCGGACGGTGCATTGATTCTGTTGCGGGACGATGAGCCGCCGGAGAAAACCGGGGGCCGTTTTGGCGGAAAATTGGAAGAGTTGCCCGGGCAGACCGGAAGGAACAAACTTTACCGTTTGATCCGTTGAGCGGGATATTGCATTTTGCGGATACTGTGCTATATTTCACAAGGGGTTGCGTGGAGCAAATCCCGGAAAGGATAAAAAATGCTGGAAAATTCATTGAATATTTGGGTGATCATCGGTGCTGTATTAACATGGGTCATCTTTATGTTGGGGGTTGCGCAGTTGTCCCGCTTTTATGCCCGCTTTACGGAAGCTTCAAAAAGTTTGGAAAATCATTTGAATGCTCTTGATGCGCAGATGAAGAAAATGCAATCTTCTCTGGCTGAGTTGATTATTGAACAGCGGCGGCAGAGTCGTCTGCAGGCGGAACAGGTGGATTTGAAGCGTGCCGAAATGACTGGAGAATATGAAATCGTGGAAGAGCCGATCCCCCAGCCGGGAACGCCTCCTCCTCCGCCGAACGGCAGAAATATTACGCTGGAAGGCGGAAAATAAGGTTTTTTTTCTGAAGTTGGCTTGAATGTACGGTTTTTGTAAGTAATTTATACTTCATTGATGATAAATAAAACAGTCGATCAGACTGGGAACAGGAAAAAAGATGAAAAAGATTTTGTTGAGTGCGGCCTTGGTGTGTATGATGATCTGCGGTGTTTCCGCCAGTGATACTCCGGAAGTGAACTGGGGGGAAAAGATCGCGCTTTATCTGCCGAACCGGATCGTGGATGCTTTTGACTGCTTTTCGGTCAATGTGGGGGTGGGGCCGACGATCTGCGCCAATATGATGGCGACCCGTTTTATCAATGTGGGCGGCAGCTGGGGGGATGTGACTTATACCCTGTATAAGGACTACAACCGTCAGTACGGCGGCGGGATCCAGCAGGGGTGGTACTGGCAGTTGATCTGCATCGGCGAAGAAAATCTTACCCGGGAACGGGTGTTCGGCTGGGTTCGGAATTACTGGGAAGCCTGTGCAGGTGTGCCCCGTCCGGATGACCGGGTGTATCTCCCCCGTGACGGTGCCCGTGACTATTGGCAGTTCAGTGCCTCTCTCGGATTTCTGGTTTGCGGGGAAGTGGCACTGCATCCGATCGAAGGTTTTGATTTCCTGCTTGGATTCTTTTTCCTGGATTTCAAGAACGACGATCTGACTTTTGATGATTTCCAATAATGGCTGAATTTCGTTGCCGCCGCTGCGGGAATTGCTGCAGATGGCCCGGGCATGTACATGTAACGGACCGGGAAGTTGATGCGATTGCCGCCATGTTGGGAATGTCACCTGAGGATTTTATTGAAAAATATACCCGTCTGACAGAGGACCGTCGCGGACTTTCGTTGATCGAAAACGAGTTGGGGCATTGTATTTTTCTGGAAAATACAGAACCGGCGACTTGCCGTATCGATGAAAATAAACCTCAACAGTGCCGGGATTTCCCTGCCAGATGGAATTTCCCGGGGTGGGAAAAAGAGTGCGCCGGGGGAGGTGAAATGTGATAAAAATACATCCTTGTTACGGACTTCTTGAATCCGGCGGGACATTGCTGCAGCCCGCTGCCGCTGTCCGGCTTGCCCGTTCTTTTGCTTCCGTTTTGCCCAGGGACAGCCGGATCCTGCTGATTGGTGACGGTTCGCCTGAAGTATATCCCGCCATGCTGGCTTGCAAGGCTCAATTTGCATTTATGGGGCTTCAGGTGGTTGAGGGGGCAGGTTGTCTGCCTGCTATGGCTCACTGGCTGATCCCTCATCAGGGATTTTCCGGCGGGATGTGTTTTTCCGGTTCGTCCTGCTGGGTGATCGGTTCCGACGGGCGTTGCCCCAATGAAGCTCTGTGGGAATGTATTCTTGCCAAATTTGACGGCGGCGGCTCTGATGATATGGTTCAGGCCGTGGCGGCAGACGGCGTTTTGCCGGAGGAAGCCGTCAATGATTATTGGACTCACTTATCCAAATGTGTGAATGTTGAAACTATCCGCAAATCCGGTTTGCGTGTGGCGTGTGCCGGGTTGCAGGATCACGCCCGTTTCGGGGAAGTCATGGGCGTGGAAATGCTGCCCTTTTCCTGTGAAGAAGCCGTTGCGGAAGCGTTGCCGTATTTGCAGGGGGCGTGCGGAATGGTTTTTGAACCTGCCGGGAAACGGTTGAAACTTCTGGGCAGTTCCGGAGCGGTGTATCCCCCGGATTCGGTCATGCTTCTGGGCAGTTTCATTGCTTTGGAAAAAGGTCAGAAATCCATTGTTTCCGGTGGATTTATGACAAAGAGCTGGGATGAATTGCTTCAACGGCATGATTTGGTAAGCTGTATTGTTCCTGCCGGGGAGGGCAGTTCGATCATTTCCGGAACTGTTTGCGGCAATTTGCACGGCGAATTTTCCTTTGGCGGGCATCCCGGCTATGATGCGTTGCGGACGGCGGCATTTATTCTGGAGTTTCTTGCTGGGGGCAACAGTCTGGACGAACAGATGAATAAGCTCCGGAAATATCATGTTCTGTATAAGGATGTCCCCCGCGGGGCATCTCTTGTGAGCCGCCTGAAAGGGCGTTTCAGTGCCGAGGAAACGCTGGAAGAAGAATGCGGTTTGAGATTTGATTTTGCCGATGGTGCATTGTTTGCCATGGCGCTGCCGGACGGCCGGGCTCTGGTCTGTTCGGAGGGGCGCAAATTGCAGGATGCCCGGGATCGGCTGGATACGGCATGCGGCGTTTTGGCGGGAGGTGCCCGATGAAAAGTTTGCTGATCAATGGCGGCGAAGTCAGCGGTCCGGCACTGGATGTGGATCATCTGGTTCGGCTGGGCGGGGCATTCGGCGGGCGGCACCGGCAGGTTTTGCTGGGGCGTTGGAGCAACGATGCCACGGCGAAAGCCCGTGCGATGGCGTTGACTGCCGGGATGATGTCTGCCGGAACCATTGTAATGGATGGCGGCTGCCTGCCGCAGCCGGTTCTTTCTTTGCTTGCCCGGGAAAACGGGACGGGTGCCTTGTGCACTGTGTGGCCGGATATGGTTCGTTTTCAGGCGGAAGATCCCGGCTGGCTGGCGGATTTCCGGGGCGGCGTGGGGCATTGCACTTTGCCGCCGGAATCCGGAAGTACGGCGTTGCGGCCCATGAATTGCTATTTCCGGAAACTGGCACAGCTGGTGGATATGGAAGCCATTAAGGAATCCAATTTTGCGGTGCGGTTGACGGCGCAGGGGGCGGCTGCAGAGTTTGCGGCAAAACTGCTTGCCAAATTCAACTGCCGAATGGTCAAAGACGGGGAAGCCGCGGATGCCGAATTTACCCTGTCCGCCAATGCCCGTTCTCTCCGGGTAGGGGATTACGGTCCGGAAATGACGGTCCGGATGATTTTTGAACACATTCTGGAGGCTTATCCCGGCAATACTGTTTTGAGCGGCGGTGACCGGATGACCGAGGAGATCATCCAGAGCTGCGGTTGCGAATATTATAACTGCGGCAGTGATGAAGCCGGTATTCTGGATGCCATGCGGTCGAACAGTGCTTCGCTGGGCGGGGCGGTTAGTACCGGCATGGTCATCTGGCGGAAGTTCCAGCCTGCGGCGGATGGTTTGATGGCTATGACGCTGATTTTGGAAATGATGGCACTTTCCGGGCAATCCATGAAGGTCATTGCTGAAAGTTTGCGGTAAGTTTTGATCGTTTGATTTTGAAAAGGCCTGTTTTTGAGAACAGGTCTTTTTTTTGTTTATGCTCCGGAACTTGAAAGATGGTTGAAGCGGTATAATGTAGCCCCGGGAGATCCGGCAAAACCGGCTGGATCGGAAAAATATTTTAAAGGAGGGGCTATGAGAGAATTTCTGGAAAAATTGTGGCAGATGATCCTTGACAGCAATCTGCTGAATCTTGTGGGCGGGATCGGGATCCTGCTGATCGGATGGCTGATCGCATTGTGGGCGTCCCGCAGAGTATCCTGTTCCATCAGAAAGTGGTCTGCAAAACATACGGTAACGGCAGACGGCAGTGTTTGTCCGCCCGGTGTCAATCATGCGGATACGGCGGCGGGGCGGATCGTTTATTATACGATTCTTATTTTTGCTGTTCTGGGGTGTTTTTCGGTACTGGATCTGGATGCGGCGGCAGAGCCTTTGAAAAACTTTATTTCTGCAGTGATCCTTTATATCCCGAATATCATCGGGGCACTGCTGCTGGTGCTTGCCGCACGGATCGTGGCGGGGATCGTCCGGGGGACCGTGCGGATGGCGCTGTTAAAAAGCAAACTCCATGAACGCCTTGCCGGACAGCTTCAAATGGGGGATCCTGAAAAATTTGCGGATTACACTGCTAAAACGCTGTATTATACTGTATTTCTCTTTTTTCTGCCTGCCATTTTGAATGTGTTGAAGATTTACGGGATCACGGAACCTTTGCAGGCTATGTTTGAAAAAGTGATGATTTTTCTGCCCCGTATGGTGGTGGCGGCAATCCTGTTGAGTATCGGCTTGTGGGCGGCGAAAGTGATCCGGCGGGCAGTGGCAGGACTGGTGGTCATCAGCCGTTTGGATGCGCTGGGGGAAAAGGCGGGGATTTCCCGGATCTTCGGCAATGGTGGATTGGCAGAAATGCTGGGGATCGTGATTTATACACTGGTGGCGATCCCTGTGGTGATTTCTGCGCTGACGGCATTGCAGATCGATTCTCTTTCCCGGTCCGTTGCCGGATTTCTTGATAAACTTTTGAATGGTACGGGGGACATCATCGGAGCTGGCATCATTCTTTTTGCGGCGGTTCTGGCGGGGGGCTTTGCCGCTTCGCTGGTAAAACAGCTTTCTGCCAATTTCGGGGTGGATAAACTTGCATCGGAAATGGGCTGCAAATCCTGCGGGGAAGGGGGACGGAAATTTTCCTGTATTCTCGGAAAATTGACCTTTCTTGTGATTCTGGTACTTTCATTGCTGGCAGTGTGTGACACTTTGCAATTTACGGCGCTTGCCAAACTGATCCGGGAGTTTGCGGTATTTGGCGGGAATGTGCTGGTGAGTATTGTGGTGATGCTGATCGGTATCTGGCTTGCCAACATTGCCGCCTCTGCGGTGAAAGACTATGGAAACAACTGGCTCACCACTGCGGTACGGCTGACGGTGATCATATTTACAGCGGCAGTGGCGTTGGGGAATATGGATATAGGCGGGGTTATCGTGGAACTTGCTTTTGCGCTGATCCTGGGGGCGGTCTGTGTGGCACTTGCCATTGCATTCGGGATCGGCGGGCGTGAAGCCGCAGCCAATCTTTTGAAAAAATGGATGGATAAACTCTGAAAAATCAAAAGTGCAGTGGCATAAAAATACCGCCCTTGAACAAATGCTCAAGGGCGGTATTTGTGCCGTTTCTATTATCCCTGCTGGCGCGCCCAATCCGCATCGGCAAGGGCGGAGAACTCCTTGATGATCCGGATCTCTTTGGGGTCATAGGGGTGCAGGCTGGGGCGGAAAAGATCGTGCTGCCACTTGGTGACATCAATATCTTCACCTTCCCCGGCGTCAATGCGCCGCCACATGGATTCCCAGGGTTCGTAGGTCTGGGAGAGCCCTGCCACAAAGCCCCAGTTCCAACAGCTGACTTTTTCCAGATAAAAGAGGGGGAACATTTCCTCCACTGTGTCATGGAACGGACGGTGCAGCCATTCGGTATTGAGCAGGGGGCGGTTGTATTTTCTCATTTCGGCAATAAACCGGACATTGGTCAGATAATCGCCGTAGCAGTGATAACTGACGATATCCGAATTCTCCAGAGCCACCTGTTCCGACCGGAAAAAGTCTTTGCAGTCATGCCAGACACAGGAGGTGAGGGGCTGGACAGGATCGCATGCACGGGCAGTATCAAAGATCCGCTGGACATGGGGCGCCGAAATCTCGCCCCGGTTGTTGTTCCCTGCTTCGTTGAAAAGATCCCAGATGCAGATGCGCTTGTCTTCCCGGTACCTGGTCACAAGTTCCCGGACCATATTGAAGAAAATCTCTGCCAGATCCGGCTCGTCAAGGATGCTGTATCCAATGGCATCCGGATTGCTTCCGTGGGGGGAATTTTTGCGGCCGCCGTGATAGCCCCAGTCATATTCCTGCGGCCCGATGTGGGGCGCACGGTAATTGGCATTTTTCGGCACAGTGCAGTCATTGCCGAAGCAGACCATGACCGAAAGTCCATTCTCATCTGCAACTTGCAGAAACCGTTCAAAACGCTCCAGAAAAGAGTCGTGTTCTTCGGCATAAACAATGTATTCGAGGATGACCCGGATGGTATTGTAGCCGATGGAACGGACGAGTGCCAGTTCTCTGCGGCATGTTTCAAGGTGTTTCTCAAAATCCAATTCCTGCCAGAGGGCGATCCGGTTGCAGCAGTCCGACGGGAGAAAATTGCATCCCCGCAGCCACGGATTCTTTTTTTGCCATTCCCATGCCTGTTCGCAGGTCCAACGTTGTGTAGCCATTTTTCAAATCCTTTCTATGAAATCGCTATATTCAGGGAAGATCCGCCTGACGGCGGAACCATTTTCCTGCCAGTTCGCCCCAGCAGGAAATGGCATTCCCGGTGCGCAAAAGCCCGTACCCGTGACCGCCTGTGTCATAAAGGTGCATCTCTGCCGGGACCCCGGCATTTTTCAACGCCCGGTACCAAATCAGGGAATTTTCCACAGGGATCACGTCATTTTCTGCTTGTACCAAAAGGGTGGGCGGCGTGTTTTCTGTGACATTGAATTCGGAATGGAGTTCCCAGGTGGTTTCATTGACGAGGTATGCCGGATAGATCAGTGCCGCAAAGTCCGGGCGGTACGGCAGTTCATCCGCCGCATCCTGCTCTGGATAGGGGACCGGATCTGCTGGGGCACACAGGGTGGCGGAGAGGTGCCCGCCCGCCGAAAAACCGATGATCCCCACCTTGTCCGGCAGAATATCAAATTTTTCTGCATTGGCACGGATGAGGCGCATGGCCCGTGCCGCATCTGCATGGGCGGCCGCCCGTCTGCCGGGACAGCGGTATTTCAGCAGAAAGGCACTGAAACCATTTAAATTCAGAAGAGAACAAATATCGATCCCTTCATGGTTCCATGCCAGAATACTGTATCCGCCCCCGGGACAGACCAGTACTGCCGGTTTGGGGCCTCTGCCGGAAGCCGGATAAAAAGTAATGGAGGGATCTGTTACATCCGTCAAACGCTGGATGCCGTCGCCATTGGCGGGTTTGAACCCTTCTTTTTTTGCGTTATCGTCTGCTTCTGCAAAGGGCGCATTGCCGTTCCAGAGTTTGATTTGCTGCAAATATTCCATCATGATTCCTTTGTTTAAAAAATTATTTCAAGCGCAGAAGAAGTTCCTGCTGCCATTTGCCGTCATACAGATTGCCCAGGTGACTCCCCTGATCAAACCAGGTGATCCTGTCCTGCAATGTCCGGTCCAGAAACTGCCGGTCTTTTTCCGAGGTGAGGAAATCGTTCAAGTTGTGCATGACCACAATGGTGCGATCATTTTTCAGGGTGTCGGCAATGCTGTATAACCCGGACTTGAAAAGGAGTTCGTCAAAGGAGGCATTGTCATGATAAAGTCTGCGGTATTCCGGCAGAAGAAGATCCTTCATGTACCCGGTAAAACCCATGGTATCCACTTTGGCATAAAAAGCCGTCCGGCTGCCCCAGCTGTATTCAAATTTTTCCAGATCATCCGCCCGGCGGTCACGGCATGCCACCAGCATCACTTCCCGCAGAGTAAAGCCAAAGGAAATGGCCGTCAGCATTTGCGCCTGTGTCGGCGCAAGGCCGGTGCGGTAATCCCCCTGTTTGACTTGCAGAATTTCCTGCAGATCCCAGCGGGTGTGAGCCGGGGCCGGCGGCGCATCCCGCCACGGTTTTTGAACGGAACTTGCCAGCATGGCTTTGGCAAAACCATCTGTAAACAACGCTGTGACTTCTTCCGGATTCTTTCCTCTGGCCGCCTGGGCACAGCGGTCCACTTCCGCCATGGCATACTGCAGATCCACCGGGGGATTGACGGCGATGATCCTGCGGGCATTCAACTGCCGGTCCCGGGTTTCCAGAGCTGCAATGTGCAGTGCATGGACTGCGCCCATGGAACTTCCGATCAGGTGGATGCCGTCCGGCGTGAAGCGGTTTCCTTCCGAAACCTTTTCCCGCAGATCGGTCAGAATATCAAGCACCGCCTGCCGGGCGGCAAAGGCATCATCCGGGGAGTAGCCGGGCAGCCGTTCCCGGAAATTCGCCTGATAAAAACGCCAGCAGTAAACGCTGGGAACCAGCAGAACCGCATATCCCTGACGGTTCAAAACCTCCGCCAGTGCCACGCTGGAGCCATTGGTATGCCCTCCGCCCAGTCCGGGGAACAGAATGGCAAGGGGGGCTTTATGGAATTTTTCCGGATCAGGTGACCGCCAGAAGCGGTAAGTCATGCTGTCCGCCTCCCGGAAAACAGGCTGCAGATCCCGTTCTTCCGCCTGCTTGCTGAAGGTGTTGTTCCAGAGCGAGAGGTAAACCCACCACGGGGAGTGATCCGTTTGCGGCTGCATGAAAAGCACCCGGGCACTGTCGCTCCACGGATTTTCCGGAGCATAGTCCGGCAGCGTAATGATTTTGCCGCTGATCCCTGCCGGGCGTTGGACAGCCGGTGCTTTTCTGACCACAGCCGGGGCTGGCGGCGTTTTTTCTTTTTCCGTTTTTTCTTCCTGCTTCTTTAAGAGTTCCGCTTCCATTTTCTGTTTCAGTTTCAGCTGATAATCCGCCATGGCAAGCTGGCGGTTGATGACGGAAAACTCTTTGAATGTTTCATACGGGTCCGCATTGGCAATAAAGACCTGTTCCATGGTGCGGTAGTCTTTGACCAGTTTGTTGACCCTGGTCGCCGTGCCGACATAGTAGGGGATATAAGTTTTGATGTCGAAGAGATAGTCAAAAATATACCCCACTCCGTCACGGATATTGGTGGAGGAAAGCAGAGGCAGGACAAAGGTGTACCCCGGCCCGCAGCCCCAGGAGGCAAACGCCTGACCGAAATCTTCATCCCGCTGGTACAGATGGAACCACTTGTCCGCCGGGTCAAAAAGCCCGCCGATCCCCACCGTGAGATTGATGAGGAACCGGGAAAGTTCAATGCCGGAATCTTTCCAGCGGTTTTGCAGGATACAGCTGATGGCCCGGGCGGGAAATGCCAGATTGGTGGCGGCATTGTCCACACAGTTGATCACCGGGAGCGGCAGAATGGAGCCCCAGAGCCAGCCCACCGGGCGGACCACATACAATACGCCGAATTCCGAAACCGCAAACATGGAGCGGTTGAATCCTTCACAGGGGTCCGTATCCCCGAAGGTCATGGCGTAATCCGATGCCGTCCATTGCCTGTCCATGGGATTCGCCGGTTCCGGCGGCGTAATGGCTCTGCACCCTGTCAGGAAGAGAAGCATGACAACAGCAGTAAAAAAACTGCTTCTGAAAAGAACTTTATTCATTTCCGTAAAAACTCCACATTTGAGAAAAATATAGCACTGAAAAACGATTTTTCCAGAATAGATTATTGCACTTGCCGCATTTTTGCTGTATATTGTATTGAGGTGAAAAGATGTCTGTTTTGAAAAAACTTTTTTTGTTGCTGATCCTGCTTGGTGCAGTCTGTGTGAGTGCTTTGGAAATTCCTGCCGGGACACCGGTTTTTGCCAGTCCGGATCCCCGGACACAGCCGCTTGCAACTGCCACGGAAACATTTGATGCCAAGGTTGTTGACCGGAAGGTTTTTTTTCTTCCCTATGATTTTATGGTTCGCCGGATGATGTTTTATAAAATCGAGGTGGCGAAAGACCGAACTGCATTCTGTTCCCCTGAACTGCAATGCGCCCCGGGGAAAGACGGTCAGTGGCGCATTGATTTCCGGCCGCCAGCCGGGTTCAAATTAGGGGATCAGTTTCTTCTGATATGTCTGGCGGCACTTTCCATGGTGACCATGATCCTCGCCCGGGGGAGAATGAAGGAAAACGGCGGGGAGCGGGCTGACTGGTTTTTGGCGTGGCTTCCAGGACTGTGCAAATCCATGGTCTTGCTTTCTATCCTGATGGCGGCCGGCGGGATCTATCTTTTTTCTTCGGATGAACCTGACTTTTTTGTGACCGGGGCGGATCTTGCGGCGGGAACATTGGCTCATTTTCAGCCCCGTTCTCTGGGGACGGGGATCTGGTATGCGCCTTTTGTACGGCTTCTCCGGGCGGAAACTGTGTATGATATTCTGGTTCCGGTTTCTTATGTGACGGCATTTGTTCTGTCGCCGCTGGCACTGGCGTTGTTTTACAGTTTTCTCCGGCGTTTTCTGGTGCGGGGAGCGGCTTTAACGGCGGTGATGGCTGTGGCTGTGGCTCCTTTGTTTTTCTTCCGGGCAGAGGTGTTTGATCAGGGGTTTGTGCAGTGTTTCTTTCTGCCGTCCAGTACCGAGCAGGGATTCCGGCTTTATCAAACCATGATCTGGGGTGGATTCAACGCCATGAGCGATACTCCCGCCATGCTCTGTTTGTTTGCCGGGATTGCCGCCGCAGTGCGGTTCGTTCACCCGCGCACGGCAATGATGTGGTCCGCCGGGTGGCTTGCCGCCGCCATGCTTTTCCGGGTGAATGCGGCTCTTTTCCTGCCTGCATTTGCTTTGCTGTGGCTGAACACCCGCCCGAAATGGCAGGATTGGTGCTGGGCGGCTCTGGTCGGCGGGATCGTTTTCCTGCCGCAGTTGATCGTGAATGCAGTACAGTTGGGGAATCCCTTCGTCTTTCCTTATATCCGTTACGAAAATACGGCGGATGGTTTCATGTTCCGTATGTTCCCCGCCAATGCAAAACTGCTTTTCGGTGCCAATGCACCCTTTTTCTGGGCGGGATTGGGCGGCTTGCTCCTGATGAAACGCTCGTTATTGCGTCTTTTCCTTGTGTTGTGGATCGTACCCACAACGGTGTTCTTTCTGGGGTATTTCCATTACAGGGATGATGCGGTCCGTTTCCTTCTGCCGCTTTTTGCTCCGCTCTGTGCCGCCGCCGCCGCAGGTTTTTATGAGGCGTTCGGGAGCGATCGGGTCAAAATAGCTCTCGTTTGCATTATGATCTTTTTTGTGGCTCCCGCCATTCCGTATCATGCCGGGATCGGGGAGTGCTGGCGGCTGCCTGCCGGAACCTCTGTGGTGATTGCATGGGGCTGTGTGATCGTTGCCGCCTGGGATGCGTGGCGCAGCAGGAAGTGGCAGCTTTTGCCGTGGATCGTGCTTTATCCCTGGGGTGGTGTCTGGGGGGCGGTGGCGTTATTGACAGCTTCGGTGATCACCAGTTTCCCCTGGCGCAAAATGCGTAATTCCGGGCCGGATGCATCCACTACGGTGGAGGCTTGAGCATCTGCCGGGATCGCTCCGGCATCAATGACCATATCCGGCGTTTCCGCCAATTCCGCCAGTGCTTCATCGGCGGTCAGCGCATTGGGTCTTCCGGAACGGTTGGCACTGGTCTGGGCAAGTACCAGTCCGGTGTTTTTCAACAATTCCTGCAGAAACGGGTGATCGGGGATACGGAACCCAACGGTGGAACCATCCTCCGCGGCCGCAATGATCGTCACTGCACCGGGACAGTATTTTTCCTCCAGCATTTGTATCCGTGGATCCGGTTTCAAGGGCAGTTGTGCTGCATCGGCAACAAAACACCCCAGCAATTTAGCGGAATCCCGGTGTTTCATCCGGTAGATCCGCCCGATAGCAGCAGGATCATCAGCTTTGCAGACAAGCCCGTAAACGGTTTCTGTGGGAACCAGCAGAACCGCACCGGGGGTGTGCAGTAAAAAAGCGGCAGCTTCCGCTGCCGCTTCCAATGAAGTGTTTTTGCGGATCAATCTTCTTCCTCTTCTTCCGGAGCATCCAGTTTCCAGTGGGGGATTCGTTCCCCGAGGTAGGCAAAGAAGAATGCCGCCACACCTGCCACAAAGCCCCATACAGACCCGCAGGTAAGTGCCTGATCAAAACCGTCACTCTGCATAAGTGCGGCAATATAGCCATCCGTCTGCACCGTTGCCGGTTCCAGCTGGATACCACAGGATGCCGCAAAGACATAGGAGAACCACACCGCCGTGGAAACTGCCATCCCTGCCCATGCACTGTTTTTGGAGGATTTGGTAAAATAGAGAGCCCCGACCACCGGCCAGAATACAATGACCAACTGGGATGCCCAACTGTTGATCATAAGGGAATAAATACTCTTGACATTCAGTGCCAGGTAAGTGCCGATGATCGTAATGCCGATGGTGGCGATACGGGTCCACATCAGGAGAGCCTTGTCCGACATCCGGGGGCAGAGGGGACGGATCACATTGTTGGTCAGGAGCGATGCCCCCGCCAGAAGCGAACTGTCTGCCGAACTCAAAATTGCAGAGATCAATGCACACAGGAAGAGGATCAGGATTACCGGTGACAGCTGCCCGAGAATAATCAATGCCATGCGGGGAAGAACCTGATTATCCAAATCTCCTCCCATGGTTTCAGCTGTAATGTTGTATTTCGCCAGCACCAGACGGGCGGCAAAGCCGATGGTGATCGGTACCACGGCGACAGCCAGATAGAAAAAACCGGCGATCACAGAACTGGAGGCGGCGATTTTATCATTGCGGCTGGAAAGGGACCGCTGGACAAGGTCCTGCCCGATCATACAGCCGAAGCCCATGATGATCCAGGAGCCGATGTAATACGTCCAGGAGGTATCCGCTGTTTTGGCAATGGACAGGTGTTCTTTGGGAATCGCCTGAAGCAAAGTATTCCAGCCTCCTGCTTCACTGACCGCGCCGGGGATGATGAGGAAAAGGCCGATAATGATGAGGGAGACCTGCACGATATCCGTCAGGGTAACAGCCCACATACCGCCCGCAACTGTATAAACAAGCACGATCCCTGCCGCAATGAGGGTACCATTGGTAACACTCATGCCGGTAAGAACATGGATGATGGTTCCCATCCCGAGGACCTGTGCCCCGAGCCAGCCGATATAAACCGGAACCATCCATGCCGACGCATAGATACCCGCCCATTTCCCGTAGCGGCGTTCAATAATGTCGGTAACCGTCAGGCATTTCAATCTCCGGAGCATGCCGACAATGAAAACACCTGCAAGGATCAGACTCAACGATGCCCCGAAGGGATCCGCAAGCACGCCGCCGATGCCGTCACTGTAAACAGTCGCCGCCACACCCATGCTGGATCCTGCACCGAACCAGGTGGCAAGCAATGTAGCGGTAGCCATCCACAGCGGTAATCGTCGTCCCGCAACCAGAAAGTCATTCATGCC
Organism: Lentisphaeria bacterium; assembly: GCA_017457105.1. GTDB lineage: Bacteria > Verrucomicrobiota > Lentisphaeria > Victivallales > Victivallaceae > UBA1776. The sequence continues at coordinate 17,671 of JAFTIA010000098.1, read as the reverse complement.
CTTGATCTTTTTGCTGGAAAACCAGCCAAGACCGAGCAGAACGGCAATATAGATGACCATGCAGATCCAAAGCCAGATCTGAAATTTGTCCGGCAAAGAGCCGGGTGCGGAGCCCATCAACGAAACGGTCTGTGCTTCCATTCCTTATCCCATGGTTGCCGGGGCGAGTCTGTACTCTGCCTCCGAAAATGATATTAAATTGCTTTTTGTAACAGCGGACTATAAAATACCCGTATTTTGCGATATTGCAAAAAGGAAACGGGAAAAATATCCGCTTTTTTCTGTTTTTTTTTCAATTTAGTGCAAATATATGCCGAAATCAGCGTTTTGCAAGGGGATTCAACAGGATCTCTGCAAGGAATTCCGCCTGTTTCTGTTTGCCGTCGTCATTATAATGATATCCATCCATGCTGCGCCATTCCGGATGAGCCTGCACAAGAGAATACATATCATCTTCCGGAATATTGCGGGCGGAAATGACTTCCCGTGCCGCAAGATTCCGTTCTGTAACAATATGATTGCGTTCCGGATCCCATTCCGCCGGAACATCCTTTCGGGAAATAGGGGTGGAGTTCCGCCAGCGGATGGGGCAGCGGAAGCTGCTTTGCAGATGATCCAGCGTTATTTCCAGATTCCTGCGGTAAAACGCAGTGTTGTATTGAAAGGCGTGCAACCCGTTATTGAATTCGATCAGATCCACGGGCATATCTGCCATGGCAGTCATGAGTTCACGGGAATACGCCGGATCCCCCACGATACGGGAGGTGGCGAAAAATGCCACCGTGGCTTTCCCTTTCAGGATCTTTGCCAGTTCCGGGGCATGTCCCACCACAATGGAATCCCCGATCAGCATGATCCGGGGGAGATCCTTTGAGGCGGTATCAAACCAGTAAAGCTGGCTCCACTCCGTTGATTCCCGGAACATTTTTTATTCCTTGATACTGCAGCCGTTGGCTTTCAAATACTGTTTCAATTCCCCGATATCAATGGTGTGGAAGTGAAACACAGATGCCGCCAGCAGGACTTCCGCCCCCGCTTCCGCCGCTTCCAGGAAGTGTTCCAGTTTGCCGGCCCCGCCGGATGCCACGATCTTGGCAGAACAGGCTTCGTGCATGGCCTTGATCACCGGAAGATCATACCCGGTACGGGCACCGTCGCCTGCTTTGCTGGTGGGGAGAATGGTCTGTACGCCGAAATCATCCACCCTGCGCGCCCATTCCACCGCATCAAAGCCGGTAGCGGTACGGCCGCCGTCAATATAAACTTCGTAGCCGGAAGGCATGGCAGGATTCACATCCACATCAATGGCAACGGTAACTGCATCTACGCCGAAATTGCGGATCATTTCCGGAATGATCTCCGGATTGCGGAACGCCGCACTGCTGGTGGAGATCTTGTTTGCCCCCGCCGCCAGAACTGCTCCGGCAGAGCGGCAGTCGGAAATGCCGCCGCCCACGGTGAACGGTACCGTGCAGACATCTGCCACCCGGCGGACCACATCCAGAAGAGTCCCCCGGTTTTCCACCGTGGCTGTAATGTCCAGCAGAGCCAATTCGTCGGCACCTGCTTTGCAATAGGCAATGGCGCATTCCACCGGATCCCCGGCATCAGCAATGTCTACAGAGTGAACCCCCTTGACAACTCTGCCATTCTGCATGTCAAGGCAAGGCATGATTGAAAGTGTTTTTTTCATAATAGAAACCTCCAGTATAGGTGTTGTGCTGTGTTTTTTACAGTGTGCTTTTCTTTGCCTTTTGCCGGTATTCCCATGGCGGCAGCGGATGGGATTGCTGCCAGAGTCCGGCTTTGGCATTTTTTGCTTCCTGCTGGGCTTCGGCAAGTTCCTTTTCTCCGGCGGCGTACTGGTGATAGTGCCATGCCGCCCCGGACCGGACCATTTCCGTATTGATTTCCAGCAGATCCTTGCGGATCACAGCCACGGCTCTGCCGTATTGATCCACATGGATGACTTCTACTGTAACATTCTGACCCAAAATAAGATCCCGCAAAAGATCCCGGGATTGGACGCCGTATTCCTGCAAAACTTCCGGAGCATCGATGCCGAAAAGACGCACCCGGAATTTGTTGCTGGGCGTAAGGACGGTGAGGGTGTCCCCGTCATACACTTCCAATACACGGCCCGTGATGGTCATTTTGGGTTGGGGGCGGGTGTAGGGGATATTCTGCCCGGGGAGGACCGCTTTGACCTCTTTCGGCAGGAATTTCTTGTATTTCAGGATCTGGACATCCAGATTGCCGAGCCGGTCCAGGTTAAAAACGATCCCCCCGGCGACAAATGCCACCGTAATGGCGATCATAAAGACGACTGTCCGCACCAGATCGAAGAGCAGACGGATCATGTTTTCGGCTCCTTCCTTGAAAGAATCTGGAAATATTTTTCCATTAACTTTTATAATGTAGCACGCTGCATGTTTTTTTCCAGTTTTAATTTTCGTGATTTTTTGATTTTTTTCGGAGTATCTGAAGTAGCAAAATATTTTGGTTTTTTGAAATATGTCTGCGGCGTTCTGCACGCAGTAAAAATGCTTGTATTTTTATAAAAGAGGTGTATATTATCCGGAATAAAAAAATGTACCTCTGTTTATGCTGGTTTTTCCGGGTCGTTCCGGTGGCTGACAGGGGACTTGAAAATCAAAACAGTAAGTACAGTAAAAGTGAAAACAGTCAAAATCGGAATTGTTGGCTTCGGCACGGTCGGTGCCGGTGCCGCCGCAACGCTGCTGGCGAATCATGATGTGATCGCCAAACGTACCGGCGTTAATGTTGAACTTGTCCGCATCGCAGATCTTGATATCACTACCGATCGCGGCGTTACAGTTCCCGCTGACATGCTCACTACAAATGCGGATGATGTCATCCGCGAAGCTGATATTGTAGTGGAACTGGTGGGTGGGACCACTTTTGCCAAAACTCTGATCCTGAAGGCTTTGAATGCCGGAAAATCCGTAGTTACGGCGAATAAGGCCCTGCTTGCCAAGTATGGGGAGGAATTGTTTGCCGCCGCTGCCGCCAATGGCGTGGATCTTTATTACGAAGCCAGTGTGGGCGGAGGGATCCCTGTGATCAAGGCTTTGCAGGAAGGTCTGGTCGCCAACCGGATCCAGCGGATCTACGGGATCCTGAACGGGACCTGCAATTATATCCTGACCCGCATGGAACGGGAAGGTGCAGATTTTGCCGATGTGCTGGCGGATGCCCAGCGTCTGGGATATGCCGAGGCAGAGCCCTCCTTGGATATTGACGGGTTCGATACAGCCCACAAGGCTTCCATCCTTGCATCGCTGGCTTTCGGCCGCTGGTACGGGATGGATCCGGTTTCAGTGGAAGGCATCCGCAATATTTCTCTTACGGATCTGCGTTATGCCGATGAATTGGGCTACCGGATCAAACTTCTGGGGATCATCAAGGCCATCAACGGCAGCGTTGAGATCCGGGTGCATCCCACGCTGGTGCCGAAAAATGCTCTGCTTGCCAACATCTCCGATGTGTTCAACGGTGTGATGGTCGAAGGCGACATGGTTGGTCAGACATTGTTCTACGGACGCGGAGCAGGGCGGAACGCTACTGCCAGTGCGGTGGTTGCAGACATTACTGATGTGGCTGTGAATATTGCCAATGGCTGTCCCCGCCGTGTCACATTCCGGGAAAATGCTCAAATCACAGCGGTGACGGCACCGGGAGATGTGCAGTCCCGTTATTACATCCGTCTGCAGGTGAAAGATACGCCGGGGGTGATGGCGGCGGTTACCAATGTGCTGGCGGGGGAAAATATCAGTATCAGCAGTTTGATCCAGCCGGAAACTACCGGGAACGATGTTGTGCCGCTGGTCATTCTTACGCACAGTGCCGGGGAGGCACAGTTGCGTGCTGCAATTAAAAACATTGAAGCTCTGCCGGCTGTTTGCGAGCAGGCAAGAATCTTCCGGATCGAGGATCTTTAAAAATGGGACTGCATACAGTAGAGAAAATTGGCGGGACTTCCATGTCCCGGTTCGGAGAATTACTGGACAACATCTTTATCGGTTCCCGTACCGGCGAAGAGTTGTATAACCGCATTTTTGTTGTTTCCGCTTACGGGGGGATCACCAATCTTCTGCTGGAAGATAAGAAGACCGGCGAGCCGGGGATCTACGGCAGTTTTGCCGCAGGGGATCCGGTGTGGGAAGATAAGTTGGAAACTGTTCTGCGGGAAATGCTCCGGCTCAACCGTTCTTTTGCGGATCTGGGGCTGGATATGAAAGCGGCGGATGAATTTGTCCGGGAGCGGATGTATGGTATCCGTGACGGCTTGCGGCACCTGATGCAGCTCCGCAGTTTCGGTCATTTTCAGCCGAAAGATTATCTCCCTGCCAGCCGGGAATTTTTGAGTGCCGTCGGCGAGGCGCACAGTGCGCACAACTCCGTGCTGATTTTGCAGGCAAAGGGGATCCATGCCAAATTTGTGGATCTGACCGGCTGGCGGGATCACTCCAGTTATTCCATTGATGAAATGATTTCCACCCACTTGCGCGGGCTGGATTTTGCAAGTTGTATGCCGATCGTAACGGGGTATGTCAAGTGTTCCGAAGGGATCATGGCAAAGTTTGACCGGGGTTACAGCGAGATCACCTTCAGCAAAACGGCGGTTGTCACCGATGCCCGTGAAGGGATCATCCACAAGGAATTCCATCTTTCCACCGGCGATCCCAAACTCATCGGTCCGGAAAAGGTGCGTATTATCGGCAATACCAATTTTGACATTGCCGACCAGCTTGCGGATATGGCCATGGAAGCCATTCACCCGAAAGCCTCCAAGGAAATGGAATTGAAAAATATTCCGATCCGTGTCACCAATGCGTTTGATCCGGGCAATCCGGGGACTTTGATCAGCAAGGATTATGTGGCGCCCCAGCCCCGGGTGGATATGATTTGCGGGCGCAGTGACATGCTTGCTGTTGAAATTTTTGACCCGGAAATGGTGGGACAGAGCGGATATGATCACAAGGTGCTGAATTTCTTTGCGGCATGGAAGATCAGTTATATCGCCAAAAATACCAATGCGAACACCATTACCCACTATGTTTCCGAGCGTTCCCGCAATCTGGATGCCTGTCTGGACGAGATCCGTCAGGCACTTCCGGCTGCCAAGGTCAATGTCCGGAAAGTGGCGATCGTAGCAGTTTTGGGCAGCAATATGAAGTTGCCGGGGTTCCTTTCCCGTGCGGCTTCTGCGCTTGCTTCTGAAAATATCAATATTCTTGCGTTGGACCAGTGCATGCGTCAGGTTAATATGCAGTTTATGATTGACCGGGAAGACTTCAAAAAAGCTCAAATCGCTTTGCATCGGGAATTTGTAGAAAAGGAACCGGCCCACAACGATTGATTTCCGGCCGGGAGTAACAGGAGAGAAAAATGGCAGAAGAATTTCAGGCATTGCTTGACAGGATCAATAACGAATATCTGCAGAAAGCGGAAGCGGAAAAAGCATCGATCCTGAGTCAGGCAAAAGCTGAGGCTGAATCCATTGTGGAAACAGCCCGGAAAGAAGCGGAACGCTTGCGCGCGCAGGCGGAAAATGATGCAGAAGCGGCCCGTGCCAGAGCGGAAGCGGCGGCCCGTCAGGCGGCCCGTGACATTGTACTGGGGCTGCGGGAAGAATTGACCAAGCGTTTGGATCGTGCGGTGGCGGATGCCGCCGGCAAGGCTCTCACGCCGGAATTGATGGCGGAAGTGATCAAAAATATGGCCGCTGCCAGCGGTGCGGATGAAGTGAATGTGCTGGCGGGTGTCCGTGATGCGGAAAATTTGCGGCAGATCCTTTGCGGTACTTTGCGTGCCAGTTTCCGGCAGGCTCCGGAAGTCTTCCCCAACCGGAATATCCATGCCGGGATGCAGGTGGCTTTTCAAGGCGAGGATATGTATGTGGATTTGACGGACGAAGCGATTTCTGAATTGCTCCGTGCGCATCTTGGCAGTGAACTCGGGCGGATCCTTGATCCCCAGTAAGGAGTGTTATGTCGGGGGCAAATTATTATTATTTCTGCTCTCAGCTTCCCACGCTGATCCCCGGTGTGCCTGCGCCGATGACTCTGGAAGAGTTTGACCGGAAATTGACTTTTCTTCCGGATGCGGATGCCGGATACATTGCTTCCTGTACCTTTCCGCCGGACCGGTCTGCGGCATTTCCTGCGGGGTCTGCGGCGGCGGATTTTCAGGCTTTTGAGTTTGCCTTGCGGGGCGAAATCGCTCTTTTGCGTTTGGCAAAACGCCCGGTGGAGGATGCCGGGAAATATATTCTTCCGCCGGAAACCGGCAGTATCCCCGGATTGCGTGAAAGCGTGGCCGGTGCGGCTTCTGCGCCGGATCCGTGGGAACGGGAATTGCGGGTGGATCAGATCCGCTGGCAGAAATTGGATGCCATTGAGCGGGGAAACGGATTTTCCCGTGAGGCTGTGGCCTGTTACCGGCTGAAGCTGGCGATTCTGCAGAAAGAGCAGAGTTTCCGTCCGGAAGTCGGGAAAACGAATTTTGAAGACGCGGCCGGTCAGATCGACCGGATGTCTGCGGAATAATCTCTATATCTTTACAGTTGAGGAAAAAATCATGCCGGAAAAAACGGGAAAAATCGTTGGCGTAAACGGCAATATGCTGACGGTGGAATTTGCAAGCGGCGTCTCCCAGAATGAAGTTGCGTATGTTGTCGTGGGGGATGAACGGTTGAAGTGCGAAGTCATCCGTGTACGGGGAAACCGTGCGGATATGCAGATCTTTGAGAGCTCCAATGGGCTCCGGATCGGAGACCCGGTGGAGTTTACCGGGGAACTTTTGAGTGTGGAACTTGGTCCCGGACTGCTGAAAAGCGTTTATGACGGGTTGCAGAACCCGCTGGAACTGCTTGCGGAAAAATCCGGGTTTTTCCTGAAGCGTGGCGTTTATTTGAACGCTCTGGACCGGGAAGTCAAATGGCATTTTACGCCGCAGGCGGCGTCCGGAGCCGTGGTTAAGGCGGGCGATCGTATCGGCTGGGTGCCGGAAGGGATCTTCCACCATTATATCATGGTTCCTTTTGCGTGGCGCGGGGAATGGACATTGCAGTCCGTCATGCCGGAAGGGGATTACACGGTGGAAGACACTGTGGCTGTGGCGGTGAACGCCAATGGCGAGACCCGGAAGATCACCATGATCCAGTATTGGCCGGTGAAAGTGCCGATTTCTGATTATGCGGAAAAGATCCTTCCTGAAGATCCGCTGGTCACCCAGACCCGTATTATCGATACCTTTTTCCCGGTGGCACGGGGCGGTACATTTTGTACTCCCGGACCTTTCGGTGCCGGGAAGACCGTTCTTCAGCACACCATCAGCCAGAATGCGGAAGCGGACGTGGTGATCGTGGCGGCGTGCGGTGAACGCGCCGGTGAAGTGGTGGAGATCCTGCGGGAATATCCTCATCTGAAAGATCCCCGTACCGGCAAGACCCTGATCGACCGTTCCATCATCATCTGCAATACCAGCAGTATGCCTGTTGCGGCGCGTGAAGCATCTGTTTATACGGCTGTGACGCTGGCGGAATATTACCGTCAGCAGGGGTTGCATACGCTGCTTCTGGCGGACTCCACTTCCCGCTGGGCGCAGGCATTGCGTGAAATGTCCGGCCGTCTGGAAGAGATCCCGGGGGATGAAGCGTTCCCGGCATATCTGGAATCCCGAATTGCCGAATTCTATGAACGGGCAGGTTTGGTGAAACTGCGGACCGGCGAAGAAGCCAGTGTGACCATTGGCGGTGCCGTGAGTCCTGCCGGCGGTAACTTTGAAGAACCTGTTACGCAGGCAACGCTGAAAGTGGTGGGCTGTTTCCTGGGGCTTTCCCGTGAGCGGTCCGATGCCCGCCGTTATCCAGCCATCAACCCGCTGGAATCCTGGAGCAAGTATCCGAGTCTGGTTTCCGCTGAAGATCTGGAAGGTGCCCGGGGGGTGCTTTCCCGCGGGAATGAAGTCAACCAGATGATGAAGGTGATCGGCGAAGACGGTACATCCATGGCGGATTTCCAGATCTATCTCAAGATGGAATTTCTGGACTATGTGTATCTGCAGCAGAACACCTTTGATGCGGTGGACGGCGCCTGCAGTGCGGACCGCCAGAAGCGGATGCTGGCACAGGTGATGGAAGTCCTGAATGCGGATTTTGATTTCGAGGAAAAAGAAGAGGCACGCAGTTACTTCCTTGCGTTGCGTCAGTTGTTTATTGACTGGAACTATCTGGCCGGTGACACGGCGGATTTCGCTGCCAAACAGCAGGAGATCGTCAGCAAGATTGCGGAGAAACGTCATCATGCGTAAAGTTTATCACAAAATCATTCAGATCGTCGGTAACGTTATTGCTGTGGAAGCCGACGGTGTCGCTTATAACGAGTTGGCTGAAGTTTCCGGAGAGCGGGGGACTTCCCTTGCCCAGGTGATCCGTCTGGCGGACCGGAAAGTTTATTTGCAGGTTTTTGCCGGTACCCGTGGGATCAATACCGGGGATGAAGTGCGTTTTCTGGGGGCGGAAATGCGTGTTTCCGGCTCTGATGCTCTGCTGGGCCGCATTTTCAACGGCAGCGGTGTCCCCCGGGACAACCGCGCGGCGATCACCGGGGACATGATTCCCATCGGCGGTCCCTCTGTGAACCCGGCGAAGCGTGTGATCCCCAGCAAGATGATCCGTACCGGGATCCCCATGATCGACTTGTTCAATACCCTGGTGGAATCCCAGAAACTGCCGATTTTTTCTGTGGCAGGGGAACCTTATAATGAATTGCTTGCCCGTATTGCTTTGCAGGCGGAAGTGGATGTGATCATTCTGGGCGGCATGGGGCTGAAATACGATGACTATCTTTATTTCCGCAACACGCTGGACAAGAGCGGTGCATTGAGCCGTTCTGTAATGTTTATCCATACGGCGGCGGACCCCACTGTGGAATGTCTGCTGGTGCCGGATATGGCACTGGCTGTGGCGGAAAGTTATGCTTTGGCAAACAAGCGGGTCCTGGTTCTGCTGACGGATATGACCAACTATGCGGATGCCCTGAAAGAAATCGCTATTACTATGGAACAGATCCCGTCCAACCGTGGATATCCGGGGGATCTTTACAGTCAGCTTGCCGCCCGTTACGAAAAGGCGGTGGACTTTGACGGCGCCGGTTCCATCACCATTCTGGCGGCAACGACCATGCCGGGGGATGATGTGACCCACCCGATCCCGGACAATACCGGGTACATTACCGAAGGTCAGTTCTATCTGCGGCACGGCCGCATTGAGCCTTTCGGTTCTTTGAGCCGTCTGAAACAGCAGGTGAACTCCAAGACCCGTCCGGATCACCGGGCGATCATGGACGCCATGATCCGGCTGTACTCTGATTACAAGAGCACGCAGGAAAAGCAGTCCATGGGCTTTTTGATGAGCAGCTGGGACCGCAAACTGCTGAAATACGGTGAAATGTTTGAAACCCGCATGATGGATTTGAAGGTCAATATCCCGCTGGAAGAAGCGTTGGATCTTGGCTGGAAGATCCTTGCGGAATGTTTTGACTCTGCGGAAGTGGGTATCAAGTCTGACCTTATCCGTGAATACTGGCCGAAATAAGCGGTTGTGTTATGGCAAAGATCAAACTTACCAAAACTGAACTCAAGACTCAGCAGGATGCGCTGAAGCAATACCGGCGTTACCTGCCGACCTTGCAGATCAAAAAACAGCAGCTCCAGCAGGAGATCCGCTTGAGCCGGGAACGGTTGGAGGAGAACTTGCGGGAGCGGGAAAAGCTGGTGGAAAATCTGTCCGGCTGGATCGCTTTATTTGGTGATGAAGCCATGTTGCAGACTCTCCGTGATGGTATCCGTCTGGAAAGGATCCGGCGCGGCAGGATGAATATTGCCGGGATCATGGTCCCGACTTTTGAAGGTGCTGATTTCCGTATGCCGGAACTGGATCCTGCGCTGACACCATGGTATGCAGATGATGCCGCAGAAGCCTTGAAGCAGGCTGTGGCTCTGCGTGCCGCCGGGCGCATCATTATGGAGCAGGAAAAAATGCTCAGTGACGAATTGCGTTCCACCAGCCAGAAAGTCAATCTCTTTGAGAAAGTGAAGATTCCTGAATGCCGGGAAAATATCCGGCAGATCCGGATCTACATTACCGATCAGGAAACGGCCGCAGTTGCCCGTTCCAAGATCGCCAAGAAGAAAACTGTGGAGGCCGCATCATGATCGAACCGATGCGTTTGCTTACATTGATCGTTCCGGAAGCGGATCGTGTGTCTGCCGTGGAGCGTCTGCGTGATTTGGGCGTGATGCAGGTGGAAACTTCTTCCGTGCAGGAAACCCCGGAACTTTCCGCGTTGACGGCGGCTCTGGAAGAGGCTGACCGTGTAGTGGATATTCTGCAGGTCAGCCCGGAGTCGGATGAAACTCTGCCGGACGCCGCAGATGGTGCGCAGGTGGTGCAGATGGTGCAGGATTCCCTCAAGCTGGAACTGGATCTCCAGCGGGAATTGGATCAGTGCTGTGCCCGGATCGCCCAAGCGGCTCCCTGGGGGCGTTTCAGTACGGAACTGCTTGACCGTGCCGGGAAATTCGGCTTGCGGATCTATTGCTGTACGGCACCGAAAAAGGTCATGGCGGAATTGAGTAAAAAATATGTCTGTATGCCTTTGAGCGGCAGTGGGGCGGCGATGCGTTTTGCTGTTTTGGCGGATGCGGATATCGCTCCGGAAGAACTGCCTCTGGCGGAACTGCCTGCCGGAAGTTGTCTTGCAAAACTGGAAGAGCAGGCGGCAGATCTGCGGCAGCGAATGGCGGAAAACCGCCTGTTCCGCAGTGCCCTGAAGGGGCATTTGGAAATGCTCCGGCAGTATCGGGCGAACCTTGCTGCCGAATTGGAATTTGCCCAAGTCCGGCTCTCTGTCGGCGTGCATGACAAGCTGGCAACGATCACCGGGTTTGTGCCGGAGATTCTGCTGGATCCCATCCGGGAGGCCGTGAAGAAATTCGGTTGGGGCTTTGCGGACCGTCCGGCGGATCCTGCAAAAGAATCTGTGCCGACTTTGTTGAAGATGCCTAAAATGGCAAAGGTCATTACGCCTTTGATGGACTTTCTTGCCATCTCTCCCGGCTACGATGAACGGGATGTGAGTTTGCCGGTACTGTTTTTCTTCACCGTTTTCTTCGGGATGCTGGTGGGGGATGCCGGGTACGGGACTCTTTTCCTGATTGGAGCTGTGATCGGCTGGCTGACGGTGGGCCGGAAAAAGGTTTCGGCGCGTTTGCCGCTGCTTCTCCTGACGCTTTTGAGCTGTGCCGCCATCGGTTGGGGCTGGGCAAGCGGAAACTGTTTCGGGATGTCCATTCCGGGGATCCCGTGGCTCAGCAGTGACCCGCAGGCGGGGCGGAATACGCAGCTGGTGTGTTTTACACTTGCTCTGGCGCAGTTGGCTCTGGCTCACATTTTCCGGATACTGGATGGCGGTGTCCGCAATGTGCTGGGGCAGGTCGGATGGATTCTGGTTTTGACAGCAAATTACCTTTTGGTATATATGCTTCTTCTCACCACATCGGCGCTTCCGGGCTGGTTTCTGCCTGCAATGTTGAGCTGTTATGGTGCCGGGATCGTTCTTGCCGCTATTGCTGAAATCAATATCCGGGATGTGGGGTCCATGTTTGGCTTCCCCTTCAGCATCATCAGCAGTTTTGTGGACGTGTTGAGTTACATCCGTCTTTTTGCGGTGGGGATGAGCGGATTTTATTTGGCAAAGTGTTTTAACGATATGGCGATGACCTTGCGCGGGGTATCGGACTGGATGCTGCCTGTATCCATCTTTGTCCTGTTGTTCGGGCATATTCTGAACATTGCACTGGCATCCATGGGGGTGCTGGTTCACGGGGTCCGTTTGAACACGCTGGAATTTTCCAGTCATTTGGGTTTGCGCTGGGGCGGCACAGTCTTTTCTCCGTTCCGGCGGCATGATAAGTAGTTGAATTAACATTTTTTAACAACATTTATTTTAAGGAGGTATCAAATGGATACAGTCAACGCTCTTTCTGCAGCAGAAGTCAAACAGATTCTTTACTCTCTTTCCATGTGCGGAGGTTACATTGCCGTCGGTCTTGCCGCTATCGGTTCCTGTCTTGGTTGCGGTGCGGCCGGCTGCGCTGCCATCGGTGCTTGGAAACGCAGCTATCTGGCGAACAAGCCGGCGGCATTTCTTTTGACCGTTTTTGCCGGTGCCCCGCTTTCCCAGACCATTTACGCCATGGTGCTGATGATGATTCTGAAAAGCCGCATCGTCCCCGGTGAAGCCCAGATGGTTTTCCATCTGGTGATCGGTATTTTTGCCGGTATTGCGCTGATGATGTCTGCCATTTTCCAGGGCAAAGCCGCCGCTGCCGCGTGCGATGCTTTCGGGGAAACCAACAAGGGTTTTGCCAACAACCTGATGGTGCTGGGTGTGGTGGAAACCGTTGCTCTGTTCGCGCTGGTCTTCGCTATCATGGTGCTGTAATTGAACGACTATCCCCTGATTACAAGTGCGGCCAATCCGGCGGTCAAACACGTTGTAAAACTGCGTGACCGCCGGGACCGTGAACGGGAGCAGCTGACCGTATTGGAAGGCTACCGGGAACTGACCCGGGGCAGAGAATACGGTCTGGAGATCACGGAAGTTTTTTTTGCGCCGGAGATGTTTCTCGGAGAAAACGAGATGCCTCTTCTGGCGACTTTTGCTTCTGAAGGTGCCCGTGTGGTACAGGTGGCTCCTCATCTTCTGGAAAAAATGGCGTATCGTGAACGGCCGGAAGGTTTGATCGCCATTGCCCGGATGCGGCGGCATACTCTGGCGGATATCCCGCTGTACCCGGACGGGTTTTATCTGGTGGCCGAAGCGGTGGAAAAGCCCGGGAACCTCGGCTCCATGCTCCGCAGTGCCGATGCCGCCGGTGTGGATGGTATGATCATCTGCAATAAAAGTACCGATATTTACAATCCCAACGTGATCCGGGCCAGTACCGGAGCTCTTTTCAGTGTTCCCCTTGCGGAAGCCACCTCGCAGGAGGCTTTTGACTGGCTGAAAGCCCATAAGATCCCCATGCTGGCGGCAACGCCTCACGCCGAAGGGATCTATACGGATGTGGATATGACCGGTCCCGTTGCCATTGTGGTCGGGACCGAACAGTATGGATTGACGGATCTCTGGATGAACCATGCAGATCTGCCTGTCCGGATCCCCATGCTGGGGAAAATCGATTCCCTGAACGTGGCTACGGCAACGACGATCCTGCTTTATGAAGCGGCCCGTCAGCGTGCGTGGCGGCAACGAAAGGTTTGAACAAGATGAAGCGGCGCAATCTTTATGTGGTGGATTATCTTCTGACTCCCGAAAAACGCATCGATCATGCGGCTGTTCTGTGTGAAAACGAGCGTATCATTGCCATTGGCGGTGAATCCAGTTTTACCATGGAACCGGGCGTTACCAAGTACACCTACGAAAATGCCTATCTTACCCCCGGGTTTATTGATACCCATATCCACGGGGCAGGGGGCTTTGACAGTTCCAGTGCCGCAACCAGTCCCAATTCTCTGGATGATATGAGTGTTCTGCTCGGTCAGCGTGGTGTGACTTCTTTTGTGCCTACGGTCGTGGCGGACCGCCCGGAGGCGATGCTGGAAAATCTCCGTGTCCTTTCCAATGCCATGGATCAGCATTTGCACGGTGCCGCCGCTGTGGGTATCAATATCGAAGGCCCCTTCATGAATCCCGAAAAAAGCGGGGCGCAGGATGTTTCTTCCATTGTCCCCATTGATTTGGGTTTTGCTTCTGAACTCCTTGCCGCTGCCGGCGGAAAAGCCAAGCTGATGACTTTTGCCCCCGAACTGGACAATGCCGTGAAACTGGTGGAATTCCTGCTGGAACACGGCGTAAAACCCTCTCTCGGCCACAGTTTGGCGGATGATGTCCAAACCTTGCGTGCCATTGATGCCGGGGCTTGTCATTGCACCCATATTTTTAACGGTATGCCCGCTTTGCATCAGCGTGATATGAGTTTGGCGAATATTGTCCTGACCGACAATCGTGTGACCGTGGAAATGATTATTGACGGCCGCCATATTCACCCCCGTATGGTGGATCTCGTCTGCCGCTGCAAACCCGCTGACAAGATCATCGGCATCAGCGACTGCACCATGGCCGCCGGTATGCCCAATGGCGAATACCGCATCGGCCCCTCCGCCATCATTGTGGAAGACGGCTTCTCCCAATCCAAACTGCGTACCCTTGCCGGGACCACTACTATGTTGGATACCGGCTGGCACAGTTTGATGAGTTGCGGTCATTTGTCCGAGATCCACGCCGCCGCCGGTGTCACCCGGAATCCTGCCGCCAGCATTGGTTGTACCGATCGCGGGATCCTGCTCCCCAATAAACGGGCTGATTTGGCTATTTTTGAGTGCCGCACCAACCGTCCCCTTATGACTGTTTGCGGCGGCGAGATCATTTATCAAACTCCCTGCCGGGAAGAGGTGATCCATGAGTGAAGAATATCGTTTGCTTGACAGCGGGCATTTGATGAAGCTGGAGCAGGTCGGCCCCTTCCGTTTGGTTCGGCCCGCTTTGAATGCTTTCTGGGCTCCCTCCCTTCCCAAAAAGGAATGGGATGCCGCTGACGGCGTTTTTATCCGTAATTCCAGCGGCGGCGGCCGTTGGGAATGGCGTACCGCCCATCCCGAATCCTGGCAGGTGCGCTGGGGCGGTTTTGAACTCATGGTCAAACCCACCGGTTTCGGGCATCTCGGCTTTTTTGCCGAACAGTTCCGCAACTGGCAGTTTTTCAGTGAATGGCTCAAAAAACAGGGGTCCGGCGTTCAGGCTCTTAATCTTTTTGCTTATTCCGGTGTCGGTTCCATGGCCATGGCCCGCGGCGGTGCCAAGGTTTGTCATCTGGATGCCGCAAAAGGCATGATCGAATGGGGCCGCCATAATCTCACGCTGAATAAATCCCTCTCCGATGACCGCATCCGGTGGATCACTGATGATGTGATGAAATTCGTTCGCCGTGAAGTCCGCCGCGGTTCCAAATACAACCTCATCGCTCTTGATCCTCCCACTTTCGGCAGAGGTTCCAGCGGGCAGGTTTGGAAAATTGAGGAAGATTTGCCCGTTTTACTTGACCTTTGCCGCCAGATCACGGATACTTCCAGACCTTTTTGTATTGAGTTGAGCTGCCATTCCCCCGGTTTTACGCCCATCGTTCTTACAAGGCTTCTCCGGCAGGTATTCGGCGCTGATGGTTCCATTTCCGCCGTCGAAATGAGTATCCCCGAATCCACCGGCAGAGAACTCCCCGCCGGTATCAGTGCCCGCCTTTTGGGAGGTTGCTGATTTTTTATTCCTTGTACTTGATTTTTGTCAGGTTTGGATTATATTTTGTTTGTTTCCTGCCCGGGTAGCTCAGTGGATAGAGCAGAAGTTTCCTAAACTTTTGGTCGGAGGTTCGATTCCTCTCCCGGGTACCAGTTACTTTTCTTCTCCCGGTGAGAAGAAAAGTAACCAAAAGAAGAGCCGCGTATCCTTTCCCTCCGTTGTCGGGAAAGGGATTTTTTTTCTTCTGCGCCCTGCGCTTTGGAATTTCCGGAGCGCACAGCCCCCACATAGCCCTGTGCCCCTCGTCCGACAAGTCCGACAAGTCCGACAAGTCCGACATTCTCTGCCCGCACCCTGTGCCTTGCGCAAAGTGCCCTGCCAGCCAATAGTCCCCGCTTCTACGCCCGTCTACGCTGCGCTACGCCGTGGCAAGCCCTGCGCTTTGGAATTTCCGGGGCTCACTGGCCACTCGCATTCTTGTGCCAAGTCCATTTTGTCCATTCAGTCCATTTTGTCAATTCCCTTGCCCGCACCCTGTGCCTTGCGCAAAGTGCCCTGCCAGCCAACAGTCCCCGCATCTACACCCGGTGCCTTGCGCAAAGTGCCCTGCCAACGGTTCATGTGATACGCCTCCTGTTCCCGTTTCCCAGATGCGGTATCAGCGCATAATTGGCAATCTGTAATTTACGGCAGAGGCCGTTTTTTATATTGAATTTTTCCATTTCAGTGTTATATTCGTTAAGTTCAAAAATATATGTTTTATCTTGTTGCACGCAGACGCTTAAAATTTTTTAATATTTTTATTTATGGAAAACTGGAAGAAAATTGCAGCCCGTTCTCTGACAGATACCGATGTGGTCGCTCAAAAATTCGGGCTTGACATTGAGAAATTACGCCAAATCAATAAGATTTTTCCCTGCCGTATCCCCCGATCGTGGATGAAACGCTTCACCTCTCCGCAGGATCCCCTGTTTCGGCAATGTGTGCCGGATCCGGCTGAACTGCAAAATAATAAGGAGCTTTTAGACGATCCTCTGGGTGAGGTCCGTTTCAAAAAGAGCGAGGTCATCGTTCAAAAATATCCTGACCGCTGTCTTTTTCTTGTTTCCGGCGAATGTGCCATGTACTGCCGCTTCTGCACCCGTAAACGGAAATTTCAACAGCCGTTTATCATTACTCAAAAAGATATCGATGAGGGCTTGCATTACATTCACCAACACCGTGAACTGCGGGATGTTTTGATTTCCGGCGGCGATCCATTCATGTTGGATGATGATGCTTTGGAATATATTCTGCACGGAATCAAAACTGCAGAACATATCCGGATGATCCGTATCGGCACACGCACTCCCGGCGTCCTTCCGGAACGAATTACCGCCAAACTGGTAAAAATGCTGAAAAAGTATCACCCGCTTTACATCAATATACATTTCAATCATCCGGATGAAATTACCCCCGCCACCTGCCGCGCCCTGAAGCGTCTTGCCGATGCCGGGATCGTATTGGGCAGCCAAACCGTTCTTTTGAAAGGGATCAACGACGATCCGGAAGTCATGCGGGAGCTGATGTGGAAACTGTTGGAAAACCGGGTGCGCCCCTACTATATTTTTCAGTGCGATCTTGTTTACGGCACGGAACATTTCAGGACGCCCCTGTGTAAAGCGCAGGAAATTATTCAAGCCCTGCGGGGATGGAGTTCCGGCATGGCAAATCCCCATCTGGTGATCGATCTTCCCGGCGGCGGCGGCAAAGTCCCCGTTTCGGTTGATTATCTGCAAAAGTCCGAAAATGGAAAATTGTTTTACCGAAACTATTGCGGTGAGGAATATATCTATCCGGACGTAGAAGTGTAATCCCTGTTTCTGAATAAGCTTGGGCTGTGTACTATACGCCGACTGATTTTATGGAGCGCAGACGATCCGGATCGTCAAGCGGCGTGGCAAGGTCGGCATCGTGCCGCCCGCCTCCGCATGGCTCCGGCGTTAAAAAAATCAGCCAGTTTTACTGGCGTTACGGTTCTGCTTGCGTTCAGCACGTGGACCCCAGCCTCGCAGAGACCAAGTAGAAAAAACAGTCATTGTTTAGTATAGAGCCTATTGTTTTTACTTTCCTCAAATGCTATATTACCTGTCAGAAATCAGGAAAGGACCCCCGCTATGGCGAAACGGTTTTATACTTTGGAAAATGGAACTGTCAAGTTCCGTATTGCGGATGATGCCACGTTTGCATGTCTTGAAACGCCATGGGGATCATGGGAGTGTGATGATCTGGTGATGATGACGTAT
>JAFTIA010000097.1 GCA_017457105.1 Lentisphaeria bacterium | reverse complement strand
AACATGAAGCACTTGCTTTGCAAGTATGATGCGGTGTATTTTTGTGAGCGGCACTCTCCGTATGTTTCCGTACACATCCGTACTGATCCGTACAAATAAAGCCTCTGAAAAAATCACGGCAGAGTTGTAAGGTGACCACCAATAGTTCAATCAGCGTGAACGCTGACCGGTTGAAGAGAGCCGACAGGAGGGGGCGGAAATGATCTTTCTGCTTCATGTTTTTTTCCTTTCTTAAAATTGGCAATGTTTCTGTTTGAATTAGATTTTATTTCTATCCCATTCAGCCGTATTGACTTTCCCGGCGATCCAATCTCGGTGAAAGACATGGATCAGCCCGGCTTCAGTACCAACGAGCATTTCCGGAATGCCGTCACCATCCAAATCAGCAAAAGTCAGTTGATTCTCATGCAGGCCCAGACGGATCAGACCATCCGGCGTGTGGATCAATTCCGGACGTTTAAAACGCATCATGGAGTCATCACTCGCTTCCAGATGTACCAGATTGAAGTTGCTTGCCACATACAGGTCACACATGCCCCGTCCGTGCCAGTCTATAAGGTCAAAAATAGCCGGAGGATCGGGGAAAGGCCCTTTGTAGATTTCGCCGGAAGTCACCACTTCTCCGTCCTCAAAATAAACTTTTTTCCATTCCCGGAGCAGTTCCGGAGCCCCCGCCTGCTTGTACCAGACAAGTTCCTGCTCCATATTCACTGCCAGCAACTCCAAGATACCGTCACCATCCACATCCCGCATGAGGATGCCTTTCCGCCAGGTGATTTTTTCCCCTTGCACCACTGTCAATTCCGTGATTTTGCCCACCGTTCCGGCCGCAAGATTCACATCATCCAGCCAGAAAATACGGTTGGTGTTTCCGGCGCATAGAATGTCGATACTGCCGTCACCATCCCAATCTCCTGCACAGGGCTTCAATTGGCCGCAGCCGCGTTCCAGATCCCAGTCATGGAGGAAGCTTTCCCGGTAAAAGTGGAGGATGCTGCCCGTTTTGTCCCGCATTTTTTCCGGAACGGTAAAACAGGGCTTGGATACTGTCCCCACATTGCGGGCAATGGAGAGGAAACCGGCTTCATCGCCCAGCAGAAGATCAGTCAACTCATCTTTCCCGGGAACAGGCCACGGGCGGGTGTAGCCGGCCGGCTGGAGTTTGGCCAGCGTTTCGTTCAAAACTCCTGCATCTTCCAATGCTCCGGATTCAAGCATATTTTCTTTGACTCTGCGGAAATAGCGGATCTCATCCCGCCGCCCCACGATACAGCCGTCAAAGGCGGCATTTTTTACCACGCGGAACGAGAACGAGAACAGACCCTTCTCGGGGGGGATGGCAAGCAATCCGGCATGTTCCATCAGGGGGCGTTCCGGCGTTCCAAGCAGTTTCCACACTTCCACCACGGCATGATCCCCGGCACTGGATTTCCGGTAATTGAGAAGTTCCGGTTTGCCGTCTCCATCCACATCGGCAAAATCGATGCACCACGCCCGTTCCCCGCCGAAATTGGCGACGGTATGCCAATCCGTTTCCTCTGCCGGGATTTCAAAACGACTCCGGGAAGGACTGTAATAATTGGATCTTACAGGCGTGCGCAAGGTGAATTCCGGAGCTTCCGCCGTTCCGCCGGTACGGTGCATGATAATGAGCTGGCCGTATTCCAGATTGTGGTCCAGATTCCAGGCTGTTAACAGTATGGAGGGCCTGCCGGTGCCGTCATAATCCACCACCCGCAGTCCGGGGAATCCCGGAGCCAGACATTTGGGGAGAGGAATTTTTACAGCCAGTTCCAGTACCGGGGACCCGTCCGGATGAGAGTGCCCGGTGTTCCGGTAAACCCGGATACCTCCGTCACGACTCAATGTAATCAAGTCCAGTTTTCCTGTACCGAACCAGTCAAAAAGGTCTGCTCTGCCGTAAAATTCACTGATAAAATCGTGCCGGGGTGCAAAATGGATCACATTGTCCAATTCCGAACTGTCTCCGGAGGCAAAAGAAAAGTTTTCCGGGAAAGGATCCCGCACATCCACGCCATCCGCCGAAAGCCGTACCGGGACAGAAAAAAGGGGTTTCGAATTGCTGCCGGTATTCTGCCAGAAAAACACTCCTTGCCACGGCATCCCCAGAACATTGGAGTAGTGACTTGTGGATACCAGATCGATTTTTCCATTGCCGTTAAAATCTGCCGCGATCAGAAAGGGGTGCATTCCCGGGACAAACAGGGGATTGAAGGCACTGCCCTGCACAAGGATCTCCTCTCCGAAGCCCGTTGCCGGCATGTAAGGTGCTTGCTTCAGAGTGCCGGATTTTTCCCGGCGGTCAAAGGCAAGGAAGAATTGAGAC
Organism: Lentisphaeria bacterium; assembly: GCA_017457105.1. Taxonomy (GTDB): domain Bacteria; phylum Verrucomicrobiota; class Lentisphaeria; order Victivallales; family Victivallaceae; genus UBA1776. The sequence goes on along the minus strand of JAFTIA010000097.1, from coordinate 21,122 downwards.
TTCTCTTCCCGGTTCAAAACACGCCATGTCACCCAGCCCCGGTTGCCGTAATAGAGCCGTTCTTCAAAACGCACCGGCAGGATCTCCTTGCGGCCGTCTGCATAATGCCGTTCCACCCGGAGGGTATGCGGATCAAGCCAGCCCTGTTCGATTTTTCCCCGGGAAAGTTCACCAAAATCCGCCATCATCCGCACAGGGGTGCTGTGCAGATCGGCATCTTCAGCAAAGGTCATTTCCAGCGGCACGCAGAACTGCGCTGTTCCGGGAGTGAATGTAACGATGTGATCCGGAAGCATATTATCCTCCTGAATGATAGATTTCCATAAAATTGCTTCAAAACATAACTTCCCTAAAATGTATTTTATTCAGCACAAAAAAGCAAGTCTCCTTTTTTCAGATGTGAAAAAGAGACATATTTTTACTAAATTGCATCCCGGGAATTGCAAAAAAAAACACATGGCCGCAATACAGCCATGTGTGAATGATGAAAATGGGAGCGGAGCCGGTTACTGCAGAAGTTTCAAAGCATTGGTACGGCCCAGTTGCACCAGTTCATCTTCCGTCCAGGTTTCCAGAGATTCAAGGAAATTCATGCACATCCCGATGGTGGAGGCAGACCCTACCAGGCACTTCTTTTCCGGATTGTGCAGTTTCCCGTTGGGCTCCAGCACGGCATCATTGCCAAGCACATGATAGCGGCCCGGCTTGTATCCGGTGGCTTCCACCTGATCGCTGGTGATGATCACACGGTCGGTCCCTTTGGTTTGAATAAAGATTTTTACCAGTTCTCCCGGCAGATGATGACCGTCTGCAATGATCATGGCAGTCAGCCGGTTTTCCGCCAGTCCCGCCCAGACGGGGTTGTTGTGGCGGTCAAGGAGGTTGGGGCATCCGTTGCCCAGATGGGTCAGAAGTTCCGCTCCGGCATCTGCCGCCGCCCGGACTTGAGCGTAATTTGCCATGTGGTGTCCCACAGAAATATGGATCCCCAGTTCCCGGGCGCGGGCAATGGCTTCCGGCGCATTCTGTGCATCCGCACCGATCGTGATGATTTTGATATATCCTTCCGTATTCAATTCATCCACGGCGGCGGCAGAGGGGATCTGCACCCAGTCCGGATTGTGCGCCCCGACGGCACCGGGAGTATTGCTGATAAAAGGCCCTTCCAGATGGACACCGGGAATACGGTCCAGCAGACCGTGGCTTTCCACCGCCTTGCGGATAATGGGGATGTTCCGCCGGTAAAGTTCCATGGGCCCGGTGATGATGGTGGGAAGAAAGATCTCCGTTCCGGCGGCAAAAAGTTCTTCTGCGGCTTTGATCACCATATCTTCCGTAAGCAGGGGATTGGAGAAATCCACCCCGTTATGCCCGTTGACCTGTAAATCCACCCAACCCGGATTCTTCATTTTCACTCCTGTTTTTTGATTGTTTTGGCTCTGTACTGAATGCAGACTGATTTTAGAAGCGCAGACGGTTTGCATCAGTCATTGTTCAGCACATATTTTTTTAATATAGCGCAAAAAAAACAACTTTGCAAACAGGGCGATGGGCAGGGCGGGGCGGTGATTTTCAGCGGATGCCGAATCTTTCCGGCAATGTCCCGCCGCAGCTGCGTATAAAAAATTCCCGGGCGGCAAGACGCTCTTCTTCACTCCGGTACACGGGGGGCGTACTGTTTGCCTTTTCCAGTTTTTCAATCACTGCTTCTGCCATTTCATCGTAATACTTTTGCAGGGCTTGGGGGGTGGCGTGTTCCCGGAAAAGAGCCTGATAACGACTCATGCAGTCATAGCGCAAGGTGGCAGTACGGGGATAACCGGAAAGCATGAGGTTCCACGGTTCGCCATCCGCATTCTGGTCCCCGGCAGACCGGAAGTCCGTCCGGAACAGGACACAGGGCAGATCCAGGAACCGTGCCGCCATAAATTCGGCAACAGTCCCGGAATCCAGTTCACTGCCGTCAAAATTGAAGAGTGCCGCATCCGCCTGAAGCACCATGGCAAAATCATTGTCCCGGATCTCCAGCGCATCCGGGCGCAGTTGATTTTCCGCTTTCTGGGGCAGGAGTGCCTCCCATTTCCCGCCGGAACAACGGAAAATGGCTTCGGCAAGCAAATGGTTGCCGATCAATTCCTTGTGATTGAAAAGACCTCCGGCAAAATAGTAACGCATAAAAGCCCCTCGTTTTTTTCAACGGTCAGTTGATCCCGGCAGGGGTATCCTGCCGGGGTGGTCGGCAAGCCTTATTTTGCCGCTTTTTCCAGCGTCTTTGCAACGTATTTCCCCAGATAAACGATGGTTTTGCGGATGTCTTTGATCTGCTGAGCACCGCTGATTTCACGCTCAATGATCAGGTCGCCCCGGTATCCGGCGGCGTACAGGGCGGGCAGCAGTTTCGGGTAATTGCTCAAGCCCTTGCCTACGGCGACTTCCTGCCCCAATTCACGGCCGGTGGTGGGCGGCAGACCGTCTTTTACATGGAGATTGCGGACGTATTTACCGAAAACCGCCACCGCATCCAGCGGGTTTGCCTTGCCGTAAAGGATCATGTTGCCGGTATCAAAGTTGATCCCCAGATTGTCCATATTCAAATCTTCAATAACACGCAGGAGTGTGACCGGACTTTCCTGCCCGGTTTCAAACCAGAAGCCCAGCCCCAGTTCCGCACAGCGGGTGGCGACTCTGCCGATGGCATCCAGCACCCCGGGGTACAGGGGATCCGTGGGCACTTCCGGAATAAATCCGCAATGGGTGGCAATGGCAGGGACTTCGCACCAGGCGGCAAGTTCCGCTCCTTTCAGCAAATCCTTCACCCGCTGTTCCCGGAGTTCCGGCGGCACAATGCCCAGAGTCGTGGGGCCTTCGGTAAAGTTCCACACGCAATTCCCGGAGTAGCCCGCCCACAAACTGTTCAGACGGACTTTGCTGTCTTTTGCCATCTTTTTGATCTTTTTGCCGAATTCCGCCGTGCAGAGTTCCATATTCCAGTTGCTTATCTGGGTCACATGCACGCCGTGTTCTGCAACTTTGTCAAAAGGATTGCCTTCGGTACGGGTGTTGGTCATTACGCCGATTTCCATGACCTGTGCTTTTTTTGCCATTTTCCAGTTTCCTTGCATTATCTGTTGCTTTGATATTTTTCCCGGGCAGGCTGATTGGCTTTCCCCTGTCCGCTGTTTTACTGCTGCTCTTCCCTCCGGGAAAGAATACATTCCAGAAGGTGTTTCAACAATTCTTTTGTCCACAATACATCCGCTCCGGCCCGGTGCGCCTGCCCCGTTCCGTAACTGGGATCCGGCAGATCCAACAGTACCCGCAGATCCTGCAGTTTGCGACTGGCGATCTCCGGATACACCCGGCGGCTCAAAAGCAAGGTGTCCATGGTGTTCCCTTTCCACAGCGGCAATCCCCCCCGGTTCAGACTTTCCTGCAGAAAACCCAGATCGAACCGGGCATTGTGCGCCACCAGCGTAGTGCCGGAAATAAATTGCAGAAAAGAGTGCCCGATCCGGGGGAAATGGGGGGCATCCTGCACCATGGCATCCGTGATATGATGCACCCGGCTTGCACAGGCAGGAATGGGGCGCCCGGGATGGATCAGGGTATGAAACTCTGTTTCCGTCCCGTCCCGGTCGATCCGCAATGCCGCCAGTTCCACCATGCGGTCATTGCGGGGGCTGAACCCCGTGGTTTCCACGTCAAATACCGTGAAGGGCCCCAATTCGTACCATTTTGCCATGATGTTATTTCCGGCGGATCGTTCCGGATCTGCCGTGGGCGGCGAGGCCCTCCATGGCGGCAAATTCTTCGATGATCCATGCTTCCCGGCGGATGGCATCTTCGCTGTACCGGACGATGCTGGAACGGCGGTAGAAGGAATCCACCCCCAATCCGCGGAAAAATTTGGCACTGCCGGCCGTGGGGAGCACATGGCTCGGTCCGGCGCAGAAGTCCCCCGCCGGTTCCGGTGTCCACGGGCCCAGGAAGATCGCCCCTGCCGCCGTGATGTTCCGGGCAACTTTTTCCGGGAATTCCGTCATGATCTCCAAGTGTTCCGGAGCGTAACTGTTGGCGATCACAGCCGCTTCATCCATATCTTTCACCCGGATGAGGAAAGCCCCCTTGTCCAGAACTTTATCCACGGTGGCAATGCGGGGAAGAGCCTGTTTCTGGAGCTGGATCTCTTTTTCCACCGCATCCAGAATTTCATCGGAATCCGAAACCAGTACGGACTGTTCCAGCCCGCTGCCGTGTTCCGCCTGACTCAAAAAGTCCGCAGCAATAAATTCCGGCGGCGCCGTGCGGTCGGCAATGACCATGATTTCCGACGGCCCCGCCACCATGTCGATAGCGACTTTGCCGAAAACCAGTTTTTTGGCAGCAGTCACATAAGCGTTGCCGGGACCCACGATCTTTTCCACAGGCTTGATGGATTCCGTGCCGAATGCCAGCGCAGCAATGCCGTACACCCCGCCCAGACGGTAAATTTCCGTGACCCCCGCAAGACGCATGGCGTACAAAACCGCCGGATGGGTCCCAGGGGGCGTGACCGCCACGATTTCCCGGACTCCTGCGGCAGAGGCGATCCCCGCCGTGTGGATCACCGTGGAAACCAGCGGCGCTGTCCCGCCGGGGATGTAAACCCCCACCCGGTCCATGGGGCTGAATTGCTCGCCCAGCACCACGCCCCGGCGGGCGGTGTACCGGTAATCACGGGGTTTCTGTTTTCTGGCAAAAGACTGAATGGATTTCAAGGCTTCTTTCAGTGCCTTGCGTGCCGTGGTGGAAATTTTTTTCCCGGCAGCGGCGATTTCCTTATCCGTCACCCGGAACTGGTCCGGAGTCAATTCTGCCTTGTCAAATTTCAGCGCATATTCCGAAAGTGCCTGATCCCCGCGGGTACGCACATTTTCAAGGATTTCCGCTACACTGCGCTCAATTTCCGGCGGATAACCGGGGCGTTGAAACAACGCCTGAAGCGCAGGATCATTGCCCTGTAAACGAATCATTTTTTCTCCTGAATCAACACATTGTCGATAAGCCGGGTCGTGCCGAAATACGCCGCCACTGCCACCAGAATTTCCCGGGTGTTTTCCGTGGGTTCTTCCAGCGTATCCGCATCCAGCCATACAACATAATCCACTTTATCCGCTGTACCGGCAATCGCTTTCCGCACGCCGTCAGCATCCAATTCCCCCCGTTGGGCGGCAAAGAGAGAGCGGCTCAATACTTTTGCCCGTTCTCGGTCCGCCGGGGAGAGATATTTATTCCGGGAACTTAACGCCACACCGTCCGTATCCCGCACCAGAGGTGCCGTAACGATCTCGATGGGGAAGTTCAGATCCCGCACCATCCGGCGGATCACCAGAGCCTGCTGGGCATCCTTCTGCCCGAAGACCGCCACGTCCGGCTGGGCAAGCAGAAAAAGCTTTGCCACCACCGTGGTCACCCCCCGGAAATGTCCGGGCCGCAAAGCCCCGCACAAGCCCCGGGAAAGTTTGGTTTCCTCCACCCATACGCTCCGGTCCGGCGCATACATGGCATCCGGCGCCGGGGCAAAGATCACATCGGCCCCGTGTTCTTCACACAAGGCCCGGTCATGCTCAAAATCTCTGGGATATTTGTCAAGATCCTCATTGGGACCGAACTGCACCGGGTTGACAAAAATGGAAACGATCACAAAATCGCTCCGTTTTTTCGCTTCATCGATCAGCGAAAGATGCCCTTCATGCAGAAAACCCATGGTAGGCACCAGCCCGATACGCTTCCCGGTGCGCCTGACAGACAATGCAAGTGTCTGCAATTCCACCGGATCATGAATGATACGCATTTTATCCAAACGCTCCTCAAGCATCTTACTTGACTTCTACAAGCCAGTTGTGGGTATCCGGAACAACGCCTTTCTGGATACCGGTAAGAGTATCGTAGATCTTCTGCATGGTTGCGCCGACCTTGTCCCCGTATTCATAGACCTGATCGCCGTCATAAATGCGGCTCACAGGCGTGATGACCACGGCAGTACCGCAGGCGGCAACTTCCGCCAGATCCTTCAATTCGGCACGCATCACCGGACGGCGTTCCACCGTGATCCCCAGATCTTCAGCCACCTGCATCAGGGAGTTGTTGGTGATACTGGGCAGCACGGACTTGGAATCCGGCGTGACATACTTGCCGTCTTTGGTGATGGCAAGGAAGTTGCTGGTGCCGAATTCGTCCACCATGGTGTGGGTGGCGGGGTCCAGGAAGAGTGCCACCGGGCAATGGTGCTGTTCTTTGGCGATCTTGGTGGAAAGCATCCCTGCGGCGTAGTTCCCTGCGGCTTTGATGTGCCCGGTCCCGTGAGGAGCGGCACGGTCAAAATCCACGGAAATGCAGGCTTCCACCGGGGTCAGCCCGCCCTTGTAATAAGCCCCCACGGGGGTGACGATAAAGATCATCATGTATTCTTTGCTGGGGGACACGCCGATCTGGGGCGTGATGCCGAACATCACCGGGCGGATATACAAAGAGCCGCCGGTCCCGTAGGGGGGGACATAGTCGATATTGTCTGCCACAACACGTTTCACCGCTTCCACAAACTTGTCTTCCGGAAATTCCGGCATCAGCAGGTGGCGGGCAGAGCTGTTGATACGGGCGGCGTTGGCTTCCGGACGGAAGATGCACACACGGCCGTCGCAGGTGGTAAAGGCTTTCAGCCCTTCAAAAATCGCCTGCCCGTAGTGGAACGCATTGGCAACAACGGATACGGTAATGTCATAAGTATCATAGAGTTCCCCATCATCCCACTTGCCGTCTTTGTAGGTAAAGCGGAGATTTGATTTGGTGGGGGTGAATTCAAATCCGAGTTTGTCCCATTCGATCTTTTGCATTTTATTGCCTCCTGTTTTTAGAGATTATTTTGTATATACCCGGTATAATATACTGCATTTACGGAGTCTTTCAATAATTTTTTGCGGGTTTTTTCGGGAAAACTAAAAGATCGGGGGGTTGACAAAATATTGCAATAAAAAGGAGAAATTTACTATGCCGCGCAAACAATCCCTTCCCGGGAATGGCGAAGCCCCACAGGATGATGTGGAAAAAGCCCTGCTCCGCCGTGCCCTCGGGTTCCGTCAGGAAGAGATCCATACCGAGGATCTTTGTGATAAAAAAACAGGCGAAGTCCTGGAAGCTGTCAAACGCCGTACCGTCATCAAAGATATTGCTCCGGATGTCCGTGCCCTGCTTTTCTGGCTGAAAAACCGCCGTCCCGGACGCTGGAAAGATCACCTCCCTCCGGAGGATGACACTTCCTGCATCCCCTTTGACGATGATGATGAAATGCTGTAAAATATTTGGCAAAAGCGAATGGCCTCTTATTTTATTTTTTGAATGATTTTTGAAATCCCCCGATATTCCACAATTTTGCATACTTTTCATCATTTTTGCATATATCTTTACAAAAAATATTTCAGCTATATCATCAAATATGCAGAAAACATGTAAAACTATGCAAAAAACGCTTGCAACTGTGCAAAAAAGTGATATATTCCGTGCCGGTTGAGATAAAAATGGATCTATTTCGCAGATCATGAAAAAAGTCAGATTGATCATTGTCGGTGCAGGTGGACGGGGGACGATTTACGCCCGTCATGCGCTGCAAATGCCTGAAAGTGTGGAAGTTGTTGCCGTAGCGGATCCCCGGGATTTTTTCCGGGATCGTGTCGGGGAGATGCATCATATTCCGGAGGAAAAGCGGAGGATTGACTGGCGTGATTTTCTGGCAATGGAAAAGTTTGCAGATGCAGTGGTGATTGCCACGCAGGACAAAATGCACGCCGAATCCGCCATTGCTTTTGCCCGCATGGGATACCATATTCTGCTGGAAAAACCTCTGGCAACCAGTGAAGAAGACTGCCTCCGCATCCATCAGGCAGTTCTGGAGTCCGGCGTACTTCTGGCAAGTTGCCTTGTACTCCGGTACACCAATTTTACGCGGGTTTTGAAGAAACTTCTGGATGAAGGTGCCGTTGGTGAAATCACCAGTATTCAGGCATTGGAACCCACCGGTCACTGGCGTTTTGCCCACGCTTATGTCCGTGGCAACTGGCGGAAAGAAGCGGAATCCAGTTCTGTATTGATGGCAAAATCCATCCATGATCTGGACTGGCTCTGTTATTTTATTCCTGCACCGCCCCGGGAGGTTTTTTCCCACGGGTCACGGATGTTTTTCCGGAAAGAACAACAGCCGGAAGGGGCGGCGGACCGCTGCACAGAGTGCGCCTTACAGGATTCCTGCCCCTATTCTGCGCCGCACCTGTATCAGGAACGCATCCGGAGCGGCAATATGGATAATTATGTGGAATCCGTTCTGGAAGGGCGGCCGCCGGAGGATTTGACGGAAATTTTGAAAACAAGTCCTTACGGGCGTTGTGTTTTTGCCTGTGATAACGATGTGCCGGATCATCAGACGGTGAGTTTGGAATTTGCCAATGGTGCTACGGCAGTTTTTACCATGGCGGGCTGTTCCCGGTATGGAAAACGGCAGCTGGTGATCTTCGGCTCCCACGGAGAGATCCGGGGCGACGGGGATACATTGACTCTGCACACTTACCGTACTGGAGAAACCCGCTCCATTCCCATTCCGCCGCCGGTTGCAGGCGACCGCCACGGTGGCGGGGATTTCAATCTTCTGAAAGCATTTGCCGATGCCATCCGTACCGGGGACCGGAGCGGCGTGGTGACCGGTATGGATTCCAGTCTGGAATCGCACATGCTGGTTTTTGCGGCAGAAAAATCCCGCCATGAACACCGGATGGTTTCCATGGCGGAAATGCTGAAAAAATAAATACTGCGTATGAAACAACGACTGCTTTACTGTTTTTTTATGCGGCACCCTGCCGGCAAGGTGCCGCAAAAAAGCAGCCAATCCGTCTGCATTCAGTACAAAGCCAAATAAATTACTTCTTTAATTCTGCAAAGCGGGCTGTCCGCAGTTCTTCCAGAGCGGGGATTTCTTTCTGCAGTTTTTTGATTTCTTTGCGTTCCAAAAGAAGCATGATTCGCCGGGCGAGTTCGCAGTGCGCCTGGCAGCTGTACATGTGCCGGGGTGCAGGGAGTTTCTGCAGTGCATCGGCATCTTCCGGATCTTTACGCAAAGCATCACATTCCAATTCGTGGATCCACATGAAGGGATAGTCGTAACGGTAGGCGCACCAGATATCGTACCAGTGATCGCCGTTTCCCTGCATTTCCCTGCTGATTTTCTGCAGGTAATCCAGAAACCACTTGCGCTGTTCGCCGGTAAGGGCAGTCACCCGCAGGGGGGTGTGTTCCATGATATAAGGCGTCACTTCCACAGAACAGGCACCGGTACGGTCAAATTCAAAGGTGGGCAGATACCCGCTCCACCAGAAACTTGCCGGATCATACTTGTCTTCCGGATAAGGGAAGAAAAAGTTGCCGGGGCAGTAGACGATGGGAACGCCTTTTACCACCTCGATCCCCTGGGGGCAGTGGGTATGGATATTCATGACGGCACTGGCACCGGCTTCCGCAAACGCCCTGCACAACTGTTTCACCCGGGGGCTGGGGACGGGGCAGTATTCGTTGCCGCCGTGCATCACTACAAGGATGATATCTGCCTTGTATTTTTCATCCCGAACCTGTTGGAGATTATCCAATGGATCGGTGGGATTCGCCCCGGCGTGATCGCCCCATGCACAGCCGAATTCATATTCACAAAAGTTGAAAATACTGATTGCAAAACTGTTTTTGGTCATCCGGAGGACTTTCCGGGCAGTTGCGGCATCTTTTCCTGCACCCACGGTACGGATTTTAGCTTTTTTCAGGACTTCCAGCGTGGAAAGAACGCCGTTTTCGCCGTAGTCGCCGGTGTGATTGTTGGCAAGGAGAGCCACTTCAAAGTTGCCTTTTTTGAGAAAATCCACACAACCCGGATCACACTTCAAATTGGGACCGCACTTCAGGATCGGCGTATCCTCGTTGGTCAGCACCACTTCCCACTGGGCAAGGCGCAGATCGGCACGATCCAGCACGGGCTGGATACTCTGCAAAATTTCTCCGGTCTTTCCGGCACAAATTTCCGCAGCTCCGGCACGGGCGGGGCAAATATCTCCCGCTACTGCGATCCGGAACTTTTTCCCGGAGCCCTTGCGCCACGAAAGTACATTATCATTCCACGTTTCCATCTGATTTATCCTTTCGGTCGTTTTTCAAAAAAATACACCCTGTTTTTGAAAATGCAACTTTCATTTTGTCAACGCTGCAAAACGGGCGGTGCGGAGTTTTTCCAGTGCGGGGATCTCTTTCTGCAATGCTTTGATTTTTTTGCGTTCCAGCAGCAGAACCACCCGGGAAGCAAGCTCATTATGTGCAGGGCAGGTCAGCATATTCCGTGCCGGAGGCAGGTGCTTCAACGCATTTTCATCTTCCGGATCCTGCTTGAAAGCTTCGCTTGCCATGCAGGAAAAAAGATCCAGCGGCATGGCGTATTGCCGGGCGCACCAGATATCGTACCAGCGATCGCCGTTTTCCTGCATTTCTCTGCTGATTTTCCGGATATAGTCCAGATACCATTTGCGCTGTTTTCCGGTAAGAGCGCAAATGTGTAAAGTTTCCGGTTCCATAAGATAGGGCGTTATTTCCACGGAGCACGCCCCTTTCCGGTCAAATTCAAAAGTGGGCACATACCCGCTCCACCAGAAGTCCGCCGGATCATACACTTTGGTGGGATAGGGGAAGAAAAAGTTGCCGGGACAATAGACGACAGGAACGCCTTTTACCACTTCGATCCCCTGGGGGCAGTGGGTGTGGATATTCATGACGGCACTGGCACCGGCTTCTGCAAACGCCCTGCACAACTGTTTCACCCGGGGGCTGGGGATGGGGTTCATTTCGTTTCCGCCGTGCATCACTACAAGGATGATGTCCGCTTTGTTCTGTTCATTCCGCACCTGCCGGAGATCATTCATCGTATCAAAAGGATTTGCCCCGGCGTGATCTTCCCACGCACAGCCGAATTCATGTTCACAAAAGTTGAAAATACTGATTTTGAATCCGTCTTTTGTCATCCGGAGGACTTTCCGGGCACTTGCGGCATCTTTTCCGGCACCCACGGTACGGATTTTTGCTTTTTTCAAAACTTCCAGCGTGGAAAGAACGCCGTTTTCGCCGTAGTCGCCGGTGTGATTGTTGGCAAGGAGAGCCACTTCAAAGTTGCCTTTTTTGAGGAAATCCACACAGCCCGGATCACACTTCAAATTGGGACCGCACTTCAAAATGGGGGTATCCTCATTGGTCAGTACCACTTCCCACTGGGCAAGGCGCAGATCGGCACGATCCAGCACGGGCTGGATGCCCTGCAAAATTTCTCCGGTCTTTCCTGCACAAATTTCCGCAGCTCCGGCACGGGCGGGGCAAATATCTCCTGCTATTGCGATCCGGAACTTTTTCCCGGAACCTTTGCGCCACGAAAGTACATTATCATTCCACGTTTCCATGATTCCACCATTGTTCAAAAAATGATCAGTACAGGCAATGTACACGAATTCTGCAGGATTGCAACAGAAAAATCCACCTTTTGCAGGCAGATTTGCTGACGGGATATTTTCCGGCAGTTGTAATTTCCCGGATGCAATGCTATTGTAGATTTCCGGAGTGATTTTTATTTCTATAATAATGTAAGGAGTTTATATGAAAAAAGTATTGTTGCTGTTGGCGGTGCTTCTACTTGGCGGCGCACTTTTTGCGGCGGATCTGCTGCAGGGGTTGAAGCCCCGTCAGGTGCGGGTGTCCAACAAGGGGAAGGTGCGGGTCCTTGCCGAAAAGGGGAAAACTGTTCTGGAAATCACCGGAACGCCCACTTCCAGAGATCCCAAGAGATCCCAGTATCTCTCTTTTACCATTACCTTGCCGGAAACTCTTTCTCTGGAGAAAAAAACGGTGAAACTGGGGATTTCCTGCAAGGGGGAACCTCCTGCTCCTGCCCTTTATGTACGGGCATATAATGACAAGGCGAAGAAGCCCGTCTGGAGTTTCTTTGTATGGAATTCTGAATTTTTCACTTCTCCGCAGGAGATCACCCTTACCGCTCTGCGGAACAGAAAGTTGACATGGGAAAAGAAAATGATTTCCGGTGAGCCTGCGGACAAGGTGCGGAAACTGGAATTTTTTATCGGTACCAAAAAGGTGAACAATCCTCAAACCATCCGGATCACCCGGCTGGAAGTGGTTCCTGAACTGGATTTGAAGGATGATCCCATGCCCAAACAATCTTACCGGGATGTGCGTATGCCGCTTCCGGAATTGAAAAAGGTGGTGGAACTTCCCGAGGCAACAGCCATTGTCAAGGCGGGGAAAGCCTGTGCCATTCTGCTTCACCCGGATACGCCGGAAGGCAAAAAGGCCGCCAAAATCGTGACGGATGCCATCCGAAAGGTTTCCGGTGTTTCCATTTCCGCCCGGCCCGGTACTCCGGCAGACCGGACGCCCGGTGGAACGGTGATCATGATGGGGAATCTTGTCAGCAACCCTGCCATGCAGGTTTTGTACAGCCGTTATCAGACGGCGGCGGATGAATTTTTGCCCGGCGAAGGGGGATACACCATTGAAACGATTGTGGAACCATTTGTGCGCCACAAGGATGTGATCGTTCTCGGGGCCTCCGGCAATGCGGGCATGTTCAAAGGGGCGGAAGTCTTTGCTGAACTGGTGAAAAAGCATGGTAAGCCCGGCGAATTGATCCTTCCTGTGACATTCAAAACAGAGTATAAATTCCGCCATGCCATGCCGAAATACAATGAAAATTATATTTCCAACGGTATCCGGACGGCTCATGACCGGCTGAAGAAGGGATCCCACACTTCTTTGGGGGGGCAGCTTGCCCAGATCGGTACCAATTATCTGCGCTACCGCAATTCCATGGATGCCAAACTTTATGCGGAAGTGGCGAAGATCTATGTTGCCAGTGCCAAGGGGGATCCCCGCAAATTCGGCGGGCCCTGGGGATTTGACAGTGACTTCCCCTCTTTTGAAGCCATTGGCGGCTGGGATTTGATCGAACACGATCCGGCGTTGACAGCCGAGGACCGTCTGGCGGTCAGCAATATGATTTTGCGCTGGACACATGAGGCCATTTTTGCAGAAGCCCGGGGCGGACTCCGGAGCAAGGGCCCGGTGGGGAACCATCTGACGCATTGCAGCATGGGGGCATTGATGAGTGCCCTGTATTTCGGGAAATACTATTCTGCCGAATTGCCTCATCCTGCATTCTGGCTGGATACGGTCAAAAAGAACTTTGCCCGGCAGTATGTCCACGGCAAAGCCATGGATGATTGTGACAGTTACCACTGGCTTACCTGGCGTCATGTCTTTGTGTACGCTCTGGCTTTGCCGGATGAAACCGTGTTCCGCAACAGCGTGGCGGATCAGATCATAAAAGTTGCCGGGACCACCATGGATAATCTGGGGGCGCAGACGCCTTATGGGGATACCAATGTGTGGCGTTCCAGCGCAAGCGATATGATCGTGCTGAAAATGCTGTATGCCGCTACGGGGAATCCGCTGGTGAATTACATGCTGCAAATGAAGAAACCTTTTGATTTCCGCCGCAATACGCCTTCCCAGTATTTCCGGAAACCCACTCCGGCGGCGGTTCCCGCCGATCTGGACGGCGTGACGGTGATCAAACTGGATCCCGGTTATTACAAATATGCCCACAGTGCGAAGCCGGTACCCCCGCTGGAAAAGTGTTTTGACAAATTTTCTTTCCGGGAAAAACTGGATCCCCAGGCTCTCTATATTCTGGTGGATGGGGTCAACAATGGCGGGCATGGTCATAATGATGCCAACAGCGTCCTCCGTTTCACCCAGTTCGGCAGGGAATGGCTGGCTGAAAATGAATATGTGAAAAATCAGCAGAAATATCATAACAGTCTGCTTATTTACTGTAATGGCGAAGCGTTCCCGCTGCCCGCCTACATGGAACTTGTGGATCAGCAGGACAAGAAAGATGTTGCCGTTATGACGGTCCGTGCCAACCGCCTCGGCAAGTGCGACTGGACCCGCCATTACATTTGGCTTAAGCAGGAAAAGGCGTGGATGCTCATTGACGAAGTTGCCGCCCGGGAAGCCGGGACTTTCCGCATGATCCAGCGGTGGAACGGCGTCGGCGCAAGAACCGCCAGACCGGATGGTTACGAACTGGAACAGGCGGGCGTGCGGATGCGGCTGCAGACCTCTGCGGATCTCCGGCTTTCCACCTATGATGATGCGGATCTGGGCCGTCAGTGGGGGAGTTACCCCCATGCACAGGCGGTGATCCGGGTGATGGATCAAACAGCGGAAAAAGATCTTTCTGCCGGGGAAAAAGTCCGTATGGCAGCGGTGTGGCACGGTGCCGCTTCCGGAGCCGTGCCGGAATGGGCGGTGGAACGCTCCGGAGAAGGATTCCGGGTGCATACTGGTAAAACGCTTTATACTGTTTCCGTGCAGGATGGCGGCCGTGTGGCCGTTGCCAAATCCGCCCTTGAAAAGCCTGTGCCGCCCCGCCGCAATCTTGCAAAGAGTGCTACGGCGATCAACGCTCCGGCGATCCGGGCGGAATGGAAACTGCAGTTGGAGAGCAATGTGGCGTTCCGCCTGACGGAACGGGAAATCCGTTCTCTGATCCCTGTAAAACTTATCGGGACCACGCCCCAAACGGCGCATCTTTTCTTCCCCAATGCCAAAAACCGCATGGGGCAGCTTTGGGATGGCGCCTGGTCGGAAGGACCGGATTCGGTGATGTTTGCACGGAATCAGAAAGCGGTGCTGAATTTTGCTTTCCGCGAGCCGCAGAAGGTGAGCGGGGTGGAACTGCAGACCTGGTGGGGGACTTCTCCCCGGTTCAGCGATCTGCCTTTCCGCATCCGGAGTATGGAAGTCCGGCTCAGCAATGACAATTTCCGGAAAGATAACCGCAAAGTGGCGTTTTACGACAGTTCGTCCGAAGGGCACAGCGGGTTCGGCAGTACCATTCCTTATGTGCTTACATTCAAAGAACAGCAGGCACAGCAGGTGCGGGTGATCATTACGCCGGTCAAAGACGGTGCTGTTTATCTGGGGGAAGCTGCAGTGCTTGGTTCTCCTGCGGAAGGATTGCCGATCCGCAAAGCCAGAGAAAACTTTACCCGGGTGATCCGTGTGGAGGAGAAAGGCGGAGATTACCTTGCCGCCTCCAGTATGACCGGGCGGCTGGTGCTGCTTACGCCGGACGGCAGAGAGTTCAAATCTCTCCAAATCATTTCGGCGATCCACGATCTGGCTGCGCTGGATGTGGATAAGGACGGCAAAAAGGAACTGATCCTTGTCTGCAAAGATGGTTATTGCCGCGTGATCAGGCCGGACGGCAGAGAAGTCTGGAAATTCAAGTTCCCCTACTACCGTCTGTTTCCCAGTGCCACCATTGTCCGCATTGCCGATCTGGACAATGATGGTGAGCCGGAGATCATTGTGGGGTGTGACAACTGGCGCACCTATGTGCTGGATCGTAACGGCAGAGAGATCTGGAACTACGAAGTCGTCCGCCAGACCCGTTCAGTGAAGATCTCAGATTTGGATGGGGACGGCAAACAGGAATTGATCTGCGGCACGGCGTATATGACCGCCACGGTCCTGACTCATAAGGGCTACCGTGTCTGGGGCGGCAGATTCGGTCACGGCTGCCGTGCTTCTGCGGCTCCGCTGAACGGGGACGGCCGCAACCGCACTGTGGTGCTGGGGCTGGATAACGGCAATGTCAATTTCTATAACAAAAAGGGTGGCGTTGTTAAAACCTTCCATACCGGTGACGAGATCTTTATGATGACGGAAACCCTGGAAGCCAATGGGAAACAGGATATCTATGTATGCAGTTACAATGGCTTTGTGTACCGTCTGACGGCGGAAGGCAATGTGGTCTGGACCCGTGCTTTGCCTGCCGGTGCGGTGCGTATCGTTACGCTGCCGGATGGCGGAGTGGCGGCGGGGACCATTGATGGAGATGTGTGTCTGCTGACGGCAGACGGCAGGATCCGCGGGCATGTCAAACTGAATGGCTCCATTTCGGATCTGACAGTGGACGGCAGGCGTCTTCTGGTGGCTTCCGGAAACGGGGACATTGCCGCACTGAAATTGTGACAGGGGGGGGCTTCCCCCCCCTTACCTGAAACCAAACTGCGCCCCGGAGCGTATGGCGCAGTGCTGATATTGCGGGCCAAGCCGGAACGGATATGTACGGATGTTTACGGAGTTGTTTTCCGGGCCGCAGAGAGTCCTGCGCTTTGAATTTTCCGGAGGCGCATGGCACTCACACCGCCAAGTGCCGTCTGCTTTTCAGCGGAGGCTGTTACATTGCCCGTTCCTGCCTCCGCTGTACTGCGGCGCAGCAAGCTCTTACTTGACCCGGCCGGTGTAGGCATCGGTGCCGGAGTTGTCAATGACATAGCGGAAGAACTTCTGTTCTGCCTGCACCCGGGCACGATCCCAGGGGCGGGGTTTGCCGCAGAGCTGGACGACCCAGAGTTTCAATTCTTTCCGGTGATAGTTTACAGAACAGCTCGTGCCGAATGCGCCGCCGTGCCCGAACCAGCCGTTTGCAGTATCCACCACCGGAGCAGACAGCCCCAGAGAATAGCCGCCGAGATGAGCGGGACGGGTGGATTTGGCAAGGTAGTTTTTGACAGTTTCTTCTTTCAGGATACGGACGCCGTTTTCGCCCACACCCAGATTCATCAGCATTTTATAGAATTTCAACTGATCATTGGCGGTGGTCCACAACCCCGCCCCGGCGGAGGGGAACACCCGGTCGCCATTGTAGGGCCGTTGCTGGTTGGCGTTTTCATGCCGGTACTTTGCCGGGGCATTGGCAACGCAGTTATACATTTCCACCATGTTTTTCAACTGTTCACCAGTGGGGCGGAACGAGGTGGATTTCATCTCCAGCGGGTCAAGGACACGCTCCTTGAGGAAATCTTCCCAACGCTTGCCGGTCACCACTTCCACAATGGCGGCACCGATATCAATGCCGGTATTGGAGTAGCGAACCTGGGTGCCGGGTTCAAAAAGCAGGGGGGAATTGGCGGCGATCATTGCGGTCTGGCGGAGGGGTGCCCCGCCGGTCCAGCCGCCGCCTCTGTAACTGTTGCTTTTGGCGCAGATTTCAAAGGGGAACCCGCCGGTGTGATTCATGACCATACGGATGGTGAGGGTGTTTTTGGCTTTGACCAGCGTTTTTACGCCGTCTTTGGTGGATTGGTGGATCCAGAGGGTGGCAAATTCCGGAAGATACTTGCTGACCGGATCGTCCAGAGAAATCTTGCCTTCCTCCAGAAGAATGGCGATGGTCACGCCGCAAAACCCTTTGGTTTGAGAGCATTGCATGAAAACATCATCCATGGTGATGGGGCGCTTTGCCGCCACATCCGCGTAACCGATGCAGGTATTTTCCTGGATCCCGTTTTTGTAGAAAACACAAATAGCACCGGGAAGCTGGCCATTTTCCACAAAAGGAGTAAGGGCATCTTTGGCAAAAGTGGTGTCGGAAAGACGGTATGCCGGCTTATCAGCGGCAACGCAGCCGGCAGTGGCAAAAATCGCCGCCAGCAACAGGGTTTTGAAAAGAGGTTTCAGCATATTGATTCCTTGTTTTGATAAGTTTACAACTGGGCATTACGATAGCATGTTTTTGCCGCATTTCAACCTGAAAGCGGGAAGTTTGAAAAAATCTTTCATCCAGCCCTTGCATCTGTGCAAAAGAGTGCTATATTAAGGAACATTGAAAAATGGTGGCTGTAGCTCAGTTGGTTAGAGCGTCTGGTTGTGGCCCAGAAGGCCGAGAGTTCGAGTCTCTTCAGCCACCCCATTTTTTTGCCCAAATTTTGGGCAAAAAAATAACGAAGACGCAAGTCTTCACTTCACAGAGCCGCCAGGCTCTACTTCACATCTTCACGCGGCGAAGCCGCTCTTCACTAAAACACCGTTCCGACTTGCTTGTGAAGACGCTTCATTCCATTCCGCTTGTGAAGGCGTTCCGCTATCGCTTCACTTGTGAAGTTGCCGCCTGCGGCGGGAGGATGTGTTTCTTTTTACAGCGCACCTGACGGTGCTTAAATAAAATCCACCCCATCTTCTGCTGTCCCCGGCAAAGCCGTGGTCAGCGCACCTCCTGGGCTGTTTGAGTGGTTGCCCTGCGCTCCTCGGCTATCGCCTGCGGTGCTCACGCTCGCTGCGGGCTGACGCCCTTGCGTGTGGCCCAGAAGGCCGAGAGTTCGAGTCTCCTTGTCCGCCGTAGCCTTGGCGAAGGTGGATTCAGCCACCCAATTTTTTTGCCCAAATTTTGGGCAAAAAAATAACGAAGACGCAAGTCTTCACTTCACGCGGCGACAGCCGCTCTTCACTCAAAACCGAAGGTTTTCTTCCTTGCCACGGCGTAATGTAATGAAGCCGGGACATCTTCACCAAACTCCGGAAGCCTTGCTTGCTTATCCCGCCATAGCTCGCAGAGCGACGGCGGATGAAGTCGCTCATTTCATTCGCTTGTGAAGTCGTTTCATTCCGCTATCGCTCCATTGCACTTGCTTGCCACGGCGTAGCAAAGCGAAGCCGGATGAAGTTGCCGCCTGCGGCGGGAGGATGTATTTCTTTTTTTACTGCGCTTCGCTTAAACGGCGGCAAGCCGCCTTAAAATTTACTTTCCCGCATAAAATCTCCCCAAATTCTCCGCTAGCGGCAATCAGGAGTGTATCCGACCACTGCCAATCAAGGGAACAAGAGCCGCGACACGCCCTTTTCTACGCCTTTTTACCTTTAGATATTTGAAAACGTATTAAAAAATGATATGTTACTGCCGACAGATAAGGGAATTTTACGAAAATGAACGATATTGAATTCATTGCTCAAAATAATCTTGAAAAAGCTCTGCAGGTTATTGAAAAAAGCAATGTCCGGCAAGCGTGGGAATCCATTGGTGCTGAAGTCCATCAAGTCGGCTCAATGGCAATGGGGTTATTGATGAAACACCGGGACATTGATTTTCATATTTACACCGGTGAATTAAATGTTTCCGAAAGCTTTAAGGTTATTGAAAAACTTTGTGCAAACCCGTCTGTCACCCGTATGGAATACAGGAATCTTGCTGATACTGAAGAAGCCTGTCTGGAATTTCACATTTGGTTTATGTTGGAAAATGAAGAGTGGCAGCTTGATATGATCCAGATTTTGAAAGGCTCGCAATTTGATGGATTTTTTGAAAATGTCGCGGCGAGAATCAACGCAGTTCTAACACCGGAAATGCGGCGAACTATTCTGGAACTCAAATATCTCACCCCGGATGATGAACACATTATGGGCATTGAATATTATCAGGCTGTAATTGCGGATAATGTCAAAACCTATCCCGAATTCATCCGATGGCGGAGCAAACATCCGGTAACAGGCATCGTTACCTGGTGTCCCTGATTTTATAATATTTTCCGGCAAAGAAAAAGGCGACACCGTTTTACCGATGCCGCCGCACAGAAAGGTCAAAGGAATTGTTCGTATCGATACCGCTGACTTTGCTCCAGCGGTGTAAGTATGCGTATCGGCGTTCCTGGAATATCACTTTTTCACATACGCAGTTGATCTGCCTGATCCGACTTTGGTGATTTCACCTTTGTCAAGCATCTCTTTCAGAGTCCGTTCAATCATGGAAATACTTATATCAGGACAAGTGTTGGCAATATCCGATTTGCTGATTTTTCCCAGTTTCTGTTCAAATATCAATCGGATGCGATCGGTTTTGTTGAGTTTGCCGGTCACAATATGTTCAACTCTGTTTTCAAATTCACGATAAGATTTGAGAATAATCCCCAGCATATAACGCATAAAGGGCATATAATCATTCGTATCATCGTTCCAATTTGCACTGCTCTGCTGCAATGTTTCATAATAGGTTTCTTTGGATTGTTCAATGAGTTTTTCCAAACTGATATATTTCCCGACAATATAACCATTCTGATAAAGCAGTAACAAAGTAAGCAAACGACTCATGCGCCCATTGCCGTCATTAAACGGATGAATGCAGAGAAAATCAAAAACAAACAATATTGCAAGCATCAATGGATCACAAACACCAATGGCAAGTGCGTTCCTGTAAGCCGTGCAGAGTTCTTCCATTGCCCGTGGTGCTTCAAAAGCAGTTACCGGGGTAAAACGGATATGCTGATTACCTTCTGAATCCGTTTCTGCAATCAAGTTATCGCTGCTTTTCCAATGCCCCCCAATACCGGGAGCTTGAAAGGAATACAAATCACGATGCAGCTGCAAAATGGAGTTTGGTGTCAGCGGAATATACTCATAACTTTCGTGGATCGTTGCCAGAACATCCCGATATCCGGCAATCTCTTTTTCATTACGGTTCACAGGTTGTGATTTTTTCATAACCAGCTCTTTTAACCGGGCATCAGAAGTAAAAATTCCTTCCATACGGTTTGAAGCATCGGTACTTTGAATGATGGCAACTTCAAGCAGCGTTTTCAAAATATCCTTTTTGGCAGTAATGTATAAATCCTGTTTCCCGCGATATTCGTGAATAGCGGATAAAAGGGTGCAAATTTCCGGAGTAAGCAACGCTCCCGGAAATGCCGAATAATCAAATTTTCTCATAAATCCTGCTCCGCTGTTTTATCTTATCTGCCCATAATATAATGCCGTTCTGCACAATTTCAAGTTTATTTTGTGCAGATAATTCTGAAATTATGCAAATAAGTCATAATACCGCAGTAATTGCCGCATACAGTTTTGACCTGTATCGGAACAGAAAGAATATCAGATAAACAAGGTGTTATTGCTGTTCTTTGCCAGCGAAGCAAAAGTCGCGACTCCGGCAATTTCATCGACTTCTATCAATTCCTCTTGCGATATGCCCATCATGTCCATAGCCATATCGCAGGCGATGAATTGAACTCCGGCTTCTCTGGCAGAACGCATAAGTTCCGGTAATGTAAGGACGCCCTTTTTCTTCATTACCGATTTCATCATGGCATCGCCCATACCCATCATGCTCATTTTGGAAAGTGCCAGTTTCTCCGCACTCCCGGGAAGCATGAAACCGAACATTT
>JAFTIA010000096.1 GCA_017457105.1 Lentisphaeria bacterium | reverse complement strand
TACGGACTTGTACGGACTTGTACGGACGATTGGCACATGGTGCAGTGCGTGCCATGTGCTTTGGAATTTCGATAGCACAGGGCTGTGTGTTCTGTTGGCTGGCAAAGCACATTGCGCAATGCACAGGGTGGGAGCAAGGGAATACGGACTTGTACGGACTTGTACGGACTTGTACGGACGATTGGCACATGGTGCAGTGCGTGCCATGTGCTTTGGAATTTCGATAGCACAGGGCTGTGTGTTCTGTTGGCTGGCAGAGCACATTGCGCAATGCACAGGGTGCGGGCAAAGAATGTCGGACAGGTCGGACAGGTCGGACAGGTCGGACGAGGGGCACTTGGTGCAGTGAGAGCCATGTTCCCCGGAATTTTTAAAGCACATGGCTCACACGCATCTTGTGCCCCAGTCCGTATTCGTCCGTTGCCGTCCGTTGCCGTCCGTATTCCCCTGCCCGCAGTATCGGCTCTGCGCCATGTGCCCCGCCAGCCGCCCACTTTGTTACGGCAGAGTCACCTGAATGACCGTTTCCAGACGCAGTTTTTGCACATTTTCTGTCCGCCAGTTCATGTGATACTGCTTGAAGTGATGGCGTTCCCCCGGACGGCTGATATAACCATTGTATTCATACACATCCGTCATGGAATATTCGCCGGAAGCCGTGATCTCCGCCCGGTATCCATCGCTTTCCACCGCCACATTGCCATTGGCAAGCTGCTGCGGAACGTAATTGCTGTGCAGACGGAAGTCTACCGTCACTTTTTTGGGCGCCGTCAATTCATCAATCAAAGTGACGACGCCTTTTTCTCTATCAAAAGTAATTGTCCTGCAATAACTTGTAAGCATAGGATAAACTTTTGACAAGTCTATGACGGCTGTATTTCCGTCAAATGACTGAATGACGCCGAAGGCATCCGCATCGTTCCGGGGCTGTCCTTCCCCGTCGATCATCAGGCAGTTGTGCGCCACGGTCTGCCGGGTCCATTTTGCGTGATGTTCCTCCCCGAAGAGATAGCCGAAAGTCCCCGTTCCCACGATGAGAGCTTTTCCCCCTGCCATCACGACCACGCTTCCCTGATCGCTGTGCTGATGGCTGGATGCCCCGAAACGGCTGCACCGGGTCTGGACGGCAATATCCCGTACCGGGTTTTCCGGATCTTTCCGCATACTGATATACCCGGTATCCCGGCAGATGAAACTCTTTGACGCCGGTTCCCGGTTTTCCTGTGTTTTCCCGATGGGATACATCAGGTCCAGCAAATGCAGATGGTAGGTTTCCACACCGGAGCGCAGCTGTCTGGAATAATTGCGTGCCGTTTCCGGCCCGAAGCGGTCCGCATACACGCCGAAGGGATCCTGCGCCTGAAAACCGGGCCATTCCACACTGGTATCCCAGTTGCCGTCCCCAAAGGGATGCGCTTCCTGTCCCGGAGGGGCGAAATGGACAAAAAATTCCGCCAGATGCCGGTAAAACGGCTTGGCAAGGAAGGTGAACCCGCTCAAATGCTCCACGGCAAAGAAGAAGGGCAAATACCATTTGGTGTAACTGCTTCCGTAGAAAACCCCTTCCGCCCAGCCGCCGCCACGGCCGCCGTAGTGCGGGAAAAGGGAACTGTAAACATCCAGCGCATACTGCAAATACTTCTCCGCCGTTTCCCTGCCGAGAAATTCATGCAGGACCAGTGCCGCTTCCCCAAGATACCCCGGCTGACGGCCCAGATGGGATTTGCCGGGATCGGCAAGATAATTATTGTCAACGGTCATGCGTTCATAATTATCTCTGGCATGGATCGCCAGTGTTTCCCCGATCCACCGGCGTTCCTGTTCCGTATAAAGATCCCAGGTCCAGTCAAAAATGGAAGGCATGGTACGGCAGATGCTCAACCCGATCTCATCCATCCCGGCAAGCCGGTTCCGGATGGAACATTCCCCGAAGGGACTCCAGGACATGACCCGCAGTACCGCATCCCGGGCGCGTTCCCCGGCGGCTTTATCTCCGTCAAAAAGATAGATCAAAGCACACGCCACCGTATCCCGGTCCAGAAATTCCCGGATGCGGTCAAGAGCAGTACGCAGATCCATTTTCCGGTATTTGGTGTAAATATCCGGGTATTCCATCAGGGGCTGCCGGAGTGCCGCCGCCACGTTCCGGCGCAGAACCTTCAATTCTTCTGCAAACCGTTCCCGGTAGGCGGGGATCTCCTCCCGGGTAAAACGGTGGCGGGGGTGTTCCCCGGAGGCTTTGTCCAGCAATTCCTTTGCAGTGGGCGGCACAAAGGGGCGGGCATCTTCCGGAACCGTGAAGGACTGTTCCCCCAGTTCCGCCCCGTTGGCAAAAACGTTCCAGCGGTAGGTGCCGGGCTTCAGAAGACTTTCAAAACGGAAAATATTGCAATCGGTTTCCCGGTCTGCGATCACATTTCCGGCTTCATCCGTTACATGTACACGGTATTTTTCCACATCTTTTTCGGCGATCCACACCAGCCCCGGCGGATTGAATTCCACCGTTTCCCCGTTATCGGGAGCCTGAAAAACGCTTAAAATATCCCGTTTCTGCAAAAATTTTTCCATTATTTTTTCTCCCAGATATATTCCCCTGTTTCCGGGTCGATGCGTCCGATCTGTTTGGCAGGTGTCCCCGCCATAATAGCGTAATCCGGCGTATCATGGGTCACTACGGTATTGGCACAGATAAGGTTGCATTTGCCGATGGTAACACCGTTGGTCACGGTTACACCGCTTGCCAGCCAGCTGCCGTCGCCGATAATGATGGAAAGGGATTGATCCCGGGCGGCAAAATAATCTTTTTCCGGATCAAATTTGTGATTCCCGGCAGGCAGAGAACACATGGGGCCGATCAGAACATGTTTGCCCACACGGACATCGCCATTCAAATAACAATTCAGCCCGATATGACTGCCTTCCCCTATGTCATTATCGCCGATCCGGATCACGGCACCGGGGCTTACAGTGACTTTATTGCCGAACCCCATGATCCGGGCACGGCGGTAATCATCCTGCAAATTGTCGCCTTTATTGAGGTAAAGGGTGATATTGCGGAATTCTTCTGCGGAAATGCCGCAAACCGGCCCTTCCAGATCATCAACAGGCAATTCGGGGCGTGCCATGATTTTTCTCCTTCCTGGTATGTTTCAGTGTTGGTACTGAATATAAACGGGTTTTCAGAAAAAGCAAGAGGAATATTGTGCAATGCACAGGGAGCGGGCAAGGGAATACGGACTTGTACGGACTTGTACGGACTTGTACGGACTTGTACGGACCCTCCTTCGCCGGAGGCTTCGGAGGGCAGGCAGCACAGGGCTATGTGGGGGCTATGCGCTCCGGAAATTCCAAAGCGCAGGGCGCAACTGTTGGGCAGAACATCCCTGTGCATTCTCTAACACACGGGGCGAGGCCCTTCGGTGCCGAGCGCGCAGGGGCCTAGGGAGGGAATCGCTGCACAGCGGTGCAGCGACAGCGCAAAAAATATTTTGCGCTGCCGAGTGGCACCGAGCACTAAGCCGCCTTCTCACCGCCCGAGGCGGTGAGG
>JAFTIA010000095.1 GCA_017457105.1 Lentisphaeria bacterium | reverse complement strand
GGAATCGACACAGTTAGACAGGGGGAAGTCGATGATGCGGTACTTGCCGCCGAAGGGAACCGCAGGCTTGGCGGTCTTCCGGGTCAGGACATGCAGGCGGCTGCCCTGGCCACCGGCCAGCAGCATTGCAATTACGCGTTTTTTCTGAAAATACATGGTCACAGCTCCTTATATAAATTGATGGATGCTACTATGGACGGGATTCCCGGAAAATCTGCCCGCCCCGATGGCGAATCCTCTGCCCCAAGTGCAGGCAAGGCCTGAATTGGACCAGAATTTTTCGCCATCCGACCGAAAACACATTTTTCGGAAAGGTTCCACGATGAAAAATGGGCGCAATAACCCATATTTTTCCACGCTCATAACATATCATATTTTTTTCAAGAAGGAAAGGGACAAACTGTCTAAAATATCGCGGAATCTTTCTGCATCTTGCACAATTGACAACCAGGAAGCAGGGAAACCACTGGGACTTTTACCAATTTTCACAGGTTTTTCCATCCAATTCAGGTCCAGCCAGCGGCCGAATTTTCGCCCGCAGCCGGGAAGCACCATGACTGTGGAATAGCCGCATTTTTCATGAAACCGGACAGAAGGAAGGTTTTCCGAGGTGATCAGGGCATACAGCAGGCAATAGCCCTGTGCTTCCAGGATTTTTTCCAGCACAGCATACAGCTTTGTGCCGATTCCGCGGCCCCGGGCCTCACTGCGCAGATAGATCGAGGGCTCGGCGCACCAGGAAAAACCGGCCCGCTCAAAGGGCCGTGCAGCGTAGGCATAGCCCAGGATCGACCCGTTTTCCTCCCACACCAGCCAGGGGAACTGCACTGTGATTTCCCGGAACCGGGCCAGGAAGACTTCCGGCCCGGGGATCTCATATTCGAAGGAAACGGTGGTATTCTGTACGTAGGGCGCGTAAATGTCCAGCATGGCGGGGACATCGGCTTCAGTGGCGATTCGGATCATAGGGGATACCTCCGGTCGTTGCAGTGAATTACAGAACCATTTTACGCGGGGAATCCGGTGCCGTCAAGGTTGACATTTTTGGCAAAGAGCTGTAAAATATTCTTAACTATGGCATTAAAGGAGGGAACACTATGGACGCAGGCAGTAGCGGCAATATACCGGGCCGAAGTAGAAGGAGGCTTGCTGTCCCGGTGAGCCTGTAAAAATCTTCGGACCTGTATGATTGCTTCTGTTTTTACATAGAAAATAGGAGGTAAATCATGGCAGAGCGTTTTGAGATCGTGGAAAAGGCCCTTCTGGCGATGCTGGAGGACAAGAAATATGCCACGCTCCGGGATATTCTGGTGACCATGAACCCCAGTGATATTGCCGGACTGTTTGAGGATCTGGAAGAGAAGCAGATCCCCCTGATGTTCCGCCTGCTGCCCAAGGAGCTGGCGGCGGAAACCTTTGTTGAAATGGAACCCGAGGCCCAGGAGATCCTGATCCGGGGCTTCTCGGACAATGAGCTGAAGGAAGTGCTGGACGAGCTGTACGTGGACGACGCGGCAGACATCGTCGAGGAGATGCCCGCCAACGTGGTCAAGCGGATTCTGAAAGCCGCGGACCCGGAAATGCGGCACTCCATCAACCAGATCCTTCGTTACCCTGAAAATTCCGCCGGTTCCATCATGACCACGGAATATGTGTCCCTGCGGCCCCAGATGACGGTGGAGGAAGCCATCCTGCGCATCCGCCGCCAGG
>JAFTIA010000094.1 GCA_017457105.1 Lentisphaeria bacterium | reverse complement strand
CTGTTCGCCGGAAGAATTTCTGGGCGAAAACGGCAAATACAAGAGTGCCTATGTGGTTGCCGGTCAGTACAACCGTTCCGATGTTGCTGCCGAAATGGTCAAACTCGGTTACAACATCAGTGCCAACGAAAACTTCCCCGGCGAAAGTGTTTACAATATTGCTTCCGAAGGAGAAAATATTGAAGGCTTGAAGAAACTTCACGCTTCCGGAGCAAAACTGACTCTTCCCAGCCCCAAAACCGGACACACTCCCATTCACGTCGCCGCCCGACACGGCAATGCTGAAATGGTCAAGGCTCTGCTCGATCTGGGAGTTCCTGTTGAATTGAAAGACCGCAACGGACACACCGCATTGCATATTGCTGCGACAAAGAAATACAATAGCGTTATTGAAGTGCTTTTTGCTGCCGGGGCTGACCCGAATATGGGCGACAACGAAGATGATTTCTGTTTGATCTATCTGCCGCAAGTAAGAGCCCCTTACAGCATTTGGAAACTTTTCATTGACCACCCGCAAATCAATGTCAACCGGCAAAACCACGCCGGAGTATCTTCTTTGCATTATATGGCAAAATGGAACACGCCGACTGACATTTTTGAGTTAATGTTCAGCAAAGGTGCCAACATCAATATCCGTGACAACAGCGGCAGAACCCCGTTGGATATGGCTGAAGCCGGAGGGCATACCGAACTTGTCAGCTATTTGATCAGCAAAGGTGCAAAACGCAACAGCGACCTGCCGCAGATTCGACCGCAGGCCGCTCCTGTTTCAGAAACGGCTTTTGACTATACGCTGATTCAGCAAATCGGTATGATGGTGTTGCCTCTGCTGGTATTGGTGTTGGTCATCTGTTGGATACGGCGCATAAAGAAGTGACGTAAACTTTTATATGAGATTATCAGCTTATGTACAACCGGAGTCATCGTCAATTCACAAAGCGGATCGTTCTGCTCAAGCCCATGGCGGCTTTAATGGTTTTCCATGACAGAATATTCGATGTCGCCGGACATTCTTGGGCAAGAGTTTCTTTCAATTCATCTTCCGATAAAGTTGTCCTGATGCAATATTCAGCGTAAGGTTGAAAGTATTTGTCAAAGAGTTTCTTCTATATTTTTCTTTTCAACTTGCTTAAAAACTCAAGTCAATTTTTACATTGCCGTATCGGTACAGTAGAAAGAGAAGGATAACAAGTGCAATTTCACACGCCCAAAAACAATGAAAATGATGTTTTTTGTATTCTTTTCGTGAAAATATAAGCAAAAGTCCGAGTAATATGCCGTCCAATACCAGAAAACCGGTTATTAAAAAAACAGGCAGCGACTCCGTCATTTTAAGGTGTTCTGAATTTGATATTTTATACAAGATCAAAAGAGGAAACAACGCTGATTGAAACGCAATAACACAAGCCAATCCTCCGGAATGGCGAATAAGTTTATATAGAGAGAATCTTTCTTTCTGGATGTTATTTTCCATAGCGCGTAAATTCTTTCCTTGTTCCTTTTATACTGTTCCGATGACCGCTTGAGTAATATACCATAGACCGCAGTTATTTACAACTGCGGAAATGGAAAATCCTGCTTAAAATTTGAGAATCAGCGTTTTTCCGGCAGAATGAAAATTCTGTAATTTGAAAATTCTTTGGTAGAATGTATATTCATATCAACGCACTAAACTCGAAAGGAGAGTGGTTTTTATGGTTATGGATATAATCTGGCTGCTTTATGGATTGACTGTTATCCCTGTTGCCGGGGTGATTTTATCCGTTGTGATGCTGATCAAAGATTTCCGTGGATACCGGAAATCCGTATTGAAGAAAGTTTTGATCACAGCATTGATCGCTCTGCTGCTTCTGGGGATTTCGCAGCTGCCAGGTTATAGTGAACAATACGTCGGATTTGTCATTGTAGGCCTGCCTCTGACCATTCTGGGACCGGAATCAGGAGATTGGTGGGTAATCATGACCTTGCTTGTCTGGCTGAACTGGTTCGGGATATGCAGTTTTTTCACAACCGGGGTGAAATTGCTGTGTGGCAGAAAAGAAAATAAGTAATGGATATTCTGATTGAAATCGTTGCTGAATTTTTTACCGTTCTTTTCGGAAGTCAGGCAAACAAACTCGACGCTGACCGGGAAGTGCCGAAGTGGGTAAAGATATTGTTCCTGATTCTTGCCATCGCCTTTATCGCAGGCGTTTTGTACCTCTGCTGGAAACTTTCTCAATGAGCGGAGCGCATCAGTTACAGACGGAAACGGACTGAAACGGCGTGTCCCTGAATCCGTGTCCGTTTCGGTCCGTCCTTGTCTGGCTTTCTGATTTTCTGCGCCGGATGTTACTGCTGTCAATCGCGAAAATCCGCCGGTACTTTCTGCGGCAGACCGGTTTCCGCAGATCGGATGGCCGCTTCGGCAAAAGCCACGGTTCCGGTTCCTTCATAAACATCGCTTGGGAAAACCGTTCCGTTTTCCAGATGATCTACAAAGGCTTCCAGTTCGTATTTGATGTGATGCGCTACCCCGAGGGAAGGTATTTTGGTGAATTTCAGTTCTCTGGATGTTGTATAAATACTTTCTTCGGCGATTTCCACACAATCTTCATCGCGATAACGCAGTGTCCCCTTGGTGCCGTAGGCAATGGTCCCCATCGTATAAGGGGCCTTGATCCCGATGGAGACAAAGATCCGGGCGATGACATCATTCGGGAACCGGGCAATAGCAACACCGGTATCCGGTTTCGCCCAGTCTTTCAGAAATTTCTGATTCATATAGCAGGAGACTTCCAGGGGATCTCCGGCCAGATAACGCATCAAATCCAGCGCATGACAGCCCCCGCCGAGGAAACCGTATCGACCTACCTCCGCACTTTTGCGCCAGTCATCCCACCCCGCAACATGCCGATAATCATGGGCATAGGATCCTTCCAGAGCCACGATCTCACCAATGCGCCCGGCTTCAATGAGCTGTTTCATCAAACGGAAACACGGAGCATAACGGCAGACCTGGCCGGTCATGAATTTCTTTCCGCTTTTCCGGACCGCTTCGATAATTTTCCGGCAGTCGGCAACCGTCGGAGCCAACGGTTTTTCACAAGCCACATGTTTTCCCGCCATCAATGCGCGGACGCTCTGATCGGCATGGAACTGATCCGGCGATCCTACCACCACAATATCCGCATCCGAAGCATAAATTTTATCTTCGGTTTGGGCAACGGGGATATTTCTGGAAAGATAATATTCCGTATCGATCCGGGAATATTTTCCAAAGGCGGGGTCATAAACCATACAAAGTTCCGTATTCGGCAGATCAACGGCCGCCTGAGCCCATTCTCCACCCATCGCAAGACCCAATACTGCAACCCGATACTTTTTCATATTTTTTTCTCCTGTATCATTCATGTTTTTTGTTTTCAAAATTACATCCGTCTTTTCAATCAGCGGGACCATTCACCCAGATCGGGGAACTCCAGCAATAACGGCCTTTTTCCGTGATCGCCCGGACATAGTAGCAGTCACAAGGCGTTTCCTGCCGGTAGTCGAATATCATTTGTCTGCCGCTGCCGTAAAGAATCACATGATCCCGGCAATTCTTGACCAGCGTGACCCGTTCGATCTTTTCCGGGGCCTGAAAATCGATCCAGATATTTTTTGTTTCGCCGGTTCCGAGGGAAAAACTTTCCCCCATGTAATGCCCGTTGATCCGGAAGTCGAGCGACATCCGTTCATTGCCCATGTAAGCAAAGCAGCGACGGGCCTTCAGTGCATCAAAAATCGCTTCCCGCGTATTTTCTGCCGCCCAGACCCCTGTGACGCCGCGATAGCAGGTGGGATATTTTTCTTCAGGAAGATCCTGTCCCGGTTTTCCGCAATGATCGTCCGACCCGCCGATCACGCCCATTTTTGCGCCTCTTGTCAACGCATCCAGCCATGAACCTCCACGGACCCAGGAATCCTTGTGAAGCGGATGATCGAAGTATTCGGCACAGTCGCTGCAGCTGTAAATCTCCAACAGCGGCGGGAACAGTTCCGGAGGAAGTGTCAGAAAATCGCAGCCGGCAGAGAGACAATAGGAGTCGTGCGGCACGACAAGAATGTCATCACGCTTCAGCAGACTGCTCAATTCCTCGCGCGTGATCTCTCCATCCCGGACTCCGCGGAACATTTCGCCCTTTCCATTCCGGTAATAAATGACAAGATTATTAAAAAATGGATAGGAGTCCCGTTCATATGCCAGCAGCGTGGTAAATTTTCCCGGCTCGTAATACTCCTGCACTTTGGACTGGATCAAATCCCATTTGCCATCGAGCCACAATTCCGCCCGACCCACGCCGCCGTGATCATGATCGGACAACGCTCCGAAATCAAGTCCTGCCTTGTCCCGGATCGAACGGAAATAAACATCCGCATCCACATGTTCGCAAGGAGAATCCGAAAGAGTCGTGTGGCCGTGCATTTCTCCGCAGAAAAGAGAATACTTCGCGGGAGGAGGATTGAATTTGTCCGGAGTGGTATTGATCTCTTTCCAAAACTGTTTCGGATCCGGATGTTTTCCGCTGTAAACCATATCCGTGAACTGCTGACACCTGCCCGGCATATCCACGGAACGGGCGATTTTTCTTTCAGGATGATTCATATTTCCTTCTCCCCATAAAAACGCTTGGTCCGGGCTACTCTCCCGCTGCTGCGTATGCCCGTCGTTCATTTTTATCCAATTGCTTTCCGGGATATATTTTAGTACCGATTTTTTATTTTTCAATACCGTTTTTGTTTGCATTTTGTGATATTCGATGTCATATTAATGCGACATGGAGGTAATGCGATGATCGACATCTCAAAAGTGCGGAAATGGACGGTCCGGTTCAGTTCCTTTCCCGTGCTGGAAACATTGCCGTTTCCGGAAATTATTGTAGAAGAAACCGAACCTGCTGATTACAGAATGCCGCAATGCGATCCTGCCCATATCCCGCCTGAAATCGGCGCACAAATCACCGTGACCTTGTCAGGACGTGGGGTCTTTTCTGTCGGGAGCAAACAGTATGACTGCCTGCCGGGGACTGCATTCTGTTATCGCCATTGTGATCCCAATGTTTCTTATCATACGGCCCCAAACTGCATGTGGAGATTTTTGTGGGTAAACTTCTACGGCATTGCATCTGAACGGCTGATTGCCGAGATCAATCACAATTTCGGATACTTTTTTCCGTTGGGCAGGAACAATCAGTTGGAACAGTGTCTGTTGGATTATCAGCGTTACGCCAATTCCTCTTTGCGCTTATCCCCCTGGGACGGGGCCAATGTTGTGCTTGACATGATCAAAATGCTTTTAGCCGGGGATGGGGACGGTTCACGGATTTCCCCGGGGGCCAAGCTGGTAAATGAAGTCAAAGAAGCCTGCCGGAAATCGTTCGGGGAACCTTTGACAGGAGAATCTCTGGCCCGGAAAATCGGGGTTTCCAGAGAACATCTTTCCAAAACCTTTCATCAGGAAACCGGTATCCAATTACGGGATTATCTTTTTGATCAACGGTTGAATGAAGCGTTATCTCTGCTGCTGAAATCCAATTTATCCTGCAAAGAAATCGCCTCGATCTGCCATTACGGATCCTATTCGGCATTTTTCCGGACTTTCCGCAAAGTGTATGGGGTCTCGCCGGATGAATTCCGGAAAGGAAAAAAACAGGCCCCCAGCATATCAGCTGACGAGGCGGATTCTTGATGTACACCTCTTGTAATTCCCTTTTGCAAAGATTATATTACACGCATATCCGAAATTCTTACTCCACGAGGAAAAAATGAAAAAAAGTATCGTCAGAGAAAAAATGAGCAAAGGCGCCCCCATCCTCGCCGCAAAAATCAACTTCATGAATCCTGACATGGCAGAATTGATCGGCTATGCAGGTTATGATGTCCTCTGGATCTGCAATGAACACGCTTATATAAACCCCGACACTTTGAAAAATATTCTTCGCACCGCCAAAATCACCGGTATCGATATGATGGTACGCACCTCCTACGGCAAAGGGGATTATACCGACCTCATCCGTCCGCTTGAAGCAGGGGCACAGGGACTTATGATCCCTCGCATCCACGACAAAGAACAGTTGGAATTCATCGTCCGTGAATGTAAATTTCATCCGCTTGGCATGCGCGGCGTCGATGCCGTAAATCAGGATGCCGATCAGGGCTATGCTTCCATGCTGGATTATATGAAATTCGCCAATGATAATACCTTTATTGTCGCCCAGATCGAAGACCCCGCCGCCCTCGAAAAAGCAGATGAACTTGCTTCTGTCAAAGGAGTGGATGTCCTGTTTCTCGGACCGTCCGATTTCTGCCACAGCATCGGCAAGCCCGGACAATTCCGCTGTCCTGAAGTCATGGCGGCTCTGGAAAAACTCGCAGGAATTTGCGCCAAACATAATATTTACTGCGGTACTGTCGGCTTCGGCGAACCTGAATTCTGCAAGAAAATGATTGATATGGGGATTAAATTTCTCGGCGGCTCATCCGATTGGGGCATCTGCTACAGAGGCTTCAAAGAAGATGTTGAAAAATATAAAAAAGCCGGAGTTTTCACCTTCCGTGAATACGGCAAATAATAAAACACCCGAACGTAAACTGATTTTTTCAGGGGGCGCAACCGCCCCCTGAAAAAATAAAGGCTAATGGCGGTAGTTGGCTGATTCTTTCTGGTAACAAAAAGATGTATGATTATTTTTCGTTGCTTTGCATAGTAAAATAACGCTTGATTTCCAGTCGTTGTTTGCGGTATATCGTATTCGCTGAAAGACTTGATGTTATGGAACAAAGCGGAAATAAAAAACGCCAAGCTGGAATCATATTGATTTGCGGAATTACTGTTGCAGTTCTCTGGATGTGGATTTTGCCTCCAACACTCTGCCCATTATGGGAAAATTTCACTTTTCTGCCTGAATCATTTTATTTTCCCGTTGAAGAATTTCTGGCACTGAATGGACATCACAATTCTCCAATTATCCAGGTCGTCGGCTTTTTTATGATAGTTTTTACTTTGATCTGGGCATTAAAACTTAATGGAAAACTGCAAAAAAGTTATGAATATATATCAATAGCGGTCATTCTTTTTCTGTCTGCATTTATTATGCTTCCTTGTTTGTGTGCGCCACGGGAAATAAGCAAACGATTGAGGTGTATATCCAACTTAAAAGAAGCATATCATCAAATTTCTTTATATGCGGATGAGAATAATGGCAGATTGCCTGATACTTTCACAATCAAAGAAAGTAAACATTCCGTGATTTATCATGGGGAAGGGCATTCTTTACAGGGGACCCCTTTTATCATTTTGGAGGATGCCGGTCATTGTCATGCCGGTGATATGCGTCATCAACTGTTGAGTAATGGGGAAATTCAGTCCGTTTACCCATGGAAAAGCCGATAATAGTACTATTGTCGGTTAAAAATGGCGTTTGGCGAAACTTCTGCCGCAATGGGTTTTCAAGTAAAAGAAATTAAGCGGCAAAGCCGCGCTGTAAAGGTAACACATCCTCCCGCCGAAAGGCGGCAACTTCACAAGCGAATGAAATGAGCGGCTTCACAAGTGTAATGGAGCGTAAGCGGAATGAAACGTCTTCACAAGCAAGGCTTCTCGTTTTTTGTGAAGATGTGAAGAAAAGGCTGCGCCTTTTGAGTGAAGTTGTGCTTCGCACAGTGAAGAGAAGACTTGCGTCTTCGTTCCACCATTAAAAAATTAAAGCCGCTCAATGAGCGGCTGAATTTTTTAATGGTGGGCGATGGGGGACTTGAACCCTCGACCTCTGCCGTGTGAAAGCAGCGCTCTAGCCAGCTGAGCTAATCGCCCTTGTTGTTCACATACTATACAGCATTATTCCGGTTTGTCAACCCCATTTGTGATTTTTTTTGCAATTTTTACCGTTTCCATGGCATCTTTGGCGTAAAATGCCCCGATTTTGCTTGCGTAATCCCCGGAAAGTACCGCGCCGCCGACGATAAACGATACATCATCCATCTTCCGCTGTTTCGCCAGCCGGATCACTTTATCCATTTCCGTCATGGTCGTGGTCATCAATGCCGAAAGACCGATCACCTTGATCCCACGCTCCGCCGCCGCATCCAAAATCACTTCCGCCGGGACATCTTTCCCCAGGTCGATCACCTCAAAACCGTAGTTTTGCAGCATCAATGCCACAATGTTTTTCCCAATATCGTGGATATCTCCCTTGACTGTTGCCAGTATGATCCCCGGCTTGGAAACGCCTTCATCACTGCCGTTTTTCAGGTGCGGCAAAAGTTCACTCATGCCATTCCGCATGGCATCCGCACTCTGGACCAGCTGCGGCAGGAAATACTCCTTGCGGTCAAAAAGATCCCCGACTTCCGTGATGGCAGGGATCAAAACTTCATCCACCAGCATTTGTGCCGGGTGTCCGGCCGCCAGTGCCGCCTGTATGATTTTGCCGATCCCCGCATCATCCCCCTTCAATACCGCATGGCGCAGCTGTTCCGGCAAACTTGCCGCTGCCGCCGCCGTTTTGACCGGTACCGCACCTTCTGTATTGCCGTAAAGGGCAAGATATTTCCGCATTTTCTCATCCCGCCCGGTCAGAATATCTGCAGAATGGATCATGTCCACGATCATGGGACTGGAGGGATTCACGATCGCCATATTCAGCCCGCGCCCAAGGGCCATCCCCAGAAATGCCGCATTCACCAATTCCCGCCGGGGCAGTCCGAAACTGACATTGGACAGCCCGCAAACCGTATTCATGTGAAGCGTATTGGCCGCATAGTCGATCAAAGCGAGCGTCCGTTCCGCGGCTTCCTGTTCTGCCGAAATAGTCATCACCAGTGCATCCACAGCACAATCTTCCGGACGGATCCCGTATTTGGCGCATTCAGCCAGAATCGTTTCCAATGCCCGGAGGCGCCCCTCAACTGTAGCCGGGATCCCTTCATCCGTCAGCGGCAGCAAAATCAGCATGGCACCGTATTTTGCCGCAATGGGCAGAACTTTTTCCAGACGGTTGCGTTCCGCACTGATGGAATTGAAAAGTGCCCTGCCGGGATAAAGCCGCAATGCCGCTTCCGCCGCTTCCGCATGGGTGGTATCTATGCACAGCGGGGTATCGTACTGGCGGCTGATTTCAGAAATCAGTGCCCGCAATGTTTTTGTTTCATCGATTCCCGCCATGCCGCAATTCACATCCAGCAGAGCCGCTCCGAGGGCGGTTTGCTCTTCCGCATACGCAAGGGCAGGGGCCCAATCCCCCGCTTTCAATGCCGCCTGCAATTTTTTCTTGCCGGTAGGATTGATCCGTTCCCCGATCATGGCAAAAGGTTCCCCCGGTGCCAGTCGGCGGACTTTGCGGGGGGAAGAGGTCATCCCCCGTTTTTCCGCTCCGATCACCGGCGCATCTACAGAAGCCAGAGCCTTGTGCAAAGCAGCAATGTGTTCCGGGGAAGTGCCGCAGCAGCCCCCGACAATGCTTGCCCCGGCCTCCACCATGGCGGCCGTCAATTTTCCGAAATCCTCCGGCCCCAGATCAAACACGGTTTTGCCGTCCTGCAATTTGGGCATCCCGGCATTGGGTTTGGCGATCAGCGGGATCTCTGCATAAGGTTTCATTTTCCGGATCAATTCGATCATCTGCACCGGCCCGGTGGAGCAGTTGCAGCCAAAGGCATCCGCTCCAAGACTTTGTGCGGTAATCAGTGCCGCCACAGGGTCACAGCCGGTCAGCGTTCTACCGGATTCATCGAAAGTAAGGGTCATCATTACCGGAAGATCCGGAGCAACTTCCCGCACCCCCAGCAGTGCCGCCCGGGCTTCCTGGATATCCAGCATGGTTTCGATAACAAAACCTGCGGCTCCACCCTGAAGCAATGCCGCCGCCTGTTCCCGGAAAATCGCCACAGCATCTTCAAATTCCAGATCCCCAAAAGGTTCCACAAATTTCCCGGTGGGGGCGATATCGCCGAACATGGCGATGCCGGGCATGTTTTTGACCGACATTTCAGCCAGTCTGCTGTTGATTTCCGCCACTCGATCCTGCAAGCCGTATTCCTGCAGTTTGGCACGGTTGCCGCCGAAACTGGGGATATAAACGATGTCGCTTCCGGCATCCCGGTAAGCGTGCTGGACCGATGCCGCCGCCCCGGGATGTTCCAGCGCCCACATTTCCGGGCAGACGCCGCCGGGCATCCCCCGTTTGACAAATTCCGTTCCGGTGGCCCCGTCCAACAAAAGGGGACGGCTTTCCACCCATTTCCTGAATTCAAATCTGGTCATAAAATCTTCTCTTATAAATAGGGATTATGCTTTTTTTCATGCCCGACCGATGTGGCCGGACCGTGGCCGCAGCAGACTTTGACATCTTCCGGCAAAGCAAAAATGGTTTCCGTTATGGACTTTTTCAATTGATCCCAGTTCCCGCCCGGCAAGTCCGTCCGCCCCACGGAATCTGCAAAAAGTGTATCTCCGGAAAACAGAACTTTATCTGCCGGGAAATAGAACCCCGCGCCGCCGGGTGTGTGACCGGGGAGATGCAAAATCTCCATCCCCGGGATTTGCGGCGTTTCCGCCATGATTTCCGGCAAATCCTTTGCCGCAGGAAGCCAGGGAAGAAGCGCATTGTCTTTACTTGCATACATCTCCCGGTCCGCCGGGTGTACCCAGACTTTGGCATCCGGGAACGCCTTTGCCACACCGCCCACCCCGGAAATATGATCCACATGGGCGTGCGTCAACAGGATATAACGCTTTTTTGCCGGAATCCCGGAGGCAAGTTGAACGATTTCATCCGCATCCCCGCCCGGATCGATCATGCAGAGAAATTCCCCCGCATCATCGTGAACAAGATAACAGCAGGTGCCGATCACTCCCACCGGCAGAACATCGATCTTCAACATATCTCTTTTCCTTTTTCTCTGTAAAATCCATCATGGAGTTTATCAAGGTCTTCTGTCATAAAAAAGATACTGCCGGCCCGCAGGCAACGGCCTTTTTTGTGGAGATTGCAGAATGCCCGGTAAAGGGCATTGTCCTGCGGCAGAGCATCATAATCCACATCGTCTTTACCGAATACAAAGAAGAGTCCCGCCTTGTTCCACGGCATGGCAGGAACATTCCACCCGAGACGGATGAATTTTGCCATATTGGAGTCCGGCAATTCCTTTTCCCAATCCGGATTCAGGATCCAGGAGGAGCAGGTGAACATCCGGATATCCCGTTTGAAATATTTTTTGAAAAATACTTTTGCCTGTTTCATGGAATCCAGCACCTTTTCCGGAGACATTCCGCCGCCACCGGGAATGTGGATACTGGGGACCCATTCCCACGGGGAAACTGCCGGTTCAAAATCCTCCAGAGAGATCGTTTGTGTTTGGCCGCAATATGTTTTGCCATCCGGGCCTATCGGAGTACCGGTCACGGAGTTGTCTGCATAAATCAATTCTGTGCGGAATACGCCGTTTTCCGCCCGTTCCCCGTTTTCATCAAAGCTCCAGCCATCCGGGGCAAAGACTGCCAATCTGCCATCTTTTTTGTTCCGGAACACCGCCGGGACAAATTCCCGGACCGGATGGATCAAATACTCAAACCGCCCGATGCGGAACAATTTTCCATCAATATAATGCCGCACCCAGAAATATTGGTTAAGGCACAGGCCCGGCACGCCTCCGTGTCCGGCCCGGTGGATCCGGCACGCCCCGGCAAACCAGTTGAAGAGATCCGTTGTATAATGTTCCGGCAATCCCAGACGCCTGTGGGTTTCCGCAATGAGCGGAAAAGAGCCGATGGCAACCGCCAGAACAAAAAGTCCGGCACGGTCCCCCAGAAGTTTCTCCGGCGGGGGGAGGGTATTCAAGCCGGGGAGTATTTCCTTCCGGTTCAATCCGTAATAAAGGACCCACGCATATAATTTCAAAGCAGGAGTGTTGCGGATCGCAGGAAGGACTTGCAGCAGTTCCGGCAGAAAATCCGGATCATTACCGATTTGCGGATACCATTTTTTTTGAAAATCCTCATCCAGAAAAGCCAAATCCCCCGGGAAATTTTCCAGTATTTCCTTCCAAAAAGGAGCCAGAATACTCTCTTGATCTTCGGAAAAACCCAAAGTTTTGCAAAAATCGGCTAAAATCATTCTCATCAGCCCTTGTATTTTTTGAAAGTGAGTGTATATTCTTGAAACGACATAAATAATATAACCCCAAACTATGGAGTATGCAAAGTGAAAAGTGATATTCATCCGAAATATGGCCCGGCCAAAGTGATTTGCGCCTGTGGCGAAGTCTGGGACATCAAATCCACCCGTCCGGAAATCCATGTCGGTATCTGCGCCAAGTGCCATCCGTTCTTCACCGGCAAGCAGAAGTTTGTTGACACCGCCGGGCGTATCGACAAGTTCAACCGTCGCTACAAGAAGGCCGCTCAGTAAGCAGCAGGCTTTTTACAGGACCCCGCTGATTGCGGGGTCTTTTTGTATTGTTTTATTTAAGGTATGATTATGGTTCCGGAAGATATCGCCTCCCATTTGGAAAGTTTGCAGGTCAGGTTTGCGGAGTTGGAAAAACTCCTTGCTG
This sequence comes from Lentisphaeria bacterium, assembly GCA_017457105.1. GTDB lineage: Bacteria > Verrucomicrobiota > Lentisphaeria > Victivallales > Victivallaceae > UBA1776. The sequence goes on along the minus strand of JAFTIA010000094.1, from coordinate 2,058 downwards.
ATCCTGCCCTTTACGGCAATCCGGAACAATCCCGCAAGGTCAGCAGTGAGCACCGGAAGCTGGAAAAAATGTTCCGGGACTTCGCTGCATGGAAAAAAGCTCTGGCGGATATCGATACCAATAAAGAAATGATCGCTTCCGAAGAAGATACGGAAATGCGGGCTCTGGCAGAAGAGGATCTGGAACTTCAGCAGAAACAGGCTGTGGAACTGGAAAATGCCCTGCAAATCGCCCTGCTGCCGCCCGATCCCAATGATGAACGCAATATCATTGTGGAAATCAAGCCTGCCGCAGGCGGGGACGAAGCCGCACTTTTTGCGGGAGAATTGAGCCGGGCATATTTGAAATATGCCGAATCCCGGGAATGGCGGGTGGAAATTCTGGATCAGAGCAATTCGGATCTGGGAGGGATCAAAAATATTACCTTCTCCCTGACAGGGACGGAAGTTTATTCCCGGATGAAGTTTGAAAGCGGTGTGCATCGTGTTCAGCGTGTTCCGGAAACAGAGGCGGGTGGGCGCATCCATACATCCACCGTTACCGTTTCCGTTATGCCTGAAGCCGCAGAAGTGGAGCTGGATATCCGGCAGGAAGATCTGCGTTTTGATGTATTCCGTTCCAGCGGCCCCGGCGGGCAGTGCGTCAATACAACGGACTCTGCCGTGCGAGTTACCCATATCCCCACCGGACTTTCTGTTGCAAGTCAGCAGGAGAAATCCCAGCACCGCAATAAGGAGATCGCCCTGCGTATCCTTTATGCCCGTCTGCTGGAGATCAAACAGCAGGAGGAACAGGCAAAGTTTGCCGCAGACAAGCGTTCCCTTGTGGGTTCCGGCGACCGCAGTGAACGCATCCGCACCTACAATTTTCCCCAGAACCGCATTACCGATCACCGGTTTGCCGTGAATATCCATGGCCTTCCGGCGGTGATGGAAGGGGATTTTGATCAGGTTATCGATCCGATCCTGCTCATGGAATGTGAACGCCGGTTGGAACAGCTGAAACAGGCGTGATCATGGATCTGACATTGCACGGCCTGGTGCCGGACTGGTTTCTGCCCACGCTGGCATCGGCCCTGATCCTTGGATTTTACGATTTCTGCAAAAAACATGCCGTTAAAGACAATGCTGTACCGCCGGTTCTTTTTCTGACAACCCTATCCGGGACAACGGCTTTTGTGCTTTTTACCTTTCTTTCCGGAAATTGGACGGCTGTTTCTCTTTGCACCCCGGGCATGTATGGATGTATTTTTCTGAAATCATTTATTGTGGCGTCAAGCTGGTGGTGTGTTTTTTATTCCATGCGGGATCTGCCGCTTTCCATTGCGGCGCCCATCCGGGCAAGTGCGCCTGTGTGGACATTTCTCGGAGGCCTTTTTCTTTATCACGAAATACCGACATGGGTCCACGGAGCGGCTATGCTGCTGATCTTTATCGGATACTGCATTTTTTCTCTGCTGGGTAAATTGGAAGGATTTTCCCTGCGGAGCGGCGGGATGCTCTGGCTTATTGCAGGGACACTGCTGGGGGCGGGATGTGCCTTGTATGACAAATTTTTACTGCAAAAACTTGCCTTTCCCCGGGATACCGTGCAGTTTTATTTTGCGTTGAACCTGTTGCCGGTTCTCGGAGCAGGGTGGTTCTTTACGCAGAAATTCAAACTTGCAGGAAATACAAAATTTCAATGGCGTTATACCATTATCCTTGCTGGTGTTCTGCTGATTCTGGCTGATTATCTTTATTTTTATGCTGTGGGGTTGCCGGGAGTCCAAATTTCGGTGTTATCTCTGGTGCGAAGGTGCGGATGTATTGTCCCCTTTACCTTGGGGGCTCTGTACTTTCACGATCGGCATATCCGGGGGAAAGCGGCGGCACTCCTGTTGATCCTGCTTGGAGTGGCGATTCTGGGGTTGTGCTGAAATCAAAACCACCGGCGAAGCCGGTGGTATGCACCACGCCTTCAAGGCGATAATGCTGGCTGCCCGACACGGGCCCTGAAAAGTTCGCCAAGCGCAATTATTTTTCAAGCTGCTGCTAAAGCAGCTTTTTTACTGCTTAT
>JAFTIA010000093.1 GCA_017457105.1 Lentisphaeria bacterium | reverse complement strand
GTGGCTCTTGGGGCCCTGGGGGCAAACGTGGTTTTGAAGGGGGAGGTGAGCGGCCGCCTTGCGCCTTTTTCCATGTTCTGCATGGCACTTTTTACGCTGGATCTGGCGTGGTGCTGCCGGGCGGAAACGGTATTCAGTGTTTTATCCGGGCCGCTGACACTTTGTTCAGAGGTGCAATTCTGGCGTATCTGCGGGGATCTTCTGGGAATATCGGTTTTTGGCGGCATGTTTTCTGTGCCGTTGAAAGCTCTTTTGCAGCACCGTTCTCCGGCGGGGACGGTGGCCCGGGTCATTGCCGCATTGAATGTGGTCAATTCCGCTTTTATGGCTGGCGGAACATTGATTGCGGCGGCGGCGCATAAACTATGGGTGTTACCGCCGGGAGTCCCGCTGGCGGCGTTGGCACTGGTACTGCTTGCCAACGGTTTTTACAGCGTGCGGCTCGCCAGATCCAGATAGGCTTTTTCCAGAACGTCTGCCATGTGCTGATGGGTGAATTTTTCCCGGACAAGGGCTTTGCCCTTTTCCCCCATGGACCTCATCCGGGCGGGATCGGCAAGGAGTTCCAGTGTACGGCTTGCCACCTCCTCCACATTTTCCGGCGCAGTACAATACCCGGTTTCGCCATCCAGAACCACTTCCGGCGTTCCGTCCAAACGGAACCCGATGGCAGGATTTCCGCACGCCATGGATTGCACAACAGATCTTGGCAGTCCTTCGTGTAAAGAGAGATGCCATAACATATCCGAAAGCGCAAGATACTGCGGAACATCTTCCGGAGAGATCAATCCGGCAAAGTGGAAATTCTCCGCAACACCGGCATCGGCGGCGATTTTTTCCAATTCCGGGCGCATGGGACCGTCACCGATCAAAAGGAAATGAACATCCGGTCTTTTTTCCAATACCTGCAAAGCGGCCGGGAGAACATATTCGTATCCTTTCTGCGGGGAAAGCCGGGCAAGAGTGGCGATGACGGGTTTTCCCTCCGGGAGAGCCAGTTTCTGCCGCAGTTCCGTGGTGGGTGAGGCCTGTAAAAATTGCTCCATATCCATCCCGGAATACACTACCTGATAGCGTTCCCGGGGGGCGATCCCGGCAGAAACGCATTGATCGATCATGGCTTGAGCCACGGCAAAAATCCTGTGGGAGCATTTGGCGGCAAGGGTTTCCGCTGTAATAAAAAGTTTGTTGCGCCACGGTTTTTCGTAAGGGTGGAACGCCTGCCCGTGAACGGTATGGACGATGGTCGGCACATGAGCTGCTTTTGCGGCAAGGCGGCCAATGATCCCGGCTTTTGATGTATGGGTGTGAACGATGTCGAATTTCTCCTGCCGGAAAAACTTTTTCAGGGCGAAATAAGCCCGGAGATCGTGAACAGGATCCAGTTCACGGACGAGGTCGGGGAAAAGTTCCAGCCGGAACCCGTCAGCCTTGACCATCTCCAGCAGCATCCCTTCCCTGCCGGGAGAGGGGCCGGTGACCAGGGTGACATCGTGACCGTTTTGTGCGTGATCCACCACGGTAAAAAGAGTATTTTCCTGCGCACCGCCCACGATCATGCGGGTAATGACATGACAAATTTTCAATTTTCTTTTCGTATCCATGCTATTACTTTAGCACAGAGTAAGGATTTATCAAATTTTTGAAAGAAACAAGTTAAAATTCAGCAAATGCCGGAGTAAATGGCGCAGTATCCGGCAGAGTAATTCCAATACAGAGCTTCTTCAAACAATATTCCGGCTGCCGGGCGAATTTGATAGGAGAAAAAATGAATATGCTCTTTCAAATCGTTTCACCTTTGCCGCACAGCCCGTCTTCGCCAATGGCTTCGGAGGGCATCCTTTGCAGTCGCGTCACTCCTTTTTGCTTTGTAAAAAAAATGTCTGATTCGGCTCAATCGCCTGTAAAACAAAAAGGCTGTGTACTAAACAATGACTGATTTTTCTATATAGCAATTTATTTGCTATGCACCTGGTCTCTGCGAGGCTGGGTTCCGCGTGCTGAACGCACGCAGAACCGCAAGGCCCCGGAAAAAATCGCAAGCTGATTGCT
>JAFTIA010000092.1 GCA_017457105.1 Lentisphaeria bacterium | reverse complement strand
TTGGAGCGGGGGGCCGGGGCTTATCATTTAAGGGCTGCTCGCCCTTAAAAATCCCCGCAAGGGGCGGTTGCCCCTTGACCCGTCGCTTGACGATCCAGATCGTCTGCGCTCCATAATATCAGTCTATGTTTAGTACAGAGCCTTTTATTTCAGTTGAAAAAGCGTGATGCCGTCCTTTTCGCTTCCGGCAAAAAGTTTGCCATCCACCTCCTGAAGCAGTGTGGGCCACTGGATGCTCTTTGCCTGTGCCGTGATGTTTCCCGCACCGTCTATGATATATATTTTGCCGTCTTCACAGGCGGCGGCAAGCAAATCCCCGGAAGGTTTGGCGATCACCGTCAACAGCCGGGGCGTTCCCGGCAGACGCACCAGATGCTGCAACTGCAATTCGTGATTGAAAATGGCGACAACATTCCGGTAATACCCCACTGCCACCGATTTGAACCCGTCTTTTTTGAACTCCGGTAATGCAAAGCCCAGAATGTTGGTCCGCCGGAGCATGGGCGTTCCGAAAGGCGCCCCGAATGCCCGGATACCGAAGCCCAGAGCGGCTTCGTGCAAAACCTTTCCCGCAGTATCCCAGATCATCACCCGGTTCATGGTACCATTGAAGGTCCCCGCAAGGACCTTTTTCCCGCCGGGCGAAAGCTGCGTATATTCCAGTGCGCTTCTCCCCACATATCCGAATCCGAATCCGCCCATCCAGACGCCCCGGCTGTCCACATCCAGCGGGACCGTATCCCGCCGGAGTTGCTCATTGAACCGGAAAACCACCGGATGACTGACCATATAACCCCAGCAAAGCATACTGTTTTCCACAACGGTACACTTTTTAAATGTTCCCCATGGCATGAATCGGCGGGAGAGCAGCTTCCCTTCCGGCGAAAGGATCTCCACCACACTTGCGCCGCCGATCACAAGATACGTTTTCCCACCCGCAAGCCGAGCGACCGTGATCCCGCGGACACCGGGAATGGAACACTTGGCCCACCACTGGCCCTGCCACTGGGCTTCGTCCGACATTTGTGACTGGAACTGCCATATCTCCTGCCCGTTCAAATTTACAGCACGGACTTTTTCATCCAGAGAACCAATAAGGAACTGCTCTTTTTCCGCAAACCAGGCAAAACTCCCGATGGGGGACGGTACAGCGATCTCCCTCCGGAGTCCCCCTTGAGCATCCAGCAGGAACAAGCGTTTCCCGCTGACAGCTGCAAGAAGTTTTTCTCCGCGGATCTCCACCATTTGAGAAACGCCGATAGGGCACCCTGCCAGAAGATGTTTCTCTTTCTTAAGTTCCGGAGCATCCACCTTGTATAAAACCGGCTTCTTCCCGGCAAGGATCCGGTCCGCTCCATCCGGATCGGGCCCGCTGATATTTCCGGCAAAAGAAGTTGAAACCGTTTTCCCGGCGGGCAGGTAAAGTGATTCCCCGTCAGCAAGCTGTATCTTTACAGCTTTCTCCGCACACAGTTGAAGCGTTTTTCCATCCCATTCAGCGGAAACGGGCCGGGAAGACGAAAAGACCCCGGGCAGCTCTTTTGCACGGAATGCAAAAATTCGCCCCTTTTCCCGGAGCAGAAATCCCCCGTCCGGCAGAAGATCCAGCATGGCTCTTTCCGGCAGGCGGAGAGCAATGTGATCTCCGGAACGGGCGGATGATGGAGTATCGGCACTCTTCCCCGGCCGGATAATGGTTGCCATGCGGAACCCCTTTCCGGGACCGGTAATAGTAAACTCTGATGCTTTATTTCCCGCTTTCATCATACCACCGGACACGGAAACTCTGCGTAAATCGGCCTCTTCCGAGCAGTCAATGGTCCAGTCCTGCCCTGCCGACCGCAAATGAAACCCGAATTTCCCGGTATTGAAATACGCCTGCGGCGGGAAATGGAAGGGATTGGCGACCGCTATAAAATCCGTCTTTTCCGGATCCAGCGGCTTGAATTCATCCACCATCAGCAGAAACCGGTGATCCCGCATCACAAAGGTGCGGGTCCATTCACACCCGTTGAAATCGGCAACTTTCCCCTGCAAATACCCGGTCTTTCCAGTACGCCCTTTCGCCAGAATTTCCGTGTAAAGAGGCAGTTCCGGTTTGGCAAGACCGTTGGGCAGGACTTCCAGCTGATTGGAATACCCCAGAAGCACCGGTTTACCGCCGATAAAAAGTTCAATAACAGCAAAATTATGGAACGCATTCCGGCCGCTTTCAAACTTGGCATCCACCAGGGCAAAATCGTCCTGTCCACCGGGCCCGAGTTTCCGGTAATTCAGCCACTCCACCACCTTTTCCCGGGCAAAGGGCGGATCCCATTCCGGCATTCCCCGGGGATCAAAAGCGGCAGTGTTCCAGCACCCGTCCGCCACACGGAAAAAATTTCGGGGATATTCCCTGCCCTGCTCATGGCTCTGCCCCAAAAGAAATGCCCCCTCCGGCGGAGCCAGCAATTTTGCCAATGTCAGCGGGGCCTGATCCTGCGCCAGATAGCCCAGAATATTCATCAGTTGATAAGAAGAATCCTGAATGGCCCAGTCCTCTTTCCTGCCATTGGCAAGGAGCATCATATTTTCCACATAGGTCCGGAAAGAAACAAGTTTTTTGGCATCCACCCCCCTGTCCAGCAATGCAAAATGGACCGCAGGCTGTAAAAAGGAAGCATACCAGATCAAACTCCCGGCATTGATGGCGGCGTATTGGTCCAGTGTTTTAAAATATCTCCGGCTGACACGCATCCCCTCTTTTCCCAGGGGGAAATCGTAATATTTATCGAAATACCGGGCAAGAGAATAGACCTGCAACGCTTCCGCCAGCCAGTGACGGTCCCCCAGCCGCGGAAGGACTTTCCGGTCATGGAACGTTTTGTAGATCCCTTTGTCGCCATGGAGTTTGCGCATCAGGAGCGCTTCATAAAATTTAGCGGTGACCTTTGCCCGGATCTCCGGCGTGAAAAAGGGGTGTTCCTCCACCAGATCCCAGTAAAGGGTCTGGTAATAACCATTATAATGATAAGGTTCTCCCAGAGGGTTTTTCATATTTCCCACGCCGAAAGGACCGTCATTTTTCAGCATTTCCTCCGAGGCGGCCCTGTCCGGAAAAGCGAACCGGAGAAATTCCCGGGCAAAATGCGTGTCACCGGTGATGTAGAACAATGCAAGATTTTCCGAAAGGGTATTCCAGCCGAAAGCATGTCCGCCCGGCGAGGTATTTGCAGGGATCGCCTCCCGTACAGAACGGGGCAGTTTTACATGCTTTCCATATTTCAAATCAGCAAAATAACCCAGTTTCAACTCTTTTCCGGCAGGCTGGGCCGCAATGCGTTTGGCAAGAAGCTGCGCCGCCAGAAGATCCCCGGCAGGATCACTGCCGCCAGCAAGAAGAAAATTCCGTTTGTCCCCGAAAGGATTGTGCAGACTGCGGGAAACGGCGCCGTCTTTCCCCGGATAACGGGCATCCAGCAACGTATAATGACGGTTATACAAGTCCTCCATCGCCTCATTCCGGTCCCGGTTCCCCAGCACAATCACATTGCCGGATGCAGGGATCTTTGCCGCAAGGGGAAGCGTGATCCCGGTGCGTTCCCGAATGGCGTTATTGATGATTTCCGCACACTTCAAATCGGTTTTACCGGGTACGATCACCGCCGCCGGAATCCCGTTTTTCACCAGGGCTGTATCCAGATAAAGCTCCCGGGTAAAATCCATTCTGCTGATGACGGCCAGCTCCCGGTCAAACTTTCCCGCCCACGCAGTTACTGTCAACAAAAAGAAAACAACCGTCAATATACGCATCGATCTTATCCCTTTCCGCATCTTTCATCCACACATCATGAAACACCTCTATAAACCGTGAAGAAATCTCGGTTTATGCGATATAAAAGTTTGAAAAACCTGTTGAGAAACAGTATTTTATGGTGTTCAAATCCAAAGGAATACTAACTAACCCAACAGGTGATTCAATGATTAAGATAGCACAAGGTAATGAAAAAATCAACTCAAAAGGCGGAAATATTTTAATCGGGACGCAAATTTGCGGTATAGGATTGGAAAAAATGGATCATTTGACGACATCAAAAACTAAACGCGGAGAATTTTCTCACAGCGACATTGTAAAAATGGCTGTGACTCTGTTGGCAAACGGCAAAAGCGATTTTGCCGATATTGATTTGTATCGTAATGACTCCTTGTTGAAAACTATCCTCAACTTGAAAACAGTTGCCTCTGCCGCTACACTCCGTCAGCGTTTGAACGAATTGGGAGAATGTAATTCTGATCAAACCCTGCTTGATGAATACATCGTAAATCATCTTCGTAAAGTTCATGACTACGGAAAACTTGTGACACCGACAAGCAGTTATATCCCATTGGATATTGATGTATCAGTCATGCTTCAGCCGGATTGTCACAAAGAAAAAGTTTCCTGGACTTACCATAATGCGCCGGGGTATGCTCCGATTTTCTGTTATCTTGGAACACAGGGTTATATGCTTGGTAATGAATTACGTCCGGGCAGTCAGCATTGTTCAAAGGGTGCAATTGAGTTCACACAACGCTGTATTGCCAAAGCTCAAAAACTTGGATTACAAGCGGAAGAACTGCTTATCAGGGCAGACTCCGGTCATGACGATAACGATTATTTCAAGGCATTGCATGAGGCTGACGTAAAATTTCTGGTCAAACATAATTTGAGAAAAGAACCTTTGGAACAGTATCTTGCTCTCGCCAAACATTGCGGTCATCGGATGCCATCCCGTGACGGTAAAAATATTTATCGCTGTACGTTGTCTCATCGTAAACCTGATGGCTGTGAAGATATTCCTATGTTTATGATCGTTGAGGTAACGGAACGTATGACAACTCCGGACGGAGATGCTTTGCTGATACCGGAAATAGAAGTTTCTACCTGGTGGACAAATCTTTGTGAAGATGAAGCCGTCTGCATTGAACTTTATTACGACCACGGAACCAGTGAGCAGTTTCACAGTGAGTTCAAAACGGACATGGGCTTGGAAAGTCTTCCCAGTGGAAAATTTGCGACCAACGCATTGATTTTGAACTTGGCAGCAATTGCTTATAACTGCTTGCGTTTCATCGGACAGGAAGCCTTGAACTGTGCAGAAATTCCTGTTAAACTCAATGTTGCAAGAAGGCGTTTACGTTCTGTGTTACAGGACATGATTTATGTAGGATGCAAAATTGTTTTACATGCAAATACGATTTGCATCAGATTCGGATGTGATTGTTTATGGTTTAATTGTATAAAAAAGGTTTATACACGATGTTAAAGTTCATATTCCGAAGCAGTTAACTAAAAGGAGGTTCGCAATATAGGATAACTATGCTCAAAAATCGGGATTTTTGATAAAAAAACGAAAATGTTAACGCGGAAAACAACAATAAAAGAAAAATCCTGCCGCGAAACATTTTTGATATCAAAAATTGAGTCATAAAT
>JAFTIA010000091.1 GCA_017457105.1 Lentisphaeria bacterium | reverse complement strand
GTCGCTTGACGATCCAGATCGTCTGCGCTCCATAATATCAGTCTATGTTTAGTACAGAGCCAAGAAAAAAAGTTGTTTCTGCGGCGGCGGGGGGGCTCCCGCCGCCAGATTTTTTACCGGATTTTTTCCGGAAGTGTGTGAAAGGATTTTTCCAAATCCTGTGCAGAGAGCGGGGCATCTTCCAGATGACCCGCATTGTATTTCCCGTAGGAAAGCATGTCAAAGTATCCCGTGCCTGTCAAGCCGAAAACGATGGTTTCCGCACGGTTTTCCCGCTTGCAGCGCAACGCTTCCCGGATGGCAATGCAAATGGCATGACTGCTTTCCGGCGCAGGCAGGATCCCTTCCACCCGGGCAAATGCTGTTGCCGCCTGAAAAACTTCCTTCTGCGAAACAGCGACCGCTTCCAGGACCCGATCGGCGTATAACTGCGATATGATGGGGTTCATCCCGTGATAACGCAGGCCGCCGCTGTGGATCGCTGAAGGCATGAAGCCATTCCCCAGCGTGTACATTTTTGCCAGCGGGCAGATCCGCCCTGTGTCGCAGTAATCATATACAAATTTCCCCCGTGTCAGACTGGGGCAGGCATCCGGTTCCACGGCGATGAGCCGGTAACTTTTTTCGCCCCGGAGCATTTCCCCGGCAAAGGGGGCAATCAAACCTCCCAGATTGGAGCCGCCGCCCGCACAGCCGATGATCACATCCGGCGTGATGCCGTATTTCTCCAGTGCCGCTTTGGTTTCCTGTCCGATGATGCTTTGATGCAGTACCACCTGATTCAGTACGGAGCCCAGAACATACCGGTATTTCTCCTGCTGCATGGCAGCCTCCACCGCTTCCGATACGGCACATCCCAGACTTCCCGGCGTTCCCGGATATTCCTGCAGGATCTTTCTGCCGACCATTGTTGTATCTGACGGCGACGGGATCACTTCCGCTCCGTATGTACGCATGACTTCCCGGCGGAAAGGTTTCTGTTCATAAGAGCATTTGACCATAAATACCCGGCAGTCCAGTCCGTAAAAAGCACACGCCATGGCAAGAGCCGTTCCCCATTGACCTGCGCCGGTTTCCGTTGTGACGCCTTTCAACCCCTGCTGTTTGGCATAATACGCCTGTGCTATGGCAGAATTGAGTTTATGACTGCCGGAGGTGTTGTTTCCCTCAAATTTGTAAAAAATCTTTGCCGGAGTATCCAGCAGTTTTTCCAGATATTCCGCATGGATCAGGGGGGAGGGGCGGTACATTTTGTAAAAATGCCGGACATCTTCCGGAATGGGGATCAAGCGGTTCTCTTCATCCATTTCCTGTGCGGCAGTTTCAGTGCAAAACACTTTTTGCAGTGCTTCCGTTGTTACGGGTTCCATGGTTTCCGGGTCCAGCAAAGATGCGACTTTCCCCGGCATGTCTGCCCGCATGTTGTACCAGTTTTTCGGGAGTTCCTGTTCTTCGAGAATGATTTTGTAAGGGAGTTCCCTGATTGCTTTTCTGTTCATTTTTCATCTCCTTTTGTTAAAAAAACAAACCCCGTTCGGAATTTTCCGGACGGGGTCAATAAAAAAAGCGGATCAAACAGTTTTTGTCCGATCCGCCGTGATCAATAAGTACGCAAACATTTCTGCCCCGGCGGAATTACCACCGGCGCCACCAACCAAAAGACAATGCGTTGTAAAAATCGTTTCTCATAGCATTTTTACCATAACTCCTGAATTCCGCCTTGTCAAGCCGGATGGAATATTTTTCAGAAAAATTTTTGTTCCAGCCGGATTTTCCGGTTGAAATGAGAAAAAGAACCGTTTATATTTCCAACAGTTATCTTAACCGTACAGGAGTGTATTATGAAGAAAGCGATCATTGTCTTTGTCATCCTTGCCGCAGTTGTTGGGTTGGGGATTTATCTTTATCTTGATCATCAGCAGAAACAGGCGATGCTTCACCCTAAATTTTACAGCGGGAACGGCCGTCTGGAAGCATCGGAAATCTACATTTCCTCCAAACTTTCCGGGCGTATCGAAAAAGTTTTTGTTGCCGAAGGGGATTTGGTCCGCAAAGGCGATAAACTTGTCCAGATGCAAACCAATACTCTGGAGGCGGAAAAGGCTTCCGCCCTTGCCAAAATCAAGACCCGTGAGGGCGAACTTGCCATGGCGATCGCTGATTTGAAGCGTAAAGAGAGCGATTATGACGGGGCCAAAAAGGAATATGAGCGGCAGAAAAAACTGGTGAAAACCCACGCCGTCAGCGAACGGCTCTTTGAAGAAGCTGAAACCCGTTACAAGAGCACCATGGCAGATTTGGAATCCGCCAAGGCCGGCGTTCTTGTGGCGGAAGGCCGTATCGCCGAAGAAAAGGCGGAACTCCAGCGGGTGGAAGCGGATCTGGAGGACAGTCTGCTGGTGGCATCCTATGACGGCCGCATCCAGTACCTTCTGGCACACGAAGGGGAAGTCCTTTCTGCCGGTGGCCGTGCGCTCAATCAGGTGAATATGACGGATGTTTACATGACGTTCTTTCTCCCCACCGCCATTGCCGGGAAAGTGAAGATGGGGGCCGATGTCCGGCTGATTTTTGATGCCGCTCCCGATATGGCGATCCCTGCCAAGGTCACTTTTATTGACCCCGTGGCGCAGTTCACGCCGAAAACCGTGGAGACCCAGGTGGAACGGGAAAAGATGATGTTCCGGATCAAAGCCGGATTGGACGCTGAAAAACTGGCAAAACATATTGAAATCGTCAAGACCGGTCTTCCCGGGGTGGCGTGGGTGAAACTGGATGACAGTGCGGACTGGTCCGAAGCCCCCGTCAAAGTGCTTAAAGGTAAAAAATAAGTTTCTCCGGATCACGCGTTCAAAAGGTATATTGTTATGGCTGAAAAACCTGACACATTGCCGGAAGAGATGCCCGTTGTGCGGATGCAGGAACTTTCTCTGCATTACGGAAAAACCGTGGGTATTGACCGGCTTACCCTTGAGATCCCCTCCCGGAAACTGATCGGCCTCATCGGGCCGGACGGGGTGGGGAAATCCACGCTGCTCTCCCTTGTGACCGGAGCGCACATCATGCAAAGCGGTTCTCTTGAGGTTCTGGGGGGCGATATGCGGGATGCGGATCACCGCAACCTGATTTGTCCCAAAATCGCTTACATGCCCCAGGGCCTTGGGAAAAATCTCTATTTTACGCTGACGGTGGAGGAGAATCTCCAATTTTTTGCCCGTCTTTTCGGGCAGGGGGCGGAAGAACGCCGCCGCCGGATCGACCGTCTGACCCGGAGTACCGGGCTGTATAAATTCCTCAACCGTCCGGCAGGGAAACTTTCCGGCGGGATGAAGCAGAAACTGGGGTTGTGCTGTTCGCTGATCCACGATCCGGATCTGCTGGTTTTAGACGAGCCCACCACGGGGGTGGATCCTCTTGCCCGCCGCCAATTCTGGGATTTGATCGACAGTATCAAAGTGGAACAGCCCAAATTGAGCGTGATCGTTGCCACTGCGTACATGGATGAGGCCCAGAGATTTGACTGGCTGATCGCCATGGATGACGGGCATATTCTGGATACAGGTACCCCGGAAGCCCTGCTGACAAAGACCGGCTGTGCCAATCTGGATGATGCCTTTATCCGGCTTCTGCCGGAGGAAAAGCGTGCCGGTCACCATGAGTTGATCGTGCCGCCGCTGGCGGCGGATGACCAGATCTCCATTGAGGCGGAAGGGTTGACCAAAAGGTTCGGCGATTTTACAGCGGTGGATCATGTGAGTTTCAAGATCCGCCGGGGAGAGATCTTCGGCTTTCTGGGGTCCAACGGGTGCGGCAAAACGACCACCATGCGTATGCTTACCGGTTTGCAGCCCGCTACGGAAGGGACCGCCCGGCTTTTCGGGGAACCCATTGACGGAAAAAGTCTGGAGACCCGCAAGCATCTGGGGTACATGACCCAGCTTTTTTCTTTGTATAACGAGTTGACCGTGCGGCAGAATCTGGAACTTTACGCCAGATTGTACGATATTCCGGAAGAAAAAGTTGCATCCAGTGTGGATGAAATGCTTTCCCGATTTGAGTTGAACGGCGTGGCAGACAGGCTGCCGGGCCAGCTGCCGCTCGGGATCAAACAGCGCATGTCTCTTGCCGCCGCCGTGATCCATCACCCGGAGATCCTGATTTTGGACGAACCCACCAGCGGCGTGGACCCGGTGGCCCGGGATTCCTTCTGGGAATTGATCATTGAGCTTTCCCGGCGGGATCATGTAACGGTTTTTATCACCACCCACTTTATGAATGAGGCGGCACGGTGTGACAGGATCAGCCTGATGCACGCCGGGCGGTCCCTTGCCTGTGATACGCCGGAAGCGTTGATGAAAGCCCGTCAGGCGGAAACGCTGGAAGATGCGTTTATCGGTTATCTGGTGGATACGGACAGCGGAGCGGCGGAAGCCGCAGAAGCCGCCGCCGTTTCCACCGGGGATGCGGTGCAGACCCCGCCGGCCAAACCGGACTGGTTCCGGGAGAACCTGTTTGATTTCGGGCGTTTTTATACTTGTTTCTGGCGGGAACTCCTTGAACTGCGGCGGGATAAGATCCGTACAACGCTGGCACTTTTCGGTGCCTTGCTGCTTATGATCGTAATCGGGTACGGGATCAATATGGATGTGGAAGATATTGATTACGCCGTGCTGGATCATGACCAGAGTGAGTTGAGTCAGGATTATCTGCTGAATATTTCCGGCTCCCGGTATTTCCGGCAGCGGCCTCCGGTTTCCGGCCATGGGGATCTGGACCGGCGGATGAAAAGCGGCGAATTGCAGCTGGTGGTGGAAGTTCCGCCATCTTTCAGCAAAGATGTTCAGCGGGGGGCAGAGCCTCAAGTGGCGTTCTGGGTGAACGGCAGTGATCCTTCTACGGCGGAAACCATCAATGGTTATATCAAAGGACTGCACGCCAAGTGGCAGCAGAGTTATAACCGGAAACAGTCTTCCCCGGTGCAGATCGGGTCTGTTTCGGTGGAGAACCGTTACCGGTATAATCCGGATGTCCGGAGTCTGCCAGCTATGGTTCCGGCGGTGATCCCGCTTCTTCTGATGATGATCCCTGCGGTGCTGGCGGCATTGTCTGTTGTGCGGGAAAAAGAGTTGGGTTCCATCATCAACTTGTATGTTACACCGGTACGGCGGGCGGAATTTCTGCTGGGGAAACAGACGCCATACATTCTTTTTGCTTTTGCAAGTTCTCTGCTGCTGATTTTGATGGCGGTATTTCTCTTTGATGTTCCGGTGAAGGGGAGTCTGCCTTTACTGCTGTGTACGCTCCTGGTGTACTGTATTCTCTCCACCGGGATGGGGATGCTCTGTTCTTCCGTGACCCGCAGTCAGATCGCCGTGATCTTTCTGGCGATGATCGCCACCTTGCTTCCGGCATCCCAGCTGTGCGGCCTGACCAATCCTGTCCCCAATGACGGCAGTATTGCAAGTGTCATCGGCAACATTTACCCCACGACTTACATGCTGCTGATCAGCCGGGGGGTGTTCAATAAGGGCCTTTGGGTGGCGGATCTGATCGGGCCGTCTCTCATTCTGGCGGCGGAGATCGTTGTCGTCAGCGGTCTGGGTATTTTGCTGCAGCGGAAGCAGGAGCGGTAACATGAAAGAATCTTTACGGCATATCTGGAGTCTGGGACTCAAAGAAATCATGGGTATCGGGAGAGATCCTCTGCTGATCGTGCTTATTATTTACTCTTTTTCCATGAGTGTTTACATTACAGCCAAAGCGGCGCCGGATGCCATTGACCATGCGGCTATTGCAGTGGTGGATGAGGATCAATCCACGCTGTCCAAGCGGATCACGGATGCTTTTATGCCGCCGCTTTTTCTGAAACCAGTCTTGCTGTCCCGGGCGGATATCGACCATGCCCTGGATCGCGGGAAATACACCTTTGTGGTGGTGTTCCCTCCGGATTTTCAGGAAAAAGTGCTGGCAAACAATGATCCGGAAGTACAGGTGAATGTGGATGCCACCCGTATGGCACAGGCGTTTACCGGCAATGGATATATCCAGTCCATTATTTTAAAAGAGGTTCAGGATTTTGTAAAAGAATCCACGGCGGCGCCGCCGGTGACTTACACGGCGCAGGCCTTGATCCGCAACCGGTTCAACCCCAACCTCACCAAAAGCTGGGAGTCTGCCATGAGTCAGCTCATCAACAATATTGCCATGATCGCTCTGATCCTGACCGGGGCGGCGCTGATCCGGGAACGGGAACGGGGAACGCTGGAACACTTGATGGTGACACCGGTCAATCCGGTGGAGATCATGATTGCCAAAGTCTGGTCCATGTCGCTTGTGGTGCTTGTTGCCACGGGGATTTCTCTGATGTGGGTGGTTCACGGGATCCTGCAGGTGCCGCTGGCGGGATCGTTCTGGCTCTTCATGTTTGCAGTGATGATCAATCTTTTTGCCATGACGTCGCTGGGGATCTTTCTGGCATGTTTTGCCCGGGATATGCCCCAGCTGGGGATCCTGATGATCCTTGTATTGATGCCCATGAACATTCTTTCCGGCGGAACGACTTCCCAGGAGAGTATGCCGGAATTGATCCAGTACATCATGCTTTTTGCGCCGACGACCTATTTTGTGGATTTCAGCGATGCCATTCTTTTCCGGGGGGCGGATCTGACATTGATCTGGAAGACCTTTCTGGGGATGACTTTGCTGGGGTGCGGCTATTTCCTGATCGCCCTTTCCCGGTTCCGTAAAATGGTTGCCGGTTGATAGTTGATAAGAGTTTAAACTGTGTGAGGATTTTTTATGAAAAAGATATGGAGCTGGCTTCTCCCGGCAGTGATGGGGTTTTCCCTTGCCGGGGTGGATGTGTTGAATGAGGAATTTACTTCTGCTGCGCCGGGGATGAAACTGCCGCCGGGCTGGACCCGTTACGGAGCGCGGGATGATAAAAATTTTACGGAGATCATCCGGTATCAGGGGAAGAATGTTCTCCGGATCGTGGATTTGTCCCAGAATGAAACCGGGGTGTACCGGGATTTTCCTGTCCAGCCCGGGAAATATTACCGGGGGACGGTGCGCCTTTCCCCGCTGGGGAAAATGGTGCCGGAACATGTGATCCGTCTTCAGATCCTTTTCCGCTGTAAAGAAGGGAAATCCCCCTTTGCCGGAGGGGCTGTCAAGACGGATGGCGTGACCTCTTTCGGCGGGAAAGCTCCGGAAAATGCCTTTGCTGTACGGGTCTATATTTATACAAGTTTTGAGGCGCGGATGGATGTGGCTCTCCACTCTTTCAAGCTGGAGATCACCGATCCCCCGCCGGTCGCTGCCGGAAATCCCAAACAGGGATTTGTCCCCGCTGTGCCGAAGTTGAAGGATCTTTGCCGGATCACGCCGCTGGATCAGGTGACGATCCTTGCTGACAGCCGTTACCGCAAAGACGCCGCCCGCCTTGCCGATGCGCTGGAAAAAGCATCCGGCCGCCGTCCGGCGATCCTGCCGCCCTCTGCCACAGCCGCCGGGCATAAGATTTTGCTGGGGAACCGGGATACCAATGAAGTCATTGAACATCTTTACCGCCGTTTTTTTGCCTTTACCGATATGGTTTACCCCGGGAAGGGGGGGTATGAGCTGCGGACGGTCCACAATCCTTTCGGGGACAAGGTGAACTATGTGATCGCCGGCGGCAGTGATGATGCCGGTGTTTCCACTGCCGTGGACCGCTTGATCGTCCGGGCGGGCAAAACGCTGGGGCCGGTACTGGATGTAAAAATTTATCCGGAACTGCCTGCCGATATCCGTTCCACGCAGTACGAAACCCGGATGGGCAGCAATTTCCCCGGCTACGGCTGGAACACGCTTTCCTGGCTGCTTGAAAATTATTACCGTTCCGGTGATGCCAAATTTGCCCGGGAATTTATCCGGCTGGGACTGCATACCAAGCCCTCGGATATGCCCACGCTCAAGAAAGTCAATGCCGAAAGTTTCTGGGACTTCTCCCAACCGTTGTCCACGCCGTACCATTATATGGGCCATTACATCGTCCTTCTGTGGGATCTGGTGGAAGAACAGGATGTGTTCTCGGATGAGGAACGCCTTGCTGTGACCCGGGCTCTTGCCAAACAGATCAAACACCCGGATATCAATATGCGGTATAATCCGGATATTGCCAATGCCCCGCCTGCAGGGATCGTGGGGGACCGTCATGCCCAGTGGTCGGTGATGATGATGTATGCCCTTGCCCGTTATATGCAGCGGGATTACCCGGATCCGGTGTGGGAAAATGTTTTGAAGTGTGCCGAACACTTCCATGATCCCATTTTCCGGAGCGGCACCTGGGGTGCGGCCTCCACTGTATTCAGCTGGTTTGCTTCCAGTATGCTCAACGAGCCTGCCCAGTATCTTCTGCTGGCGGGGAAGGGGAAGCCGCACCCGGAAGGGATGCTGATGAATGCGGTCAAAGTCTATGAAATCATTTGGGAACCGGGGGTGACATCCGATGCCAACGGCACCATGTCCGCCCACAATCACCGTCTGCTGGCGGCCCTGACCGGGGATGGCAAGTTCCATTATTACGCCAATCAGCTGGACCGTACCAGCAAAACCATGAAGCTGGGGCAATCCTATCGTTCCGTCCGGGACCGGGAGCGGATCCCCACGGAAAACATCGGCCGCTGGCTTGTAGCTCCTCTGCCGGAAGCCTACTGCCGGAGCCGCAATTTTCCGAAGCCTTACACGGGGCTGACCCTCAATACCGGCTACCGGGATTCTCTGGACCGTTCCGGCGACCGGGTGATGTTTGACCTTGTGAACGAGCTTGGGCGGAAGCCTTATCAACTGAATACCCTTTACCATTTGCGGATCAACGGCAAAGTTTATCTGGATGGATACGAAAATTATCTGCAAGTCGTCAAAAACGGGGTTGCAGAGAAGCATGTGCCTCTTGCCGGAAGGCTTCGCAAGGCAGGGACTGCCGGAAACATGGTTTATCATGTAAGTGCAGTTCCCGATATGGCGCACGGGGAATGGGAACGGACACTGGTTTTGAAAAAGCGGAAAGCCGCTCTGATCGCAGACCGGATCACTGCCCGTGACGGGGGGGATCTGCAGGTCCTTCTGAACTGGGAAAAACCGGTTACTTCAAAGGTATCGGTAAAAGAAAACCGTATTTCCTGGCAGAATGCGTACAGTATTTCTGCCGCCAATATGTCCCTTTCTGCGGACGGGGAAATCGTTAACGCCAACAATGCCCGCATTGCCCGGCTGAAAAAGGCGGGGGATGTATTCCGGGCAGGATTTGTTCTGCATGCCCCTTTTAAGGGGGATATTTGCATCCGGCTTGTCAATACGGCCTACGGTGCGGGTTCTGCGGATGTGCTGTTGGACGGCAAAACGGTGAAACAGAATATCAATGTCAGTTCCTCCGGGACGGAAACGGTGAATTATGTCAACCTTGCCGGGCTGGATCTTGCCGCAGGAAAGCATGTTCTGGAATTCCGGGTGAATCCCACAGCGGAGGTACGGAACGATATTCAGCTGTGGCGGCTTGATTTTGCGGCAAAAGGGAAGACCCCGGGGATCGCCGCCGCCGGGATGGAGGCGGGAACGCTTTGGCACAAGGGGATTGCTCCCTCCCTGAAAAAAGGGGAGAGCCACACTTTCTTCACTGTTCTTGGTGAGGGCGTTACTGCGGAACGGGTGAAGGATCACGCCAATGCCGCACTTTTGCACATCCCGGAAAAAACGCTGGCGTTTGCCGGAGAGTTTGCGCCTTTCGGCAAGGGCCGTCTGGTGTGGGTGGATGAACGGGAAACGGCGGTGCTGGACCATGATTTCAATATGACTGTGCACCCCACCACGGCAGAAGCGGTAAAGGCGTTGAACGCATTGCAGGGAGTTCCTTTTGCACCTTTTGCAAGGCAGGAAAAAGCGGCGGAAACTGCTGCAAAGAAAGTGACGGCGACCGGGGTGAAGGCGTCTTATGCGGAGGCTGTTTCTTACAAAGGCAAGCCCGCACTCTTCATCGGCGGTCTTGGGAAGGCGGCAGTCCTTTCTCCCGCCGGGGAAGTGTTGCTGAAGTTGCAGGTCCCCGGGCGTATCATGAGCTTGCACGGCACGGGGAAAATGCTGTTGATCGGTACCCGGGAGGACAAACTTTTTGCCTATGACGAAGCCGGGAAACTCCTGTGGACGCACCGGTCGCTCTGCGCCACGCCTTTTGAAAAACAGAAGCATTATTACTGGTACAAGGGCGCGTATCCGGGGGTGTATGCCATCCAGTCCATGGGGGGCGAGATCTATACCGGAGGCGCATGTACCGTGGAGCGGCTCTCTTCCGATGGAAAAGTGATCCGGCGCTATGAACAGTTCTGGGGGACACAGGAAGTGCTGCTGCCTCTGGTGCGCCCGGATGGATCAACACGGATGCTTTCCTCCCGTCCCCGGGCCGGGAGCAGTGCCGATATTTACGGCGTGGATCCAGTTCGCAACAGCAGCAGTGTCGCATTCCGGGGAACAAAGATCGGCTACCGGGATTTCCCTGGATTCAGCTCCATGATCCGCAATAAAATGCTTCTTGCGGATGTGGATGGGGATGGTGTGCAGGAACTGGTGGCGGCATCCAGCGGTATGTACTCCTGGATCCAGGTTTTCGATGCGTACGGAAAGGTGCTGCATCAGGTGAATCTGGGCGGGAAACCGGCGGTGACGGATCTGGCTGCGGAAAAGGGTTTGATCGTTTCCGTGGATCCTTTGCGGCGGATGATGATTCTGGATGGTTCGCTGAACGTCCGGTATCTGCGGGACCTGGCAGTGGAACCCCGTCAGGTACTGGTCAGAAACGGGAAGATCTATATTCTTGACCGTGGCGGGATCGATGTGTTTGACAGAACCGGCAAGCGGCTGAACCGGATGAATATTCCCGGAGCCCAGCGCATGGTCTTTCTGGAAAATGGCACATTGAGTGTGCTGGATTACAGGGATAACGTGTATTTCTATTGATGATAATATGGCGAAAAGCCGATAAAAAAGGGGCTGCTGCAATCGGTCAGATTTGCAGCAGCCCTGTTTTTTTCCGGCTTATTGGGCGGTTTCTGTTACGCTGTATACAGCCGCAATTTTCCGTGCGGTATTCTTGGTATCGGTGAAGCTCCCCAGAATAAAGAGAAGCAGAAACAAAATCACCAGTGCCCAGCTGATTTTTTCAGTGATACAGGATTGCCGTTTGACAGGCGGAAGTTTTTCATAGCTTTCTTCCCACGGTTGGGGCATACAGGCCCGGTAAAACACCATTCCGGAAGTGACCACATAGGGCCAGAGCCAAATCAGCCCGATCCCCAGTGTAAAGATGCAGAGGATGCCCCAGCCGAGGAACCGGAAGCCCAGTCGGACAGCTTGCCAGCGGTGTCCGTGGGTGATGGCACGGCTGCGGCGGAGAGCCTCCCGGACACCCAGTTCCGGATCGTCCATCAAACAGGGAATGGTCTGGCTGTAATCCAGGGCGGCAAGGATCCCGGGGACGATGAGAAGCAGGGTTTTCCCAAAAACGATGAGGGTAATGAGCAATCCCGCCAGCATGAGTTTCCCGAAGAGTCGCAGCGTTGTCCAGAAAGATTGGAAAATAGCGACATCTTTTCTGTCCAGAAAGTTCAGGACCCAGTGGATCACCGCCATGCCGTAGGTCTGCTGGAAGAGGTTGATCACCCCGCCTGCCGCGGCAATGAGGATGAGAACGCATACAAAAGAGGGCGAAAGATAATCATCGCCGGAGATCAGGCTGTTCAAAATGGCGTAAGCACCTATGCCAAGCAGGATGGAGAGTACGAAGACTGCAGCCGGGACCATGGACACAGCACCCACGGCGGCGGCCCAGCGGTTGCGTAACGCCTCCCGGGCTTCTGCAGTGATGGCGGCATTGGGGGGAATGTCCTTCAATTTTTCGTAGCGGTAACCCATGGATCCTCCTTTTTGTAATAGTGGGACTTCTGCCGGAAATATAATATTTTTCCATCTTTTGTCAAATATTATTTCAAAAAAGAATAGATTTTCTTTTTTAACACTTGACTGAGGCGTTTTTTTATTGTATAATATACCTGTTGCTGTATGATTTACAGTCTGATAGAACCCCTTAATCGAAAGAGGCAATAATGAAAAGAATCCAACTTTTTACGCTGATCGAACTATTGGTCGTGATCGCCATCATCGCTATTCTGGCGGCGATCCTGCTTCCTGCTTTGAACTCTGCCCGCAGTAAAGCGCATACCATGTCCTGCGCCAGCAACCTGAAACAGCTTGGGCAGGCGGAACAGATGTATGCCGCCACCTATAATGAATTTATTCTGCCGTCCTTTTCCCGTGGATTCGGGAATAAATACTACTGGCAGCTCCTGTGGGGCGATTTTACCGGCGGTTCCAAGGGGATGTTCGGCGTGACCAAGAAGAGCACTTATGATAATACAGGTGTTTTCATCTGCCCCGGCTCCCAGCGGCCTATCTCCAATGATACGGCAACCCGGCAGGCGGAAACCACATTCTATTACGGGACCCATTACGGGATCAATGCCTATCTTCATGGCGGCGGATGGTCGGATCCCAACGGGGTCGGTATCGGAGGGAAATACCGCAAACTCAATCATATCACCCAGGCATCTGCGGCGATTTCCATGGGGGATAATCAGTGTACATACAATTCCGGATACAGCAATAATATTTATCTTTTCGGCTTCCGTCATGGCGGTTCGGAAGATTTCCGTTCCTGCAGGGCCACCGTTGCCCCCAAGGCGCAGGCCCGGACCAATATGGTTTACATGGATGGGCATGTGGGAAATCCCAGCTGGCTGGATCTTTACACGGTTCCCTGCCCGCCCAATGCCAATATCGTCAACGAATCCGGTGCGGGTCGTGGCAGTACCTCCACTTATGCCATTGCCACCGGCTATATGCACAATGCAGGTGCCCCGCAGGGGAAATAGTTTGAGAGAAAGAGGTTGAATGATCATGCATTGTTATGCTGTGTCCTGTCCGGATTGCCAGATCGCCAACCCGGAATGGCAGAAAGCTGTGGCTTCTGCCGCCATTAAACGGATCGAATACTCCTGTGCGGAAGGTACGCACATGAGCCGGTTTGCGGAAGATGTGAAAATTTTGTGCGCCATGCAGGAGCGCGGCGATGTGGAAGTGGGGAGCATCCACATCCCCTTCGGAGCCATGACTGCGGTGGGGGCGGCGGATGAATATCTCCGGACAAGTTCCGTACAGTTTATCCGGGAATTTCTGAAAGTCACATCTCCCCTCAAGTGCCGGAATTACACTCTGCACCCCAGTACGGAACCCATTGCGGAAGAAGACCGTGCGGCACACATGGCAGGGTTGCGGAAATCGCTGAAAGAGCTGGAGGATTCCGCCCGGGCGCAGAATGCGGTGTTCAATCTGGAAAATCTTCCCCGCACCTGTCTTGGCAGGGATCTTGCGGAAATGGAGGAAATGCTGGAAGATATGCCGGAAGATGTGTTTGGGTTTTGTGTCGATGTAAACCATTTCTGCGGATTTGCAAAAGCGTGCCCGCAGATCATTGCCAAACTCGGGCCCCGGATCAACTCCATGCATTTGAATGATTATGATGGCGTGGACGAGTGCCATTGGTATCCCGGGCTGGGGGTGCTGGACTGGCCCGCCATCATCCGGGAGATCCGGAAACTGCCGCAGAAAGTGGTGCTGATCCAGGAAACTTACGGCTTTTTGAAACAGCGTTCCTCCGTGGACAACAATGCTGTGATTTTCCGCAATGTGGCGGCATGTGCCCATTTTATAGAACACGCAGAAGAAATGATTTCTGCCCGCAAAGCCTTCCCCGCCGGGGAGTGGTTCGGCGGGAGGTAACTGCAAGACCGGCATCTCCCGTTTTTTGTGCGGGAGATGTTTATTGGCACAAACTGTAGCAGTGCAGTTTCCGGCACATGTCCAGAAAGGGCTGCAGCCGGGTACGCATGGGGTAGAGGAGGGTATCTCCGGCGGGAACAGGTTCCCCGATCACCTGAAACCCCAGCCTTTCATAAAACTTTTTCTGTACGGAGATCCCGGAAATCACCACTTCCGTGACGCCGTGTCTGGCAAGTTCTTCCAATAAAGTGATCCCGAGTGAGGTGGTTACCGCCGTTTTCCGGCATTGGGGAGCTACGGAAAAAAGGCGGATCTCCCCCAGTTTCCCGGTATCCGGCGGCATTACAACGGCGGAGCCGAAATGATCTTCTGCTGAATACGGCGGCTGCCAGTGGGCGGAAATCATCCCGATAATGGAGCCGTTGTCCCGGCTTTTTGCGGCACGGTAAATATTTTTATGATGGAATTTATCCACCAGAAATCCTTCCGGATTTTCCGGGCGCATTTTCAATTCCGCCGCAAAGATCCTGTAATTGAATTCCCACAAGGCGGCAAAATCTTCTTCCGTGGACGGTGTAAAAATTTCAAAATCGCAATTCACTTGTTTTCCTCCAGAAGTTTACCGTTGAAAAAGACTTGCCGGAACCGCGGGGGATACCGGTTTGATCCTGTTCATATCCGGTTTCCGGTTTTGTAAACCGGATGATGGATGCGGCCGTATTTTTATGTAAATTACACCGGGAAACGGGATTTTTCAAGGGCGTGACGGGGCGTGACGGAGTGCATTGCCCGCCGCCGTGCAGCGCAGACGGGTGCAGGTCCGATATGGCGGGCAACGCTGTAACGGTAACAAGCGGAAGCCCGCCAAACACCAACCCCGCCATTTTATCTTGCCGGAATCTTGATTTTCCGGCAAAATATGTTATACTTTCTACAAAAAGATCGCTTCAAAATCACGGGGAGAATATTTTCATGTCCGGCTCTGTTAAAATCACTGTTTTAGGGTCCTGTTCCGGGACGGAACCCATGCCGGGGCGGCATCACACATCGGTTCTGCTGGAAACAGCATCTTCTCTCTACTGGTTCGATGCAGGGGAGGGCTGTGCCCATACCGCCCATACCGGCGGGGCGGATCTTCTGAAAAGCCGCTGTCTTTTTATAACACATCCCCACATGGATCATACCGGCGGCGTGCCGCATCTGGTATGGACTTTCCAAAAATTACAGTGGGTGTGCCGCCAATCCATGAAGCACGATTTTGCCATTTTTGCCCCGTCTGTTCAGCAGATCAGAAATTATTTAAGTGCCGCATCCCCCACGGAATTCGGGGAGGAAATGCAGAAAACAAAAGTTTTCCAGGTGCAGGATGGCGTGGTGTATCAGGATGAAAATTTGACGGTGGAAGCACTCCATAATCTTCATTTGGGCGAGGCTGAAAACGGGGAATGGCACAGCTTTTCGTACCGCATCCGCATGGTGGAAAGCGGCACGGTGATCGTGCTTTCCGGAGATGTGAGAAGCCTTGAGGATCTCCAGCCCTTTCTGCGTGACGGTGCCGATCTTCTCCTTATGGAAACCGGGCACCATGATCCGCTGGGCGTGTGTAAAACGCTTTCAAACGGGGTGGATGATCCGCCGGAAACGCTGCTGTTTTATCATCACGGCCGCAAGATCCTTGCTGATCCGGAGTATTACAGAGAAGCCTGTCAGCAGAATTACAGCCGTAAAGTCCTGATTGCAGAAGACGGTATGAGTCTTTTTCTGTAAAAAAAACGGGACCGCATTGAGTTGATGCAGTCCCGTCAGAAATGTATTTTCAGAAGCTGGTGGTCCAGTCTTCATCCCACGGATAACGGATGGGGATCACTTTGCCGTTCTGTTTGGCGGATTCGGCGGCGTAGAGCCCCGGGAGCGTCATCCGCAACCCTTCCCGGATGCCGATGGGAGCTGTTTTTTCCCCTTTCCTCAAGGCTTCCATAAAGATGTGCCACAAATAGCCGTCTGCACCGCCGTGTCCGGCGTTGATGGCCTGCTGGTCGCAAGTCCATTTGTCCACATTCAGCGGTTTTTCGTCCACATCCAATTCGGTCATATTGGTTGCCGCATAAAGTTTTTCGGAGCGGAAACGGGTGTGCCCCTTATCCTGCCCGCGGGCATAGAGCCGTTCAAAACAGCCCTCCGTCCCGAAAACCCGGTAGGAGTGTCCGGCAGGGGCGCAGTTGATGAAACTGTTGGTATGGCGGATGGTCACGCCGGACTGCGTCTGGTACAAAGCGCACATCACATCATTCCCTCCCGGGACACCGGTGGTCAAACTGCCGGTGGAAACACAGCAGACCGTCTTCAAATCCTCTTCCAGAATACTCAATAACGGCCCCAGCGAATGGGTGCAGTACGTAATGGGGTAGCCGGGCTTTTCAGCCGAGGGTTTGCGCCACGGAGTGCGTTCCCACAAACAGCGGCAGTCGTGGATATATTCCGCCTCCATGTAAACGGCTTTTCCCAGAAGACCCTGTTTGTAAAGATCCTGCATGGCATGGACAAAACCCCAGCCGCAGGTGGTGGCTCCGGTCATCAGCATGGCTTCCGAAGATTGCCCCGCCTTCCACAGTGCTTCGGCTTCCGGCAGGGATGCCACGCTGGGAATATCCGAATACACATGGATATTCCGGGCAAGAGCTTTCACGCAGAATTCCGTATGGCAGTTGGCAGGTGTTTCCACCATTACGATATCCAGATCCGCTTTTTCCAGCATTTCATCGTAATCCCGGAAATACTGCACCCCGGGGAAAAGTTCCTGAAAGGAGGGGGCGAGCCTGTTGCCTTCATCAAAAGGCTTGTAGAATTTATCCGGATCATTGTCGCATGCGGCAACGGCTTTGATATTGTCAATACCGTTACTGACCCACTCCATCATACCGCGGCCGCGACCGCCCAGACCAACACAACCCAATCGGAATTCCCGCATTTTTCAGTTCCTTTGTTTGCCTTTAAGAACTAATATAGTGTCAAAATCATTTTATGCAAGGAATCTTTTTTCACTTGCCAATCCATTGTTTTCATAGTAAATGAACTGCACATAACAAACACCCGGTTTTATGACAGAACTGGAATTCTGCTGGCAATGAATACGCTGGAGGAATAAAGCGTTCTTTCGTGGCAGATCGGTAAAAAATGCCCGCCGTATAAGGCGGGCTGGGGAGTGATGTTCAGAAAACAGAATCCACCAGTTGGATCCTGCGTATATCCATAGCGGCATCCGCCGTATTTTTTTGCAGCCCCAGCGAAATTTGCAGCGTGTCCACTGCGGAAATATCTCCCATGGGGAGTTTCAAATGGAAGTAATCGCAGGACATCCCCATTTCCAGATCCACCAGCCGCCAGAAATCGAATTGTTTTCCCCAGTTACTGTAAAGGAAAACGGTTTCCCCCTTGCTTGTTCCCCGGATCGTGATGTTTTGGACAGGTCCCCTGATCCTGTACTCAAAGGTAAGGGTTTTGCCGGAAAAATTGCAGGGGCGAACCCATTTGACTGTAAGAAAGCGATAGATCAACCCTTTGGGTGAAGCCTTTTCCTCCCGGATGAATTTTCCGCCGAAAGTGAGGAACGGTATTTCCCCTTCCGGCGTTTGTACTTTGCAGGTCATCCCCTTGTCCGGAATGATGCGGGCAACAGGGGCAACTTGAGAAAAAAACAGGGGGGACGCATTTTCTGCGCCCTCCCCGTGGGGCTCCCCGGCAAATGCACTGCCAAAGAGTGCACTCGCCGCCAGGAGCCTGACTGCAATGATTTTTACAAATTCCATTACAGTTGGAATTCCGCTGTTTCGCCATTCTGCGTCGTCACGCCGAACCGGCCGTTCAGGAGCGTCAGAGAGGTGACCCGCCCGCCCAGTTGGGCATGTTTGACCACTTTCCCTGCCGCATTGATCTGCACCACGGCACCGGCACTGGTACCTGCCAGAACCGTGTTGTCCGGCAACGTCACGATAGCGGTGACTTCACCCGGAATGGCGGTGTAGGTCAGGAGTTTTCCGTCAGCATTGAACTGATAGACATATCCATTGAAGGAACCCGCCCAGACTTTCTGATCCTTTGCCTTGCCGGTCACGGTCATTACACGGACTTCATCGCCGGTATTGAAGGAGCCGATACGGCGGCCGTTGGCAGTATGGAAATAGATGTTGCCGTCATCACTGCCTGCTGCCACACGGACAGAACCATCTGCGGCACGGGGTGTTTCAATGGTGCGGCAGCCGGGGCCGAAACTGGAACGCCAGACCCGGATACCTTTGTTATCCAGAACGGACATGGAGTAGTACTTGGTCCCGCAGAGGATCTCCGCCTTGCCGTCGCCATTGAGGTCTGCTACGGTGACTGCACGGGTGGGATGGACCACTTCATGATGCCACAGGAATTTCCGGTCAGCCGTAAAGGCGTAGGTGCGCCAGTTGTCGCAGCCCACAATGATTTCCGGCTTTTTGTCGCCATCAATATCCGCCACCCGGATAATGGTCACTTCCGGACGGACCCGGTAATGTTCCATCACCAGTTCATCAATGGCATTGGCTTCGCTGTCCATAATAAGGACCTTGTTGGCGGCCACGCCGCAGAGAATCTCCGGCTTCTTATCGCCGTCAAGATCGGCAACGGTGATGCAATGGATCTTTGCGTGCTTCAGATCTTTTTCCCACCGGATCTTGCCGTCGGGGGCAACGCAGCGCAGGACGCTGTTGGCGGTACCCGTCAGAAGATCATTGCCCAGTTTGGCAGAAGCCGTGTATTCTTCAAAAATATTCTGCATACGGACATCCGCAGGCGGGGCACCGCCGGGGAGCAATTCACTGATATACAGCGCATTGCCCTTGCGGGGAGTGATCACAAAGCGGATGGATTTCCCGGTGACCGGCTTGAATTCAGAGGAGAATTCCACCGGACGCCCGAAATTGGGATGTTCTTCCCCGGAAAGATCCCGGGCGGCAACCTTTTTGCCATCCACATAAATCTCATACTTCTGGATTTGGTGCCGGGTTCCCTTGCTGGAGGCGTTTGCCCACCAGCAGCAGAGATTCGCAGAACTGAAGGTGAGAGGCTTCTTGAAGGTGAGGGTCCAATCCGCCACCTGATCGTTTTCCAGCATCACAGAATCATCTGCGCCGGACCAGTCGCCATCCACAACGGCTTCACGGCGGTTGGGTGCATCCACCACAAGTTTGTTGCCGCTGGTGACTTTTGTCCCTTTCAGAGTGAAGGGGAAGTCTTTACGGTACTTCGTAAAGAAGAATTTGCCGGTGCTGCTCTTCTGGTCGTACCAGACCTGCCGGAATGCTTTGCCCGGGAGTTTGGCGGCGGTGCCGTCGGTTAGTGCTTTATCCTGCACCGGCCCGTCAGAAGCCGCTTCGTTCAGAATCAGTTGACCATTCTCAATTGTAATGGTGTAGGCGGTTTTGCCGGTATCGATCTTCATGCCGTTGGCAAGTTCGGTAACTTTCCATGCGGCAACTTTGCCGTTTTCCGCTCCGTGCCAGACACCGCCGATCATGGCGCTCTTACCGGCCTTTACCGGCATTTCTTTGATCTGGTCCAACACCCGGACAACTTTTTCCGCATGGGGATAGCCCACCCAGTTTTGGCCCAGTTCATAGTCATCAGCATAGTTGTAACGGTTGGTGCTGTACCCCTGGAAACGCATGGCGGGGCCTTTTTGTTCAAAGACGGCGCCGTCCGTTTTCTTTGTCACTTCACCAAGGCTGTTCCAACGCTGTTTCATCAAAAGCTGTGCATCGGAATTCACCGTCACCTGATCCAGCACGGCGTAGGCTTTTTCCTGCTTGAGCCAGACGATGTAACGGGTCCAGTCCGCTTTCCCCGCCAGTTTCAGGGCGCGGCCGGAGTACCAGCCGAACTTGTCATCTTCTCCGTGGGAAAGATATTCGATGTAGGGATCCATCCTGCCGGATTCCCCGTTGATATTCAAAAGCAGCGTATTGTGGAACTTCTGCTGACTCTTGAAGTAGTCATTGTCCGCCAGCCAGATCCGGTCATACTGGGTATGGCGCAGAACGGAGTTGCCGTCAGCGTGTTTGTGATTGCCGTTGTTCAAGCCGTCAATGAGGATGTAGAAGCCCTGCCGGTCAAAGTTTTCCCGCATGGAAATTTTGTCAAAGCACTTCTCAAAAGGCATTCCGGCAGTGGTGCTGGCGCAGGCATAATATTTGGCATCCAGTTCCAGCTTCTGAACGCCGAAGAAATTGTCGGGTTCAGCGATTTTTTCCGGCAGTTTGCCAAGGTAATTATTGGCTGTTTTGACGGATTCCAGACCGTTGGGCAGAGTCCATTCACGCTTGCGCATAAGGATGTATTCCGCCAGCGGGCTCCTGGCCGCCGCATGATACGCCTGAAGAACAGGCACTTCGGAGAGCCAGCACTTCCAGCTTCCGGTATCGCCGTAGGGGACTTGCAAGCCGTAGTTATCCATGGTAAGAAGCATGGAACGCATGACTTTTTCTGCCGTGCCGCTGGTGATGAAAGTCATATCACCGGAGGCATTGGTGTAGGTCATCACATGGTTCCAGACGTGCCACTGGTAACCGTTACAGTCGTCAATGGCCTTCATGGATCGGGTCTGGCGGCCGAAATTGTGTTTGGCAATGGCATCCCAGATTTTGGGTTCTTCCGTATTGGGATAATATTTCATAAAATACTGCGCCCCTGCCATGGTCCCCATGGAGCAGAAGGTCAGGTGGTTATGCACCGCACCGGTGCCGCTCAAGCCGCCCTGGGCTTCCTGCACAATGGCTTCCACCAGCCAGCGGGCGATACAGCGGGTCATATCCATACGGTCCTGATCGGTCAGTACCGGATCGTGTTCCACCGCATCGAAGCCGTTGATGGCATCAAAACTCAAAAAGTCACTGTCAAACCCCCAGGGGCCGCCGAATTTCCGGGCATCCGGAACGGCACTTTTGGCATACAGACGGCAGACTTCCGCATACAGTTTGGCATCTGCACTCTGGCGGTTCTGGATGTAACGGTTGCCAATGGTGGCAAGATAGCCGCCAAGAGAGGTATGGACCCCGTTATCCAGCCGCTGTTGGGCGACTTTCATGCCCAGTGCCATGTGGTTGGCGGCAACGGGTTTGATCTCCCGGTTGGTGGCAAAGTAATTGGCCGCCAGTTCGCCATTTTTTGCAGAAAGTTCTGCGGCAAGGACTTTTGCGCCGTCGATAAGGGCCTTGCCGTCGCTGGCACCCACGCCGATCACACTCTGCCCTACCCGGAAGGCTTCCGGAACGGGCATCACAAAATATTTCCCCTTGCCGGGATAGGCGTGGTCCGCCGGGAATTGACGGCGGGCATAAAGACGCAGAATGGCAGGGTTGTCAAAGGTGTTGCCGAGAATGATGGTGGATTTTGCCGGGAGATCCCGGTCTGCCGCCGTTCCGGGACGGGCTTCCGCACCGGGAACCGCTGCGGCAATGATATCTGCCGCTTTTTTGCCGTCTGCCGTATCCGGATACAGGATCACGGTATCGGCACCGAACTGCATGGTGCGCATCAGCTGCACGACTTTGGGGAGGCTGGTGATCTGATCCGCCATGGAGGCAACCTGGAAATCCGCCAGTTCAAGATCGTATATTTTGCCGGTATTGGCGTGTTCGCCGATAATGACTTCCACGCGGTCGATCTGATTTGCGGGCGAGTTATCTCCTACGGCATCAGCTTCCCAGGGCATTCTGGCACTGCCACCCTTTTGCAGAAGAAGGGGCGTCCAGTTTTTGCCGACGGGTTTTCCCCAGGAACTGAGGCTCCACACCGGATTCTTTTTTCCCTTGTTATAGAAGCGGAAATAGAGCCCGCTTGCAGTTTCATTCCCGCGGGCGAGGACTTTTACAGCTTTGCCTTCCAGCGATACAGGTTTCTTCAAATGGAATGTCAGCCCGGCATATTTGCCTTCCGCCCGGTCATACCGGATCGCCATGGCTCCTTCTCTGGAAGGATTTTGCTGTTTTGCCAGCTGGGAGAAGCAGTGGCCCACTTTTTTCACCCCGCCCAGAGCCTGCATAAAGCCTTTCGGGGCAGTGTACTGGCCGGGAACGGCGGAGAATGCGGGTTTATCAATGACTTTCAGATCAGAGATCGTAAAGTTCAGCGTTTCATTGGGAGCTTTGCTGGTCAGGTAGATCCGGATGGCACGGGCGACCTGTCCCTCTGCCATATTGGCGACACCTGTTTCCCAGCGCAAGGCACTGTCTTCTTCCGGGATCAGGATGAAATTCCGGCTCTTGTTGCTCAATTTGAAGTTCCAGCCTACAAAACTCCACATGGCCTGCAGGGATTTTTTTGTCGGCTGGGTGTAGGTCCGGAAGAAAATCCCGATATTATCGGTAAAATTGCCGGAGCCGCTCACGCGGAACGAAATGGCTTTCCCCGTCAGATCCACCGGCTGTGCCAGACGGATGTGCGCTGTGAAATACTGGTTGCGGGGGGTAGGGAATGTTTTCGTTTTGCCGGAAATGGTCAAAACATTTTTACCGCCAATGTTTTTTATGGCGGCAACGCCGTCTTCCGCCCGTACGGTGGCATGATTCAGCAGGTCAGTGGCACTCAATGCCAGAGCGCAGAACAATACCAGCAGGAAACTGCAAAGTTTTTGAATCATTTGTATTTTCCTTGTATTGATACTCAGTCAACAATTTTGATACTGCGGATTTCCACGGCACCATCAGAATTGACCTTGGTGATGGGGAAAATGACAGAAAAGGACTGGAATTTGGTCAGGTCCCCGTCATGTTCAGTTTCCTTATGAAGCGGAGCGGCAGCCGTACCGGCAAGGGGCAGCTCCATGGTCTGCCAATCCCGGGCCGGACGGGTGGTGACGAAACTGAAGCAGGGCTTTTTGCCGGGATATTCTTTGCCGCGGAGATAGATGCCGCCTGTCATGCCGGTAACGCGGTATTCCATGACGATTTTTTTGCCGGTCATATCCACCGGAGAAGCGAGGACGATCCGGATCCCCTGATACATGGTGGCTCCCGGCTTTGCAGGTTTTGCGGGGGATTTGCCGTAAATTCTCAAAATGCCGTCTTTGACTTCCGCCTTGGTATTGTCGGTGAAGTTACTGCGGCCGAATTCGCAGAATTGCCCGAAATCGGCAAAGAATTTGTCGGTTTCCGCCATAGGAGAATCAATGATCTGGACGGATTTGATACGGAAATTCATTTCCACATTGCGCTTGTTGCAGCCGGTGTGGATGCTCAACAGATTTACCGCCGTGGGAGCTTCTCCGGTAATGGCACGGCTTTCCCACGGGATCTGGCCGTTTTTGCCCGGGATCACCACAATATCCATGTACTGCTTGCTCAGGATCGATGTGCTGCTCCACAGGCAATGGCTGGATGCCGGTTTTTTCTTGTTGGATTGATTGTACGCCCGGACATAGAAGCCGCGGATATTTTCCGGATTCTCGGAAAGAATGGTGATCTTGATGGCTTTCCCGGTCATATCCACGACCTGCGGGAGTTTGATGAAGAAGTCGATATATTCATTCCCCGGGGTGGCGCGGTTCAGCATTTTGGATACCCGCATGGAATTGGTGCCGTCCTCATCCATAAAGGATTCGATTTTGATGGCGGGGTTTGCCCAAACCGTGTTTTTCTTGACGGGAACATCCAAATCTGCCGCCAGACAGGCGAATGTTCCGCACAGCAACAGTGCCAGCATCAGGTTTTTCATACGCTTCAACCTTTCTTTTTATGTGTTAACGGGTGAAAAAATGCTACTTGCAGGTGAATATAACACTTTTGCAGAAAAAGTGCAATCTTTTTTTAACTTTTTTTCCGGAAAAATGAACCTAAAAAAGATCGGCAAAGAGGTCACCCTGTTCATATTCCGGCTTTTTGCTTTTTTCTTCAGCTGCCGGAGGATCCGGCGGGAAAAGTTCATCCGGCTCCGCTGCCGGGAGTTCTTTCAGCAAACTGAACAGCCCGTGACCGGTGCAGAATTGCCGGATACCTTCCCAGTCCGGGGATTTCCTGATACAGCACCCGGAGGCACAGTTGAGCCGGGCGGGGAGATCGGTCCGCAGGGTGATGAGTTTCCTGTTCCTCTCCAGGACTTCCCGGTGTTCCTGCAGAAGTCCGGCAATGCGGGGCGATATATCCGGATGCCCTTCCGCATAAAAGCGATCCAGCGACCCGCACTTGGAAAGCAGTTGCGCCGCCCCCTTGGGCCCGATCCCCGGTACGCCGGGAATATTGTCTGCCGAATCCCCCAGAAGGGATAGGTAATCCACGATTTGATCCGGCGTTACAGCAAATTTGGCAAAAACTGCCGCCTCATCCCGCAGTTCCCAGGAGCCTTTTCCGCTTGCCGGGATCAGCATGGCAATGCGGGAGGTGATCATCTGGGCAAGGTCTTTATCGGAACTGATGATCCGGACTTCTCCCGGATAATTTTGGGCAAGGGCGGCGATCAGGTCGTCAGCTTCATATTCCGGTTCTTCCAGAATGGGCCAGCCGAAAAGGCCGCATAATTCCCGGATGGGGGGGACCTGTTTCTTTAAATCATCCGGCGTGGGCGGGCGGTTTGCCTTGTATTCCGGACGCAGTTCCATGCGGAACCGGACTTTGCCGCAATCAAAAACAATGGCTCCGGCATGGCCCGGATGCTGTTTTTCCAGATTGAGGAGCAGCCGCCCGAAAGGGAGCAGGGCATTCACCGGTTCCCCTGCCGCATTGGTCAGGGAGCGCACCGCATAAAAACAGCGGAAGATCTGGCTGTAAGCATCCATCAGGATCAGTTGATCGGACATGGGGTGGATTCCTTTATTTCAAACTTGTTTCATGGGGGATCCCGCCGGAGCGGACGATTTTCCGGGCTTCCGGATCGCCGGCTCTGGCGGCGGCAGCGATCCATGCCCGTCCCTGTTTTTCATCTTTCAAAACTCCCTGCCCGGCAAGGAGGCATTTACCCAATTCCCGCATGGCTCCGGCATGGCGGTTTTTGGCGGCCCGGGCAAACCAGAGGACTGCGGTTTTCCAGTCCTGTTTCACCTGAAGCCCCTGCTTATAGATCCGGGCAAGATCGTACTGCGCCCGTGGAACACCCATCCGGGCGGCTTTTTCCAGAAGTTCAAAACCTTTTTTCTGATCCCGTGCCGCACCGATGCCATCCAGAAGACAGCGGCTCAAACAGTAAACGCCGTCCGGTTCATTCTGTTCAGCGGCTTTGCGGTACCATTCCGCCGCCCGGACAACATCCTGCTTTACAACTTTGCCGTACCAGTAAAAATCCCCCAGCCGTGTTTGCGCCCGTGGAACCCCCGCCCCGGCGGCTTTGTGAAAATAATGAAATGCCCTTTTTTCATCCGGGGCGATGCCGATCCCGTATTCCAGTAAATGGGCCAGTTCCCCCATGGCGGCGGCATCTCCGGCATCGGCGGCTTGCCGCAGACAATCGGCGGCTTTTTCCGGATCTTCCGGAACGCCGGTTCCATTCCGGTAACACGCTGCCAGCATCCGCTTTGCGGCGGTATCTCCGGCATCGGCGGCTTTTTGCAGACAATGGATGGCATCGGCGGTTTCTTCTGCGCTCCGTTCTGCGGCAGGTTTGGCAAGGAGCATTTCTGCCAGATTGTGCTGTGCCTGTGGTATGTTATATCCGGCAAGTTTCCGGAAAAGAGTGAGGGCTTGAGCCGGATCGGCCTTCAAAGCAGGGCGGGTGCGGTCTGCAGTATGCTCTTCCGGCAAACCGTTCCGCAGGAGTTCTGCATACCGGAGCTGTGCCTGGAGCAGACCTGCATCCGCGGCTTTCCGGTATGCGTGACAGGCTTCGATGCGGCTCTTTTCCGTACCGATGCCGTGTTCCAGACAGATCCCCAGATTGTAAGCGGCGGGGGAATTGCCTTTTTCGGCGGCTTTCCGGAACCAATAGACTGCCACTTCCGGATTTTTTGTCCGGACGGCAGTCCCGGTATAGTATTCCAATCCCAGACGGAATGCGGCATTTGCATCCCCCCGGAGGGCTTCCTCCCGCAGGGGATCGCTGACGGCACTGCACAGCGGAGATACTGCCAGAAGCAGTACCCCGGTCAGCAATCCGGCAGGGAGGCGGAGATTCACTTTTTCAGTTCATCCAGCTGCGCCTGCAGTTCGGCAAGCTTTTTGGTGAGTTTTTCCACCTTGGCGGGCAGGGTCAGGCGGTTCATAAAATCCCGCTGGCTTTCTGCCGGCGTCCCCAGCGCAATGGTGCCGGGATCCGTACTCTTGACCACGTTGGAACTTCCGGCGATCTGTGTGCCGTCCCCCAGCGTGATGTGGCCGTTGACCCCGGCTTTACCGCCAAGGATCACGCCTCTGCCCAGCGTGGCACTTCCGGCAATACCCACCTGCGCCACCAGAATGGAACTTTCGCCCACGGTAACGTTGTGGGCGACCATCACCTGATCGTCGATCTTGACATTGGTTTTGATCCATGTTTTGTCGAACCGGGCACGGTCCACGGTGGTATTGGCGCCGATCTCCACATCGTCATCAATGCGGACGATACCGGTCTGCGGAACTTTGACCAGCCCTTCCGGCCCGGGGACAAAGCCGAAGCCGTCCGCCCCGATAACCACGCCGGAGTGCAAAATCACTTTGTTGCCGAGGATACAGCGGTACATCACCGTCACATTGGGGTAGAGCATGGTATTGGCACCGATCTTGACATCGTGACCGATGTAGCAGCCTGCCGAAATAACCGTATTGTCCCCGATTTCCGCCCCGGGCTCAATAACGGCACAGGCACCGATGCTCACATTGTTCCCCAGTTTAGCGGTGGGATCCACCACGGCACTGGGGTGAACTCCCCGGACCGGTTCCGGCGGCGGCACCGCAAAGACGCCGGATGCCACCGTAAAGGCGTAGTCCACACTTTTGCAGACGATCAGGGTGCGGTCCGGACCGGCGGCAAGTTTTTCCGTATCTGCTGAAACAATAAGGGTCCCTGCCTGGGAGCCTTCCAGCTGGGAGAGATATTTTCTGCTGCCGAGGAAGGACAACTGATCCGGCCGGGCATCTTTCAGGGCACTGACTCCGGCAATGGGGCGTTCGGGATCCCCTTTGATTTCCCCTTTGACCAGATCTGCAATGAATTTGGCATTGACGATCATAATGATTTTCCTTTCTCTGTCGGTTATTTTGCGGCGGCAAGCCGGGCAGTGACGGCCTGCTCGTAGGCGTCAAAATCTTCGATGATGATCTGTGCCACGCCTGTTTTGATGGCGGCTTCCGCCACACGGCGTGCCACACGGGGCACCACCCGGGTATCGAAGGGTTTCGGGATCACGCAGTCACGGCGGACGCCGCCGGGACCGTCAAACATTCCCTTGGCAGCATCCGCAGGATAGGCGGCCGCCAGAATTTCACGCAAGTCAGCCGGGACTGCTTCCCGGGCGATTTCCGCCAGAGCTTCAGAGGCGGCAAGTTTCATTTCCTGATTGATGTCCGTAGCCCGCACGTCCAGTGCGCCGCGGAAGATCCCGGGGAAACCCAGAACATTGTTGATCTGGTTGGGGAAGTCGCTCCGGCCGGTCCCCACCACTGCGGCACCGGCAGCAATGGCTTCGTCCGGGAAAATTTCCGGCGTGGGATTTGCCATGGCGAAAATAATGGGATCTTTTGCCATGGTGCGGACCATATCGCCGGTGAGGCATCCCGGGGCGGAGAAGCCCAGGAAAATATCTGCCCCTTTCACGGCATCTGCCAGAGTCCGGGCTTCTGTATCGGCGGCAAAACGCATTTTCTGGGCGTTAAGGTCGGTACGGCCCTTGTGCAGAACGCCTTTGGAGTCGCACATCAAAAAGTTTTCCCGTCTGGCACCGGCGGAAATATAAAATTCACAGCAGGAGATCCCTGCCGCACCCGCACCGGATACTGCAAATTTACATTCTTCCAGCTTTTTGCCCAGAACCTGCAAGGCGTTTTTGATGGCGGCAAAACTGATAATGGCAGTCCCATGCTGGTCATCATGGAAAACCGGGATATTCATCCGTTCCTTGAGGGTGGTTTCCACTTCAAAACATGCCGGGGCACCGATATCTTCCAGATTGATCCCGCCGAAACTGGGTTCCAGCGTTTCCACGGCGGCGATCAGTTTTTCAGGATCGGTACGGCCTTTTTCGTCAAAAACTTTGCCAAGGCAGATGGCCATGGCATCAATATCAGCAAAGCGTTTGAAAAGAACGGCTTTCCCTTCCATGACCGGCATCCCGGCTTCCGGACCGATGTTGCCCAGACCCAGGACCGCCGTGCCGTCACTGACGACGGCAACGGTATTGGCTCTCCCGGTATATTCGTAAACTTTGCTCACATCTTCTTTGATTTCCAGGCAGGGCTTTGCCACGCCGGGAGTGTACGCCAGAGCCAGATCTTCGGCAGTGGCACAGGGTTTGGTCAGTTTGACGGCAACTTTGCCGCAGGGTGCCGCCGCATGATAGGCAAGCGCTTTCTTGGTCAGTTCGTCCATGATTTGATTCCTCCATAATGTGACTGTTTTTAACACATTTACGGTAATATAGCCTCTTTTTGTCAAAAGAAAAGTACTGCATAAAAAAAAGACTTGCAAACCTCCGGGTCTGCAAGTCCTGAAAACAGTGATCTCTGATGAAATTACATCAGCATCCCGCCGTCCACGTTGATGACCTGACCGGTCACATAATCCGCATCCGGGGAGCAGAGGAAGTACACCACATTGGCAACATCTTCCGGAGAACCGCCCCGGCCCGCCGGAACGACTTTCAGGAACTGGTCACGGACTTCCTGCGGGAGAGCACCGGTCATATCCGTTTCGATATAGCCGGGAGCCACCGCATTGACCTGAATGTTGCGGGCGGCAAATTCCTTGGCGGTGGTCTTGGCAAGGGCGATCACACCGGCCTTGGAGGCGGAGTAGTTCGCCTGCCCGGCATTACCCATACGGCCCACCACAGAGGCAATGTTCACGATCTTGCCGGAACGCTGGCGCATCATCACCTTCACCGCAGCCTGGGTGAAGTTGAAAGTGCCCTTCAGATTGACTGCCAGAACAGCATCCCACTGGGCTTCGGTCATGCGCAGGAGAAGGGTATCTTTGGTGATCCCGGCGTTGTTCACCAGAATATCCAGACGGCCGAAATCCTTTACAACAGCATCCACTGCCGCCTGGGCATCTGCCGTGATGGCAACGTTGGCGGCATAAGCACGGGCATCCACACCCTGTGCCTTAAATTCATCCGCAGTGGCCTGTGCATCTTCCAGACGCAGATCCAGCACGGCGATCCGGGCGCCTTCCGCCGCCAGACGGGCGCAGATGGCTTTGCCGATGCCGCGGGCGGAACCGGTAACGAGGGCGACTTTTCCTTCCAAACGCTTTTCAAGACTCATAATGCAAAATCCTTTCCGTTAATATTGACTTTATTCATTTCGGGAATGGTGCGGCGCATCAGTCCGGTAAGGACGGCGCCGGGCCCGAATTCAATGATGGTATCTGCGCCCAGTTTGGCAGCATTGCGGACACAGGTTTCCCAGCGGACGGAACCTGCCACCTGTTTGGCAAGGTTGGCACGCAATTCAGCAGTATCCGCCGGAACATCACCTGTAAAATTCTGGAATACCGGGACTTCCGGCATGGAGATGGGGGCGTTTTCCAGAACGGAAGCAAGTTTTTCCCCCGCACTCTGCATCATCCGGGAGTGGAAGGCGCCTGCAACCGTCAGAGGGATCACCTTGCGGAAGCCGCGGTTCGCCAGTTCGGCACAGGCGGCTTTCACGCTGTCCGCCGCCCCGCTGATGACG
This sequence comes from Lentisphaeria bacterium, assembly GCA_017457105.1. Lineage (GTDB taxonomy): Bacteria > Verrucomicrobiota > Lentisphaeria > Victivallales > Victivallaceae > UBA1776. The sequence continues at coordinate 4,314 of JAFTIA010000091.1, read as the reverse complement.
ATTTGACCGGGGCTGTTGTAATTGGCTACATCGATCCCGCAGGCGGCGCAGACTTCTGCAATAACATCTGCATCGCCCCCCAGCACCGAAGCCATCCCGCCGGGTGCGGCTTTGCAGGCTTCATCCATAAATTCCGCCCGCTGCTGAAGGAGTTTCAAGCCGTTTTCAAAAGAGAACGCTCCGGCGGCAAAAAGGGCCGCATATTCCCCCAGACTCAAGCCGGCGCAGGCAACAGGCTTCACTTCCGGATATTTTTCCCGGAACGCCGCCAGTGCCGCACAGCTCATGGTGTAAATGGCGGTCTGGCAATACCGGGTTTCGGTCAATTTTTCCGCAGGACCGTCAAAACAGATCCCGCTCAACGAGTAGCCCAGTACTTCGTCAGCTTTATCAAAAACGGCTTTGGCCGCTGGGAACGCATCATAGAGATCCTTCCCCATGCCTACGGCCTGGGCACCCTGGCCCGAAAATGCAAAAAAGGCATTCATCTGATTCTGTCCTTTCATGTTGGAAAATCAAGGTAATATACACCTTGCACCGACAATTTTCAACTTTTTTCTTCAGCGTACCCACGGGGCAAAAGGGTCCAAAACGGCTTGCCGCAACTCTTCCGGGGATGCCGCACCGGCATCATCTGCTGCCCATCGGCAGGCAATGCCGATAAAGATGTCGCACCACAGAAACGCTTCCTGCGAAAGGGTTTCAAAAGCCTTCTGCAATCCTGCCGGATCCCGCACCTGATTGAGAAATTTCAAACACATGGCACTGCGGTCAGCTTTTGTGACCGTTACAGTGTTTGCCGCCGGGGAAAAGGTGAGGCAGTAACGGTCTTTTTTCCGGTAATCCTGATCCGGGTCAAAAAGTCCCGGATCATCGATGTAGCCCCCGGTGATTTCAATAAAAACATCCTGCCCGCTGCGTTGTGCCGCTTCCCGGATCGCCCGCTCCAGTGCGCCGGAACGCATTCCGTCCAGTAAAGAAGTCCACGCCCAGGAGTCATCCATGAGAAGCCGTTTTCCCCGTTTGGTGGGATAGGCGGCTTTCAGTGCCGGATCCAGCCCTTTGGTGACGATGATCCCCAGCCGGATCTCCTGCCGCACTTTTTCATCCCACGCAAAGTGATATTTGCCAAATTTGAAAAAGGGAAGTGCCAGTGACGGCACCAGATACCAGTTAGTGTAATCCGGGTCGTAATGATTAAAGGGGCGGCGCACCAGTCTCCCCTTGTCTGCCGGGAAGGTGTCTTCCACAGCCCGGCATAATTGCCACGGCGTCCGGTAACGGTCCGGAAGCTGCATCAGAAACCTGCGGAAAGTTTGCGGAGCATGGCTTCAGCAATAGATGCCATCCCACGGTCAGACGGCAGAGTGCGGTCTTCCGTAAAGGCTTTTTTGGAACGGCCGCAGGCATTGGAGCCATCCAGCACCGCCGCTTCCGGGAATTGCCGGGTGATCTGCAAAGCGGTCCTCCGGTAATCTTCCGGGAGAAGACCCAGTTCATTGGGCGTATTTTCGTATTCCGGAAGATTCCACATGGTGGTGACAAAGATCCGCACCCCGCTGCGGGCACTCAAGTTCCGGAGTGCGCTTTCCAGTTCATCGGCAAAAGTGTCCAGCGGGACAGCATTGCAGTAATCGTGAAGCCCGTACGCCAGAACAACGGTCTGCCACTCCTGATCAAGAGCATGCTCCGCCAGTTCTGCCGAACAGTTTGCCCCGTCCAGCCCCCAGTTCAGAAAGTCCATCCGCAGTTCAGCGGAGATCAGTGCCGGGAAAGTGCGGAAAGGAGAAGTTGCACCCACCCCCTGTGTAACGGCATCCCCGAGGAAGAGGATCCGGTCATCCCCCGCATAACTGGGGCGGAAAAGGGAGCCGTCCGAAAGTTCAAAATCCCGGATCAGCACTTCGGAAAGGTACGGGAAATAGATTTCCACTTCGTGGCCTTCGTCACCTTCCACGGGATCCAGCTCCAGATTGACGATAAAATCTTCCGCATCTTCATCGGATTTGAAAGAGTGACATTCGGCACGGTCCACAAGAATATCCACCGATGCCCCGTTTTCGGAGAAGATCCGCCCCCGGGCAAACCGGAGCCGGACGAGGTTGCTGTCCGTCACAAGAGCGATACGGATACCGCTGGTGGCAAGAGAAGATTCTGCAAAGGGGCGTTCATCCGCCTGAAAAGTTTCAATAAGTTCGCCGGGGAAACGGCTACATCGGACACCTTCCGAAGTTTCCTCCATTTCCGCCGCACCCCTTACAAGGTCGCTGTGTTCAGCAAGATCAATACGCATTTTTTTCCCCGGGTTGTTCTGTTTTGAATTTTTGTAAAATCAACAATAATATAGCACAGCCTGCGGGATTTGCAACTGCTGTTTTCCGGAAAATTTCAGGACTGTGCCTCGTGTGCTATGGGAAACGGCCAGTCGGATCAGTCGAACTTTCTGTCGTTTCTTTTCCGGGGCGGCGGGCGTGTGGAACAAAAAAATCCAGAAAAAATTGACTTCTGCAAAACAGGTGTTACATTTAGATCTGTACCCTTGAGTGTGTTGCGCTTCACGATTGAAGGCCTGCAAGGGTATTTTTTTATTCCATGGTATAAAAAATTCCATCGGGCCTTTGCGCTCTGCAAAGCCCCGCCTGACCAGGCTTCCGGTTCCCAATAGTTATCATTTTTCAAACCGGGAGCGACAAGGAAGATCCCGTTATCATCACACCATTTGCCCCAGCCCATACGACCGGAAGCATCGGCTTTCCCATCGGTATTTCTGCCGCCGAAAATCACCAATACACGATACATCTCCCTCCGGTTCTTGTCATATCCTTTGGGGACACGGTATTGAAACACCGCATTCCTGTTCTGCGGAGCCTTCGTTTTGACAACGATTGTTTCCGCAGAAAGCAACAGCGGAAACAAAAATGTTATAGTTAGTAATAATCGCATCATATGGCCTTCTAATCAATAAGAATAATTTAATTACAACACCGTATCAATGTACATTTTCATGGAATGATACCGATGCCCTGTATTACTTTCGAACGACCTCATAATATACATCGTCCCTCTGCATAACGATCCGTTGATATTGTCTTCGAAAAAAAGTTGGTTTAATTTCTATTGTCAAAAAAGGTGTCTCTGTATTTTGTATGGGAGCGTGATATATTGCGGAACTTATGTCAATTGTCCTTGTTTTAAAAAAAGTTTTTTCTGACAAATTTAATGTTTTCAGCAAGGCTCTCAAGCTTTGTTGTTTAGGGTAATACCCATTTTTTTCTTTATAATTCTCCATATTAGTATATATAAGCCTTAAATTATGCATTGTATTAGTCAAATCCTGCTTCCTTTGCACTTCTGAATAAAACCACAATATGCTAATTAATATGCTGATTCCCAGAATGAATACTAATCCACTTCCTGCAAAAATTTTTACCAAATGTTTTCTCATTCAACCTTCCCATTTTTAAAATCATTATAATTAATATACTGTGCATAAAGCAAATTCGCAGTATAAAATCTTTGGGGTGGACACCATGCTATCCCAAAGCCAAGGACATAGGACGATCCTGGACCAAAATAATTTACCGCAGCAGCCTCCAGGGCTAAGGCTACCGTATGCATACAATTATTTGAATCAGGGTCATAACCTTTATCAACAGAGTTTTTGGCGGCTGATCTTGCAAGTGCATCTTGGGCGCTTGAGGTATCCCATTTTTGAACAAGATCATATTCATCACTGCCCTCTCTTCCTCTATTCATTTCAGCCAAAGCCTCTGCCGCTGAATTATATTTTTTTTCGCTTGGAGTTCCCGGTCCATACCCTCCTCCTTTCGAACCATTATTGTATGCATAGTACCCATCAATTGGATTCCCGATAATGGTTGCAGAATGTCCGATTCCACTAATGTCAGTTACATGATAAATATCTGTGCCTTGCTTGTCGATAGCTGTTATAACCTCATTATTACAATACGCCAGATTATTCCATCCATCAGGATAGCCGAGCGGGTCGGTGGTTGTCCATTTGCCTTGATTGGGGTTATAATCGCGGAAAAGGAAGGAATAACCGAGTTCATCGATCATTGGTTTGCCGGTAAAGAAGGCGTTTTTATCTGCGGTTTCTCCGAAAGAGGTCATTTCGACCGGATTACCGTTGACCGCAAGAGTACTGCCGAGCATATCGTTGAAAAGCACATCATCACCAGCCATGACCGGGTTGCCGCCGGTGACATACGGTTCATTAATATAGGTGACACCGCTGCGCCAGATGAGAGCCAAGCCGTCACACATAAATTCTTCGACTTTATCGACGTAAAT
>JAFTIA010000090.1 GCA_017457105.1 Lentisphaeria bacterium | reverse complement strand
CCCAATATTTTGGGGGCTGTCGCTGCACCACTGTGCAGCGATTCCCTCCCTAGGCCCCTGCGCGCTCGGCACCGAAGGGCCTCGCCCCGTGTGTTAGAGAATGCACAGGGATGTTCTGCCCTACTTCTGCGCCCGTCTACGCTGCGCTACGCCGCGGCAAGCCCTGCGCTTTTGAATTTCCGGAGCGCATAGCCCCCACATAGCCCTGTGCCCATCGTCCGTACAAGTCCGTACAAGTCCGTACAAGTCCGTATTCCCTTGCCCGCACCCTGTGCATTGCACAAAGTGCTCCGCCAGCCAATCCCCCTATATTAGGGCAGGATGCGGTAGCCTGCGGCGGTGATGGCTTCGCAAATCTTCAAATACTGTTCCCGGTTGCGGGTTTCCATGCGGATATGCAGATAACAGCCGATGATGTCCGTATGTTCACCGCCCAGATTATGGCGCACCTGCGTAACATTGGCACCGCAATCGGCAATGATGGCGGAAACTTCTTTCAGCTGTCCCGGCCGGTCAAGCATTTCGATCTTCAATTCGGAAAGTCTGCCGGTGGCAACCAATCCCCGGTTGATGACCCGGGAAAGGATGTTTACATCGATATTCCCGCCGGAAACAACGGCGCAGACATGTTTGGGATCCCCGGGGATTTTTCCGCTTAAAACGGCGGCGACGGCGGCGGCACCGGCACCTTCGGCAACCAGTTTCTGCTTTTCCATCAAAAGAAGGATGGCGGTGGCGATCTGATCGTCATTGACTGTCAAAATCCCATCCGCATACTGCTGGCAAAGCGTCCGGGTGAGGTGCCCCGGGGATTTGACGGCGATCCCGTCGGCAAAGGTGGCGACTTTATCCAGTGTGATATCGCTGTTTTCTGTAAAGGCCTGCACCATGCCGTCCGCACCTTCTGCCTGTACCCCGTAAACTTTGCAGTCCGGCCGCAGTTTTTTGATGGTGAATGCAATGCCCGAAAGCAATCCGCCTCCCCCCACCGGCACCAGAACGGTATCCACTTTTTCGTATTGCTCCAGAATCTCCAGCGCAATGGTTCCCTGGCCGGCGATCACATCTTCATCTTCAAAAGGATGGACAAACACATGTTCGTTGTTCCGGCAGTATTCGGCGGCGGCTTTGTGGGCATCATCATAAACCCCGTCAATGATCCTGACTTCCGCTCCCAGCGCCCTTGTGGCCTCGATTTTGGCAATGGGGGCAATGCTGGGGATAAAAATAATGGCTTTCCGGTTCAGCCGCCCCGCCGCCAGAGCCACGCCCTGTGCATGATTCCCGGCGGAACAGGCCACAATGGGCCCCTTTGCCGAATCCGGCAGGGAGGCGATCTTAAAAAATGCGCCCCGCAATTTGAAGGAACCGGTCGTCTGCAAATTTTCGGCTTTCAACTGAAAATCCATGCCGCCGCCGCACAAACCGGGGGCGGCGATCATATCTGTTTTGCGAGCCACACTCTTCAAACAATGGGCCGCCTGATAAATTTTGTCAAGTGATAACATTTTCAACTCCTGTTTGCAGCAAATCCATGCCGCTGAAGATTTTTTACACAACAAGGAAGCGCACTTATTTTTCCAGCTCTTCCGGTTTACGGGTCATCATATCTCCGGCAGTCCCGCCGGGGGGGATCATGGGGAGAACGAATTCGTCCTGACCGATCCGGCAATCCAGCACCACCGGCCCCTCTTCCGGCAGATGATGCAAAATTTCCTGCAGTTCAGAAACAGACTGCACCCGCATCCCCACCGCACCAAAGGCTTCGGCAAGTTTTACAAAATCCGTATGCTGACTCAAGGTCGTCTGCGAATAATGTTTATGATAAAAAAGCGTCTGCCACTGGCGCACCATCCCCAAGACTCCGTTGTGGAAAATCACCACCAGAAGCGGCAGATTTTCCCGTACAGCGGTGGCAAGTTCGTTCAAATTCATCCCGAAACTTCCGTCTCCGGTAAAGAGAACGGTTCTTTTTCTGCCATTGGCGATACAGCCGCCCATGGCGGCCCCCATGCCGTAACCCATAGTGCCGAGCCCGCCGGATGTCAGAAGTTTCCGGGTTTGACGGAAGGGATAATTTTGCACCGTCCACATCTGGTGCTGCCCCACATCGGTGGCGATCACCGTTTCCGGGGTGCAGGTTTGGGCGATCATGCGGATCAGCCGCTGCGGCGTAAGCGTATTTTCCGGAACCGGAAGATCCTGTATGGCCTTCTGCCATGTTTCCACCTCTTTCAGCCATGCGGAATGGGAACATTGGGGGAGTTTCTGCAAAAGTTTCCGGAGAATTTCTCTGACATCCCCCCGGATCATCAGGTCGCCGGAAACATTTTTTCCCAGTTCCGCACCGTCTATATCCACATGGACGATCACCCGGTTTGCCCGGTACGCCTGTACATCACCGGTGGCACGGTCGCTGAACCGTACCCCCAGAGCCAGTATCAGGTCACTTTTTTCCTGCGCCATATTTGCGGCGTATTTGCCGTGCATCCCGCACATCCCCAGATTCAGGGGGTGATTGCAGGACATGGCGGTAAGTCCCATCATGCTGAACCCCACAGGGGAAGCAAGTTTCTGCGCCAGTTCCTCCAGTTCCTTTTCCGCTCCGGCAGCAAGGATACCGCCGCCTGCGTAAATGAAGGGCCGTTCCGATTTTTGCAGAATATGCAGCAGTTTTTCCAGATCAGCCTCTGAAATTTCCGGAATATCCGGCATGGGATATTCCGTTCCGCCGGCAGGATATTCCGCCAACTCCGTCTGGACGGATTTGGGAACGTCGATCAACACCGGTCCGGGGCGGCCGGAAGAAGCGATTTGGAACGCCTGATCCAGTGCCGATTCCAATTCAGAAGCACTCCGCAGAGCGAAACTGTGCTTGACCACCGGCATGGTGATCCCCTGAATATTCACTTCCTGAAAACTGTCCTTGCCAAGAAGGGGAACCGCCACGTTGCCGGTAATAGCGACCAATGGCACACTGTCCAGATAAGCATTGGCGATCCCGGTCACCAGATTGGTGGCTCCGGGGCCGCTGGTGGCAAGCACCACACCGACCTTGCCGGAAACCCGGGCGTAACCATCCGCCGCATGGGATGCACCCTGTTCGTGGGCGGTGATGACATGCCGCAGACGGTCTGCATTTTTATACAGCTCATCGTAAATGGGCAGTACCGCCCCGCCCGGGTACCCGAAAAGGACTTCCACACCGTGTCTGCACAACTGCTCCACGATGATTTGAGCACCGGTAAGTTTCATACGGTTCACACTTTTTCCGGGAATTATTTTCCGTTGGAAAGTTTACGCAGTTCCGTACGGCGGATCTTGCCGCTGATGGTTTTGGGCAGAGCTTCCATGAACTCGACCTGCCGGGGATATTTGTACGGAGCCGTATGACTCTTGACGTATTCCTGGATTTCCTTGACCAGTTCCGGGGAACCGGCTTTGTCTTTGGTCAGCACGATATACGCTTTCACCAGCTGCCCGCGGGTGGGATCCGGCACGCCCACAACGGCACATTCCAGCACATAGGGCAGTTCCATGATCACGCTTTCCACCTCAAAGGGCCCGATCCGGTAACCGGAACTCTTGATCAGGTCGTCACAACGGCCCACATACCAGAAGTAGCCGTCTTCATCCCGCCACGCCGTATCGCCGGTGTGATAGACTCCGTCATGCCATGCTGCCGCAGTGGCTTCCGGATCGTTGTAATACCCCAGGAACATCCCGCAGGTTTCGCCGGGATTGGTACGGATCACGATCTCGCCGACTTCGCCGACTTTGACCGGGTTGCCGTCCGGATCCAGCAGATCCACATTGTACTGCGGAGAAGGTTTCCCCATGGAACCGGGTTTGGGCGTCATGCCCCGGAGATTGCCGATGGCAAGGGTGGTTTCGCTCTGGCCGAAGCCTTCCATCATCTTGTGGCCGGTGGTGCTGAGGAACTGCTGGAAAACTTCCGGATTCAACGCTTCCCCGGCAATGCAGGTGTGTTTCAGTGCCGAATAGTTGTACTTGGTCATATCTTCCTTGATGAAGAACCGGTACATGGTCGGCGGCGCACAGAATGTGGTGATCTGACATTCCTCAAAAAGTTTGAGGATATCCGCCGCGTCAAAACGGTCAAAGTCATACGCCAGCACGGCACATTCGCTGAACCACTGGCCGTAGATCTTGCCCCAGAGGGATTTGAGCCAGCCGGTGTCGGAAATGGTCAGATGCACACCGCCGGGGATCACATTATGCCACCAGCGTGCCGTAACGATATGCCCGATGGGATAGGTGAAACTGTGGGTCACGATTTTGGGATATCCGGTGGTTCCGCTGGAAAAACTCATCAGCATGGGGTCGGAAGCCTTCTGCTCTGCCGGACGGGGGAAGTCTGCGGCACAGCGGCCGAATTCACCGTCAAAATCCCGCCAGCCTTCCCGGGTGCCGTTGACGATGACTTTGATATTCACCGGGTTATCGCCGATCCCGTCGTCGATGGCTTGGGTGATGCCGCCGTCTGCACTGGCGATCACCGCCTGGATGCCCGCACCTTTGAAACGGTAATTGAAATCCTTTGCCACAAGCTGGTTGCTCACCGGAACAGCAATGGCACCGATGCGGTGCAGGGCATTCAGGATGAACCAGTACTGGTAATGACGCTTCAGCACCAGCATGACCCGGTCGCCCCGTTTGATGCCGATCAGCGAAAGGTAATTGGCGGCACGCTTGGAATTTTCCGAAATATCCCTGAAAGAGAAATCCCGGCGGTTATGATGGCGGTCCAGCCAGATCAATGCGGGGGCATCCGGCTTCTTTTCCGCCAGAGCATCCAGCACATCATAAGCAAAGTTGAAGTTTTCCGGATAATGGAATTTGATATCTTTCAGATTGCCGTTTTCATCCAGCGTTTCTTCGGTGAAACGGTGGCAGATCAGATCCGCATCGCAGGGGACGGGGGCATCTTCTTGAGCTGCACTTTCCGCACTGACGGCGGAAACAGCTTCGTCTTCGCCCTTCATCACAAAAGCCAGAAATTTACAGGGCTGATCGCCGTAAGCCGCCATGCCGTGGGGCTGGCCGGAATTGTAAACGATGCTGTCCCCGGGATTCATGATCTCCACCTTGTCCCCCAGCTGGACTTTCAGCTGACCGGAAAGAATGTAGTCAAATTCCTGCCCGGCATGGGTGGAAAGATGCAATTCCTGCTCTTCCGGCTGTACCGGTGCCGTCACCAGAAAGGGTTCCGCCTGACGGTTCTTGAAGTTGGATGCCAAATGCTGATATTCAAAATCATGCCGCCGCTTGATGGGCATACCGCCATCCTTGCGGGTCAGAGAATAAAAGCTCAACTTGGGTGTCACCCCCATGACCAGCGCACTGATATCCACGCCGAAACGCTCTGCACAGTGATAAATAAAGGTGAAAGAGTGATCCACATCCCCCCGCTCGTGGGCAAGGTATTCTTCCGGCGTGACACCGGTAACTTTTGCCATTTCTTCCACAGAGATCTCCAGAACCTTCCGGGTTTCTTCGATCCGTCCGCCAATCAGTTTAAGCTGATTCTCCATTTTTTTCAAACTCCTGTTTGTTTTTTTCAGGACAAAAAGAAAACCCCCTTGCGGCGTCTGCCGCAAGAGGGTCGATTTTATCCGGGATTTTCGCAGATCCGATCAACCGATCCATGCGTGACGCCGCAGGCCATTGCTAATAATAATAGCAATGGCCTTCATAATAATAATGTCAGCAGTGAAAAGGTTGTTCTTCATTTTTTTATTCCGCTGTTTTTTCAACAACATTTAATAAAATAATCCCGATTTATTCGTTTGTCAAGTCTTTGCAGAATTTTTTTTTGAAAATCTGTTCCGGTGGGGAGGGTTGGCAGGGCACATTGTGCAGAGCCGATACCGGGGGCAGGGGAATACGGACGAATACGGACGAATACGGACGGAAACGGACTGGGACACAAGATGCGTGTGAGCCATGTGCTCCGGAATTGCCGGGGCACAGGGTGCAGAAGCGAGGGCTGTTGGCTGGCAGGGCACATTGTGCAATGCCGATACTGCGAGCAGGGGAATACGGACGAATACGGACGAATACGGACGGAAACGGACTGATACGGACATGGCACTTGGCTGAGTGAGAGCCATGCGCTTGAGAAATTCCGGAGCGCATGGCTCTCACGCATCTTGTGCCCCTCGTCCGTACAAGTCCGTACAAGTCCGTACAAGTCCGTATTCCCTTGCCCGCACCCTGTGCCTTGCACAATGTGCCCTG
>JAFTIA010000089.1 GCA_017457105.1 Lentisphaeria bacterium | reverse complement strand
CCCAATATTTTGGGGGCTGTCGCTGCACCGCTGTGCAGCGATTCCCTCCCTAGGCCCCTGCGCGCTCGGCACCGAAGGGCCTCGCCCCGTGTGTTAGAGAATGCACAGGGATATTCTGCCCTACTGCTGCGCTATGTGCTTTGGAAATTCCGGGGAACATGGCACACTCTGCACCAAGTGCTGCTTGCCCTCCGTATCAGTCCGTATCAGTCCGTACAAGTCCGTATTCCCTTGCCCGCACCCTGTGCCCTGCGCCATGCGCTCTGCCAGCCAACCGACTACTTTATACTATCCTTATTAAATAATATATATTAGTAGCAGTATAGAAAGCCATTTTTGTTAATAACATTTTTGCGCTATTCAATATCAAGGACTTAAAGACACCGAACCCTGATCATAACTATGTTCGGAACTTGTTTTCAGAGGTGAATCATTTTTTTTATCAACTGTTATTAACAGCTTTATGACAGGCTTTTTGATGCCTTGTATTCATCGGGAAAAAAGCGGTGAAGAATGACTTTCCAGCGCAATTCCTCCCCTTTTTCTGCCAGAAAAGCCTGCAATTCTTCCCTGTTCCGCATTGCTGCAAAGATTTTCCGCTCCGCCGCCGTGCAGCGGAAAAGCACCTTCCGTACTTCTGTGATCCCGAAGGCTGCAAGATTTTTTTCCGCCCGGAAAAGCCGGTTCCGGCTCCGCTGGTTGCGAATGAGCAGCCATGCAGGGTATCCCAGTGCTGCGAGCCAGAAGGGCCATACCGGCAGCCCGGGGATCCAGAAAGATTGCAGAACCTGTACCGCCAGAAGCAGCATGGCCGGCAACATAAAGAAAACAGCATCCATTTGCCGGATAAAACAGTTCCCCAGATATCGCCGCAGCCGCGAAGGACTGGTTTGATAGGCAAAAAATTCATCCATTTCCCAGTCTGCAAGTTCATGGCGGGCGGCATGGCACAATTCATGCGCCATCAATTCCTTGCGGCGGTAGATGAAAAACCGTTGCTTTTTCCGGAAACTTCCACGGATAAAAAAAACACCCAGCGGAGATTCTGTATCGGTAATCAGACAGCCCCCCCACAAAAGTCCCACATTTTCCGAAAGAAAAAACCCTGGAAACCGCTGAAAAGAAAATCCGTAAAGTGAAGAGGTGACTTCCGCTGCTTCTTCCAGAATTTCAGGAGAAATCCGCTCTTTTTCATACACTTTCAGCGTTTCAAAGACGGTGGTTTCCCCGGTTGCGGCAAGCTGGAGATCCAGTTCTTCAATGCACTTTTTTTTAGCTTCGAGCCGTTGACGGTATTGAGCAAGATCTTCTCCCGGTCCCGGCGGATAACCCGCTTCATCCCACAGAGAAAGTATGGCAGGATCCACGCTTTCCGGAAGTTGAAAATCGCTTAAAACACCCATGATCATTCCGCATTTTGCGGCGGATTCTTCTCCTGCTTGGAAGGATTCTGCCGGTGATCGTTCTTTTTATTGTTGTTTTTCTGCTTGTTGTTCCGGAATTTACGGTCCTGATGATCCTGATCTTTCTTTTCCTGTGCAGGTTTTTCCTGATCTTTCCGGTTTTTCCCCTGCTGGGGTTTCTGGGAACGGTTTTCCGGCGGGACGGAACGCAGATCTGCCACTTTGCAGCGGATGGTGCCGCCGCCTTCGGTGCTGAGGGTGACTTCCTGTGTCAGAAGATTCCGGTCAATGACTTTGCCTTTTCCCCGGTCACATTCGCACCATTCACCACGGCGGGGCATGGTTTTTTCCAGTTCCAGATAGCCTTCGTGTTCAAATTTCAGGCAGCATTTCAAGCGGCCGCAAACACCGGAAATGGTGGAAGGCGTCAGCGAAAGATCCTGATCTTTTGCCATTTTGACATTGATGGAATTGAATTCACGCAGGAATCTGGCGCAGCAGAGAACCTGCCCGCAAACGGAGATGCCGCCCGAAATAGCACTTTCATCCCGCACTCCGATCTGCCGCAGTTCAATTCTGGTACTCATGGCACGGGACAATTCTTTGACCAGTTCCCGGAAATCCACTCTGCCGTCCGCCGTAAACTGGATCAGCAGCATTTTGCCGTCCATGGAATAATGGGCGTTCAAGAGTTTCATGGGCAGATTCAACCGCAGAACCATCTGCTTGGCAGTGCGGAATGCCTGAATGTTCTTTTCCTGATTGAGTTCAGCATTGGCACGGTCCTGATCGTCAGCAATGCGTACAACCTGTGCCAGATCGATATTTTCTCCTTCTCCCACCGTTTCGCCGACCTGGATGATCCTGCCCATATCCATATAAAAATCCCGGCGGACCACACATTCATCGTTGGGCTTCAAATTCAATTCTTCTTCGCCGCATGCCTGAAAAATGGTTCCGTTGGAAAGTTTTATTGTATAAACACGCTTCATAAATCTTTTTCCCCGTAATGTACTGCCAATGCGGTACGGACATTGCCGAAAGGCGCACTTACCTGCACACCGCACACATGACTCTTGATCTTTTCTATGGTTTCCCGGGCGATCCGGATCCCCAGATCCCGTTGTTCTTCTTTGGTTTCTGCATGGGCCATCCGGACCATGATTTCATCCGGCACTACCACGCCCGGAACTTCGTTACGCATAAATTCCGCATTGCGGTAACTGGCAAGGGGCCAGACACCGGCAAGGACCGGAACATTCAAGTGTGCAATGCGTTCCAGAAATTTCAACAGGGGTTTTTCGTCAAATACCGGCTGGGTGATGATCCATTCCGCCCCGGCTTCCACCTTTTCGCAGGTACGGCGGTATTCCCGTTCCTGATCAATGGCGTTGGGGTCCGCCCCGGATGCCATGACAAAACTTGTAACACCATCAAAAGGCTGCCCGGAAGCGTCCAGACCGTGATTCATCATTTTTCCGATACGTGCCAGACCGATGGAATCCACATCATACACTCCGGAACTGCCGTGATATTTCCCCAGTTTCGGCGGATCGCCCGTAATAAAGAGAATATTTTTGATGCCGCTGACAGCGCAGCTCAATAATTCTGCCTGAAGCCCGATCAAACTCCGGTCCCGGCAGCACATGTGCAATACTGTTTCGATCCCTGCTTCCTGCTGGATCCTGATGGCGGCCGCCAGCGGCGTCATACGGGCAGATGCCCGGGGACCATCCGGAAGATTGATGGCATCGATCCCGGCATCTTTGCACAATTTGGCGTTGGCGATCACTTTGGTAAGGTCAAACCCGGGCGGCGGTGTGATCTCCACCGTGCGGATCCACTTTCCTTCCGCCAGTTTTTTCCCGATCCCGGAGCGTTCCGCCATGGGGACAGCTTCTTTCCAGCCGGTATTTTCCTCCAGTTCAGTCACTGTAACTGTTGCCGGGTGCCGCCGTGCAGCGGTAACGGGCTTGACGCTCCGGGACATTTCCGAAATGTGCGCCGGTGTGATCCCGCAGCAGCCGCCCACACCCCGGGCACCCAGTTCAATAAACCGCAGAATGTAGGTGGTGAAATATTCCGGACTGGTGAGATAAATGGTACGGCAATCCACTTTTTTGGGGTTGCCCGCATTGGGCTGGACGATCCAGGGTTCCTGCAAAGCAGGAGCGATTTTTTCCAGAGCTTTCAGCAATTCATCCGGGCCGCATCCGCAGTTGAAACCCACAGCGGGAGGTGCGGCTTTTTTTGCCATGGTGTACGCTGTGTTGAAATCCGTTCCGTCACTCAAATTTCCTTCGCCATTGACGGAAAAACTGGGGATGAACGGCAAATCCTTTCCATATTCCGCTTGAAGTATGGAAAGTGCCTGAAGCATATTTTCCACATCCTCCGCAGAACTCAGCGATTCAAAAAGGAGGAAATCCGCTCCGGCATCCAGAAGATATTTCCCCTGTTCAGCCAAAACCTTTCCAGCCTCTTTACAGGAAACTTTTTCGGCAAAAGTACTGCTGTTCAGAGGACCGATGGTCCCGGCGATCCAGACAGCCGGTCCGCAAACTTCCCGCGCCAGTGCCACACTGGATTCATTGATCTCCCGGGTTTTGTCAGCAAGACCGAACTCTTTGAGTTTCAATCTGTTGGCATTATAAGTATTGGTAGTTGCCACTTCGGCACCGGCTTCGTTGTACTGCCGGTGGATCTCCCGGATCACGTTGGGCGAAGTCAAAGAAAGCTGTTCAAAAGAACTGTTGATAAAAAAGTTCCGGCGATAGATCTCTGTTCCGATCCCGCCATCAAAAATACGCAGTTCACCTTTGAGTTGTGCGGATAAATCTGCTGCTTTCATCATGTTTACATTCCCTGTTTTTATATACTATATACCCGCAAAAGGGATCCGGCAAATTTTTTTTTGTTTTTTGCCGTAAATCTTCCTTTAAGATGCGTGTAAGGTTGAAAAAAAGGGATTCTGTTGTATATTCTGCATCTTCAAGGAGAGAAAAAACATGTTTTCCATCATGACCATTTTGCGGGAATTGCGGACAGACCGGGTATTTCAAAAAAAACTTGCCGGGTTGACCATTCCCATTACTTTACAAAGCCTGATGCTGGCTCTGGTGGCGGCGGCAGATGCCCTGATGCTGGGCCGTTTGGGGCAGGCACCTATGGCGGCGGTTTCCCTTGCTACCCAGATCCAGTTTGTGCAGAATATGATCCTGTTCGGCGTGGTCAGCGGTACGGGGATCCTCGGGGCGCAATACTGGGGGAAACGGGATATTCCGGTGCTGGGAAGGATTTTGGGAAGCAGTGTGCGGGAAGCATTCCTTGTTTCGGTGATCTTTTTTATTTTCTGCCGGTGGTGTCCGGAACGCTTGATGAAACTTTTTGCTTCCGACCCGGAATTGATCGCCATCGGGGCGGATTATTTGAGGGTGGCGGCGTGGAGTTATCTCCTTACAGGTGTTTCCCAGAGTTACCTTGCCATGATGCGTGTCAGCGGGCAGGCGACCCGGGCGGCGTGGATCAGTTCCGGTGCCGTGGTGCTGAATATTGTGCTGAATACAGTCTTTATTTTCGGATTTCTGCTGGTTCCGGCACTGGGCGTGCGGGGGGCGGCACTGGCTACGGTGCTGGCACGGGTCATTGAACTCTTCTGGTGCATCGGTTCCAGTTATCAGAAGGACTTTATCCGTATCAAAACCCGTGATCTGGTCCGGTTCGACTGGCCGCTTATTGCGGATTTCTGGCGTTATGCGGCACCTGTTATGGCAAGCTGCCTCTTGTGGGGGATCGGGTTCACGGCGTACACGGCACTTATGGGACACATGGGGCAGGATGCCGCCGCCGCCAATGCAGTCGCCGCTGTGGTGCGGGATCTTCTCTGCTGTCTGTGCAACGGTATCGGCGGTGCCGCCGCTGTGTTGATAGGCAACGAACTCGGTGCGGGGAAACTGGAACTTTCCCGCCGTTACGGGCAGCGGTCTCTGGTGCTTTCTTTTATCATCGGCTTCGGTTGCACAGTGCTGATCCTTGCGGGGATCCCGCTTCTTACCGCTGTGGTGAAACTGACTCCGCAGGCGCAGGAATACCTGAAAGGGATGCTGGTGATCCTCTCCATTTACATGATCGGCCGCTGTGTCTGTACCGTAGTGATCAACGGTATTTTTTCTGCGGGCGGCGATACCTATTTTGACATGTACAGCCTGACGGTCTGCATGTGGGGGATCGCTTTGCCCTGCGCCTTTCTGGGGGCGTTTTACTTCCACTGGCCGGTACTGGTGGTTTATGGATGCACCTGTTTGGACGAAGTGGGCAAGGTCCCCTGGGTGGTCTGGCACTTTTTCAAGTACAAATGGGTGAAAAACCTGACCCGCTGACCCTTATTCTTCCCAGGGAGTGATCTCTTCCAGCCGGGGGAGGACGGTATCTTTGGGGGAGAGGATCCACTTATCCGGATTCACCTGCCAGTCGATCCCCAATGCAGGATCGTCAAACCGGATGCCCCGCTCGGCGGAAGGCATATACACATTGTCGCACTTGTAAGCAAAAACCGCTTCGTCGCTCAATACGGTAAAACCGTGGGCGAATCCCCGCGGGATAAAAAGCTGCCGCTTGTTTTCGCCGGAAAGTTCCACCGCCACATGTTTGCCGTAAGTGGGGGAATTTTTGCGGATATCCACCGCTACATCCAGCACCCTGCCGGAAATGGCACGGACCAGTTTTGCCTGGGTGTAGGGTGCCGCCTGAAAATGCAGACCCCGCAGAACACCGAAACGGGATTTGGATTCATTGTCCTGCACAAAATGGCAGACGATCCCGGCATCGGCA
This sequence comes from Lentisphaeria bacterium, assembly GCA_017457105.1. Taxonomy (GTDB): domain Bacteria; phylum Verrucomicrobiota; class Lentisphaeria; order Victivallales; family Victivallaceae; genus UBA1776. The sequence goes on along the minus strand of JAFTIA010000089.1, from coordinate 3,293 downwards.
AGTTTCTGCCGGTTCCATACCTCAAAAAAGTACCCCCGTTCATCGCCGAACACTTTGGGTTCCAGAATAAAAACACCTTCCAGACAGGTGGGTATCACATTCATTTTTCTTCTCCAACAACTTTTGCAAGATACTGACCGTAAGCTGTTTTCATCAAATTACGGATACTGTGGCGCACTTCATCGGCAGTCATCCATCCATTCTGATAGGCGATTTCCTGCAAACATGTCACCTGCAAGCCCTGACGGGTTTCGATGGTACGGATAAAGTTTCCGGCATCCAGCATGGCATCGTGGGTACCGGTATCCAGCCACGCATAACCGCGGCCCAGACGGACCACATGCAGGTCGCCCCGCTGAAGATAGGTATTGTTGACCGTGGTGATCTCCAATTCGCCCCGGGCGGAAGGTTTGATATTGCGGGCAATTTCCACCACATCGTTATCATAAAAGTAAAGTCCGGTAACAGCGTAATTGGACTTGGGGACAGCGGGTTTTTCCTCAATGGAAAGAGCTTTGAAATCTTTGTCGAACTCCACGACGCCAAAGCGTTCCGGATCGCTGACATAATAGCCGAAAACCGTTGCCCCGGAAGTGCGGCCTGCCGCCTGCCGGACGATTCCGCCAAGATCGGCACCGTAGAAAATATTATCCCCCAGCACCAGTGCCACAGAGTCTTTGCCGATAAAGTCCGCCCCGATGATGAATGCCTGTGCCAACCCTTCCGGACGGGGCTGAACAGCGTATTCCAGAGAGATCCCGAAATCCGATCCATCCCCCAGCAAACGCTGAAAACTCGCCTGATCCTCCGGCGTGGTGATAATAAGGATCTCCCGGATCCCCGCCAGCATCAGAACACTCAAGGGGTAGTAGATCATGGGTTTATCATAAACTGCAAGCAGTTGCTTGGAAACTCCGCAGGTAATGGGGTGAAGCCGGGTGCCGGCACCTCCTGCCAAAACGATCCCTTTCATTCCATTTCCTCCTTTTCCTGCCGTATCACGCCATCTCTCAATACCAGAGAGCGGTCTGCCATGGCGGCGATTTCTGCATTGTGTGTGATCATAATAAGGGTACATTCCGGCCGCTCACTGCGGATATCCCGGAAGAGCTGCAAAATTTCTTCCCCGGTACGGCTGTCCAGATTGCCGGTGGGTTCATCCGCCAGCAGAATGGCAGGGCGGTTGATCAGTGCCCGGGCAATGGCGGCACGCTGCTGTTCGCCGCCGGAAAGTTCATTGGAACGGTGATCCAGCCGTTTATAAAGGCCGACTCTGCCCGCCAGTTCTCTGGCATCTTTTTCCAGCTGGCGGCGGTTCACCCCGGCAAGCATCCCGGGGAGCTGGATATTTTCCAACACGGTCAATTCCGGCAAAAGGCAGTAGTTTTGAAAGATGAATCCCAGTTTCTGCCGCCGGAAAGCCGCCGCCGCCCGGCGTTTCAAAAGACTGTAATCCTGCCCGCATGCGGTGATTTTACCTTCATCCGGCCGTTCCAGAAGTCCCAGAAGATGGAGCAAAGTGGTTTTGCCGCTGCCGGAAGCGCCGGTAAGGGAGAGCCATTCGCCGGAAGTGACCTGCAAATCGATCCCACGCAGGACTTCAATGACATGGGTGCCAATGTTATAGTGTTTGCAGACACCGGAAAGTTCAAGAATGATTTCATTGTTATTCATAGCGCAACGCTCCTGCCGGGTCAAGTTTGGCGGCACGGATCGCCGGGATCACAGCCCCCAGCGTACAGAGCACAATGGCCATGGCGGCGATCAGCACCACATCCCCGGCAACGATATGTGCCGGAAGTTCGTTAAAGTAATAAAATTCTTTCGGGAAAAGATCCTGCCCGGTCCAGCGGGTGGCAAGGCGGAGCAGATCGTTCCGGAACCGGATCACCAGTATTCCAGCCACCGTTCCGCAGAAAGCACCCACGATCCCCACCAGCATCCCCTGAAAGACAAAGATACGCAAAACCGTTCCGTCCGAAGCTCCAAGGGCTTTTAAAATACCGATTTCATGGGTTTTCTGGTAAACTGCCGTGATCAGCGTATTGGCAATGCTGAATGCCGCTACCAGCACGATGAAGATCAGAAGGAAAAACATCATCCGTTTTTCCACTTGCAGTACGCCGAGCAGCTGACGGTTCTCCTCCTGCCAACTGCTGACGGTGAAATAGGCGGGGACTTCCGCTTTCAACTGCTGCATATTGCGGTCCATATCAAAGGGATCCGGCACCCAGCCGTAGATCATGGAAACAAATCCCCAGGGGAGTCCGGCAAGGTCGGCGGCATCTTCATCGTTCAGGAAAAGCACTGCCCGGTCAAAGTCATATTTGCCGAAACTGTAAATGCCGCTGACGGTAAATTCTCCCGGGAGATACACGGGGCGGTCCGGGTCCAGTTCCACGCCGCCGTCACTTTTCAGTTTGACCATGGAGGTCAGCTTATTGGGGGCGTGGAGAAGGATGCGGCTGCCGATATTGGCACCCCAGCGGCGTGCCATATCCGAACTGATGATGACTTCGCCGTGATTCAAAGAGAGCGTGCCTTTTTTGAGGTATTTTTCCAGTTCCATGAACTGTTTGAGAGCATCGGGTTTGGCACCGATGGAAATGACACGGGTATCCAGTTTGGTGGAGATCTGGGCGAGGACGGGCGTTTGAACGACTCCGGCGGCCCGCAAGCCCAGTTTCCGGGCAGATTCAACAAGGGGGGCGGGGTCGCCCACTGTGCCCCGGCTGCCCCGGATATGGAAATGTGCCTGGGTCGCCAGCAATTTACTTTTCATCAAGTCCGTAAAACCGGTCATCACTGCCAGAACAATGATCAGAACCGCCACGCCCAGAGTCACGCCGATCACCGAGATCAGCGTGATCACCGAAACAGCATTTCTGCGCGGCCGCAAATATTTACCTGCCAGAAAAAAGGATGTTCGCATAGTTTTTTGATCCATTTTGATATTGTTTCCGGTAATATAAAGCGTAGATCCATCTTTTTCCAGTGGACCGTTCCGGATTTTCGGGAAAAAGGTTGGCCTGTTGGCTGGCAAAGCACTTGGCGCAATGCACAGGGTGGGAACAAAGAAACCATGAATACTGCGAATACCGGGAATACTGTAAATGGTCTATGGCAGCCTGTGTGCCATGTTCCCCGGAGTTTCCAAAGCACATGGCTTGCTGTGGCAGAACATTCCTGTGCATTCTCTAACACACGGGGCGAGGCCCTTCGGTGCCGAGCGCGCAGGGGCCTAGGGAGGGAATCGCTGCACAGCGGTGCAGCGACAGCCCCCAAAATATTGG
>JAFTIA010000088.1 GCA_017457105.1 Lentisphaeria bacterium | reverse complement strand
CCCAATATTTTGGGGGCTGTCGCTGCACCGCTGTGCAGCGATTCCCTCCCTAGGCCCCTGCGCGCTCGGCACCGAAGGGCCTCGCCCCGTGTGTTAGAGAATGCACAGGGATGTTCTGCCACAGCAAGCCATGTGCTTTGGAAACTCCGGGGCACATGGCACACACTCAGCCATGTGCCCATCGTCCGTACAAGTCCGTATTCCCTTGCCCCCAGTATCGGCTCTGCGCAATGTGCCCTGCCAGCCTTCCGGCGGCTCGAGAGCCCGTCAGGCCAACAGTCTGCAGTACCGGTATAGCATTTTATTTCCCTCTGATGTCATTTTTATTGAAATTATTTTCAATAATCCTCTTGCAATTATGCGGAAACTTTTTATATTATCGTCAAGCATCTTTTTGTTCCAAAAAACATGATATAAAAAGGGGAAAATTCAATGAAAAACATGGCGAAATGGACCGGTGCCGCCGCTGTTCTGGGCGGTGTGCTTGTGTTGACGGGTTGTCAGAGCAGCAAAGTAATGGATAACCGCCCTTATATTCCGGCGGCGTCCGGGGATGAGATCCCGGCGGCAATGGTGCAGGATCCTGCGCCGGCCTCCGAAGTGAAAGACCTCCCTGTTGATCCCGCTCCGGCTGCCGCCCCGGCTGCCGCCCCTGCGGAATATCCCCAGTTTGACAGTGCCGCGATTGAACCGGTCGCCCCGGTGAAGAAAAAAATTGCCAAAGGCGGTGTTTATGTGGTTCAGAAAGGCGATACGGTTTCCGCTATCGCTTACCGTCACGGTGTCCGCACGGCGGATGTGCTGGCCGCCAATGATCTGGATGAAAAATCTGCCCGCCGCCTGAAAGTCGGCCAGAAGCTGACGATCCCGGAAGGCGGTAAGGCTGTTCCCCGCAAGAAATCTGGCAAAAAGGCCGCCACGGTTACCGCTGCCGCTGCTGTGGCCTCTGATGGCACTTACACCGTCCGCAAGGGCGACAATATCCCCAGGATCGCCCGCAAACTGGGCGTGAAGGCCCGGGATCTGATGGCTGCCAATAATTTGGATGATGCCGCCACCCGCCGTCTGCAGATCGGTCAGAAACTGGTGGTTCCCGGGAAGGGTGCAACTGTTGCGCCCGCCGCTGAACCGGCTCCCGCTCCGGCAGTCGTTCCGGCAGTGGAAACTGCTCCGGCAGTCGTTCCGGCAGTCGTTCCGGCAGTGACCCCGGCAGTGGAAACTGCTCCGGCAGAAGCCGCTCCGGAAGCCGGTACTGCCGCCGCTCCGGCAGAAGCCGCTCCGGCCACGGACAAGGTGGAAGATACCCAGATCCCCGCTACCCAGATGGATCAGGTGACGGCGGATATCTCCATCCGGGAATATATCAAGGCAAAGAATCTTACTTTTGCCGAATTCAAGAAGCTCAATGAAATGGTATTCCCCGCTTTCCGTCCCAATGGGGAGGATGAACAGGATGCCATCATTCCGCAGGGTACGGCACTTTTTATTCCTGCCGCTCCTGCCGCCGCTCCTGTTGCCCAGTAAGCCGGCAATGCTGACAATAAGGCGGACTTGAACAAGTTCGCCTTTTTTTATTGCAACAGACAACAAGAGATTGAAAATGGAACCAGGTTATTTTTGTGAAATCATGGGTTTCCCGCACCAGACGGCGGATAAACTGTTGCCGGTTTGGGAGATCGCTCACGCTCTTGCAGAGGGGAAAGAGCGTTTTTTTGATACTGCCGGAATGCTTCATTACTGCAAAGCCGGGGGCTTGAGTGAAGAAGTGATTGCAGGACTTGTCCGGATGGATCAGGAGATCCATGCCGATATTGCTTTGCGTCTTTATGCCGAAGCCGTGCTGTACGGCCTCATGTCCGGCAAAGTTGCAGTACAGCATCTTCCTTATCCCGAAAAGAAACTGGGCGACCGTGCCGGAATGTTTTTCCTGCTTGTCACTCTCGGCACATTCCCCATTGCCGAAGAAAGTTACCGGAAACAGGGTATCCCCCTGCGGTATCTGGAAGATTTTGCTTTGTTTTTCCCCGGCGCCGTTGCCATGTATGCCGCCGGACATCAGGGGAAATCAGGCATTACACCGGCACAACTTGCATGGATGCGGAATTTTGCCCTTGCCCGCAAACTCCGCATCGGCAGACTGGATTACATTCCGGAAACGGTTCATCCCTATGTCCCGGCGGTTTTCAAGAGCCGCCGCACCGGGGAACTGGCGGTCCTCTGCAAAGAGGGGTGGCATCTGGAGGAATCCGGGTATCATTGCACGCAAAATGCAAGTGATTTTACTACGACCCTCACCTTTTCCGGCAATACAGTCACCGGCACTCCCGTTTCTCCCCGGGGATGCGCCCTGACGGACCGCACCCGCACGCTGGATCTGAAGGAATTTGAGCCTGCAGTGACCCCATGGGAATGGGTCCCCGGATGCCACATGGCAGGGGGCGGCGGCATGACGCCGGAAAAAGTTCTTTCCTCCCTGCGGGAAGCCAAAGACTTTTTCAAACAGTATTTTCATCAGGATATCCGGATGTTCAGCTGTATTTCGTGGGTGTTGAATGCGGAATGGGAACGGGAAATGCCGGACTCCAATATTGCCCGGTTCCAGCGTATGATGTATATGACCCCCGGCACCAGTTCCGGTGTGGACGGACTCTTTTTTGTCTATGGGACCCATACGCCGGACTGGCAGAATTTCCCGGCGGAAAACAGTTTGCAGAAAGCGTTCCACCGGCTTCATGAACGCCGGGGCGTTTTTCGCAGCGGAGCCATGTTTGTGATGACGGAAGATTTGGATAAACTGGAAGAAAATTATTACCGGAATCGTTATTCGTTTTGATTTGCAGGAAGGATTTTGTGATGAAAAAAGAAACAGACCGTTTGCCCGAATGGGATTTGGAAGCCATTTACGCCACGCCGGAAGCGTGGGAGGCGGATTTTCTTAAAATCAAAGGCCTTGCAGAAGAATTTGCCTCTTACCGGGGGAAACTTGCTGACGGTGCCGCCGTACTGGCGGAGGCCATGGAAAAGGATGATGCGTACAGCCGTCTGGCGGAAAAAGTGTATGTTTACGCCCATCTCCGGGCGGATGAAAATACCGGTATCTCCGCCAACCGGGCACGGCTGGACAGGATCAAAAGTTTGTTCGCCGAACTTTCCCCCCTTTCCGCATGGTTCATGCCGGAACTTTCTGCCTTGCCGGACGGGGTGATCCGGCAATATCTGGATGCTCCGGAACTGGCTTCCCGCCGCCGGATTTTGCAGGAGATCGTCCGTGCCCGCAAGCATGTTCTTTCGGAAGCGGAGGAAAAGATCATCGGTCTCTATTCCGGCGTGACCCGGTCTGCGGACAATATCTTCTCCACCCTGAACGATGCCGATCTGACTTTCGGCAAAGTCCGGGGGAAAAACCTGGATCATGCCAATTATCATACCTTTCTGGAAGACGGTGACCGGGAGATCCGCAAAGCCGCTTTCCGTAAAATGCACGGTACTTACGGCAAATTCCGCAACACTTTTGCCTCCACGCTGGGTGCTACGGTAAAACGCCATGCCGTTTCCGCCAAACTCCGGGGATACGCCTCCGCACTGGATGCGGCTCTTTTCGATGACAACATCCCCTCTTCCGTTTACACGGGCTTGATTGATACTGTCCACAACAATCTGGACCCTGTTTACCGCTACATCCGTCTGCGGGAAAAGGTGCAGAAACTGGACTCCATTGATATGTATGACCTGTATAACCCCCTCCTGCCCAATTGCCGCCGCACCTATTCCTGGAGTGATGCCGCAAAACTGGTGCAGGATGCCGTCAAACCTCTGGGGCCGGAATACGGCAAAATCTGGCAGAAAGCCTTTGAGGAACGCTGGATCGATGCCCAACCCCGGAAAGGCAAGCGTTCCGGAGCGTATTCCAGCGGGATGTACGATACTTATCCCTATATCCTCATGAGTTTTGACCATACGCTGAACGATGTCTTCACCCTTGCACACGAGGGGGGGCACTCCATGCACAGCTATTTTTCCAACACCCACCAGCCTTATCAGTATGCCGATTACAGCATTTTTGCGGCGGAAATCGCCTCCACCACCAACGAAATTTTACTTTTTGAACATTTGATGGCTTCTCCGGGGGCGGATGATGAATTAAAAGCCTATCTGCTCTGTCATCTGGCAGACGAGATCCGCTGTACCATTTACCGGCAGACCATGTTTGCCGAATTTGAACTCCTGATCCACCGCCTGGAAGAAGCGGGGACGCCTCTGACGGCCGATCTTCTGGACAAAGAATATGAAAAATTGAATACGCTGTATTACCATGTGAACGCGGATCGTCTGATCCGTCACGAATGGGCGCGTATTCCCCATTTTTATTACAATTTCTATGTTTATAAATATGCCACTGGCATGTCGGCGGCGATCCGCCTTGCCACGGGGCTTCTCAAAGGCGGTGCGGCGGAACAGCAGGCGTATCTCGGATTCCTGAAAGCCGGTTCCGGCAGGGATGTGCTGGATATCATGCAGGATGCCGGAGTGGATTTGAGTACCCCTGAACCGGTAAATGCGGCTCTGGCGTACTTTGATACAGTTATAACCCGTCTGGAAAAAATGATCGGATGAAGCAAAAAACAGCTATCGGCTTTGCCCTTCTTCTGCTGTGCAGTCTGGCAGTGATCATTCCGGCACTGTGCGGCGGGAGTTCGTGGTATTCCCCTGCGGAACTTTTTTCGCCGGATATGGAAGTTATTGCCGCTTTGCGTTTACGGCGGATCATCACCGCTTTTCTGGTGGGTTCGGCGTTGGCGGCAGGGGGGACGGCATGTCAGGCAGTTCTGCATAACGATCTGGCGGATCCCTATATTCTGGGAATCTCCGGCGGGGCAAGTCTGGGGGCGGCACTGGCGATCCTTTCCGGGGCAGCGGCAGTCAGCATCTGGGCTCTGCCGGGCGGGGCGTTTCTGGGGGCATTGGCGGCATTGGCTCTGGTGCTGATCCCGGCGGCGGCTTCCGGCGGCGACACCGGGAGCAGGGTGCTTCTCTCCGGCGTGATCCTGGGGGCGGTGTGCAGCAGTTTACTGATGGTGCTTATCAGTGTTATGGGCAATACCCGGCTGAACAGCATCGTCTGGTGGCTTCTGGGGGATCTTTCCGGCAGGGAAGATCCGCTTCTGATCCCGGCGGCGATCCTTGTCTTTGCCGGACTTGCTGTACTGATGCTGCTGGCACGGGAAACCAATGCGTTGTCTTTGGGGTCAAATTTTGCCCACGGCTTCGGGGTATCGCCCCGCAAAACGGCGGTGATCCTCCTCGGGACATCAGCATTGCTGGCGGCAGCGGCGGTATCGCTGGCGGGGATCATCGGCTTTGCCGGATTGATCGTGCCTCACATGGCACGGCGTATCGTGGGCGCAGAACACCGGAAACTGTATCCGGCGGCGTTTTGGGGTGGCGGGATCTTTCTTGTTTTCTGCGACTTGATCGGCCGCTCCGTTTTTCAGGCGCAGGAATTACCGGCAGGGGTGATCACAAGTTTGTTGGGCGGCCCCTTTTTTCTCTATCTTCTTTACCGCAAACGCCCCGCAGGAGGTGACGCATGAGTTTGAAATTGGAACAGGTCACCTTCGGTTACAGAAAAGAGCAGACGCTTTTCAACAAGCTGGATCTCTCTTTCCGGCGGGGGGAACTGGCGGCTGTGATCGGACCCAACGGCTCCGGGAAAAGCACGCTTTTAAAACTGGCAACAGGACTTCTTCTGCCGACCGGCGGCAGAGTGCTCCTGCATGATCAGGATTTGAAATATATGCCGCCCCGGGTGCGGGCAAGGCATCTGGCGACGGTCTTTCAACTTGCCCGCCACGCCATTCCCTACACGGTGGAGGACGTGGTTTTGCTGGGGCGCATAGCCCGGCGGCAGTGGTGGGAAAAGTACGCTTCTTCCGACCGCAGAGCCGCGCAGGAAGCCATGGAGTCGCTGGATATTGCCCGGTATGCCCGGAAGTCTTACAGTGAACTTTCCGGCGGGGAACAGCAGCGTGTTCTTTTGGCAGCGGCACTGGCGCAGGAGCCGGAAATGCTTCTTCTGGATGAACCTACTTCCGCACTGGATCTGGGCCATGGGTTTCTTTTGCTGGATCTTCTGGAAAAACTGGCGGAGGAAAAAAAGATCGGTATTGTGATGATCTCCCACGATTTGACTCTTGCCGCCCAGTATGCCCGGCGGATCGTGCTTCTGGATCACGGCAGGATTTTGGCGGACGGTGCGCCGGAGGAAGTTTTGACTGCAACGAATATCCGCAAGGTGTACAACTGTAATGTATCCATTTTACGCAGTCCGGAGGGCTGTATGATTCCGGTACGCTCCGGCGGGTAGCACCCGCTGACAGGGCACATGGCGCAGTATCGGCACTGCGCCATGCGCTCCGCCGGCCAACCGCCATTCTTTCCGCAAAAAAAAACAATTTTTATACCTTGCAAGGGTTGTTTTTTCTCCGGGATGCAGTAAAATAAGTTTGTAACAATCAATGTGCCGATTTCAAAATCATTTTTATTTTATAAAAGGAGTATAAGCAATGACAAGACCATTATCGAAAGTCGCACCGGATTGGTGGGATTACACCACATTGGACCGCAGTATTCTGGACGAAGCTGCCAAAATCACCATCGACACTCTGCCGAAACTTGCCCGTCCCGGGTTCAAAATCAATATTTTCGATACGCTGCAGGAATTTTATGCCGCAGAAGCCATGGAATATGTCCGCTGTTTCAAGCAGGCTACCGCTTCCCGCCCCTGCGGGATCTGCGGCCCCATCGGCCCCACCGAACAGCTTCCCATTGTGGCACAGATCGTCAATGATCTGGATCTGGATTTGAAATACGCTCATTTCTGGGGGATGGACGAGTGGATCGTGGACGGCAAAGCCGCCGGACTGGATTTCCCGCTGGGCTTTGCCAAGGCGGATATGGAACTTTGCTTCAACCGTATCAGGCCGGAACTGCGGATGCCTGTGGAAAACCTCCACTTCCCCAGTGAGGACCCCACGGATTACATCGCCAGTTTTGACGAAGCCGAATGTCTGATCATGCAGGGCGGTCAGGGCGAAACCAAGCATTGGGCTTTCAATGACCCGGTCCGCCGCTGCGGTGCCTACAAAGATGCGCCGCCTTCTCCGGAAGAGTATTTGAAACTTTCCACCCGTCTGGTGGATCTGCACCCCATTACTCTGATCCAGAACGCCCGTACTTCCGGCGGCGGCACGGTGCAGAATGTGCCCAATGGCGCCATTACCGTGGGTCCCCAGCAGACCTGGAAGGCAAAGCAGATCTCCATCTGGCACCCGGGCCATCATGACAATCCTTTCGGTCAGCGGCTTTCCACTTTTATGATCTCCCAGAAGATCGCGGACAGTGCTGTGCCGATGTCGCTTTTGAGTCTGCATGACGATGTGGTGTTCAACTTCTACCGTCATGGGTTTGGTGTTTGTGATGTGGAGATGCATTGATCATGAGTAAGCGTGCCTTTGCGATTGCGTGCCATCCGGACGATATTGAATTCGGTATGGCGGGAACTCTTCTGAAACTGAAGAAAGCCGGGTATGAGGTCCACTACATGAATATTGCCAACGGCAGTATGGGGACCAATTGTTACACCCGTGATGAGATCGTGCGTATCCGCCGGGAGGAAGCCAAAACTTCTGCCGAATCCCAGGGGATCATTTTCCACGAAAGTCTTTGTGACGATCTGGAAGTTTTTTACTGCAAGGAATTGTTCCGCGCTCTGGTCCCGGTCGTCCGGGAGGTGGATCCGGAAATCATCCTTACCCACGGCCCCTACGATTACATGGAAGACCATGTGAATGCGGGCCGTCTGGCGGTGACAGCGGCGTTCTGCCGGGGCATGACCAACTGCCCCGTGACCCGTCCTGCCAAAGCCGTGGATACCCAGGTGGCGGTTTATCACAGTATGCCCCACAGCATTACGGATGCTCTGCGCCGCCCGGTGATCCCGGGGATGTTTGTGGATATTGCCGACCAGATCGAAATTAAAAAATCCATGCTGGCATGTCATAAGAGCCAGAAGGAATGGCTGGATGTGAGTCAGGGCATGGATGCTTATCTGGATGACATGGTTTACCGTGCGGAATACTTCGGCAAAATGTCCGGCCGTTACCGTTATGCGGAAGGCTGGATCCGGCACAATGCCGCCGGATTCTGCGCCGATGACTTCAACCCGCTGCTGGATGCCCTGAAAGAGGATGCGTTTATCAATCCCCGTTTTGAGGAATCGCTGAAAGTGGAGTTCCCGGCATGACACGCAGAGGGATCGTCAGTGCAGGAAACTGGCTGATCGATACAGTAAAAACCCTTGACCGGTTCCCCCCGGAGGGGGAACTGGCACAGGTGTTGAAAATCGACCGTGCCGCCGGCGGAGCGTGCAATCTTCTGTTTGACCTTGCCAAACTCCGGACAGATCTGCCCCTCTGGGGATGCGGCTGTATCGGGGATGATGAGGGCGGCAGGTGGCTTTTGAGCGAACTGGACCGGCTGAAGATCGGCAAGAATTGTATGCGCCGGATCCCCGGCGGCGAAACTGCCGGCACGAATGTGATGAGTGCAAACGGCAAACGGACGTTTTTCTACAATGCCGGGTGCAACAGGCTTTTTACCGCAGAAGATCTTGCCGGGATCGACGTTCCGGCAAAGATCGTTTACCTTGCCTACATTTTGCTTCTGCCCGCATTGGATGCGCCGGATGCGGAATACGGCACCTGTGCCGCCCGGGCACTGGCGGCGTTGCGGCGGAAGGGTTATCTGACTGCCGTGGATCTGGTAAGTGCCGCGCCGGAAAGATTCATGGAAATCGTCCCTCCGGCATTGCCTCACATGGATATTTTTGTGATCAACGAGGTCGAGGCGGGCAATCTCTGCAATATGAGGCTGCGGAAAGAGGATGGTTCACTGGATGAGCCTCTTTTGGAAAAAGCCGCCCGGAAGCTGTTGGAGCTGGGCGTTCATGAACTTGCGGCGATCCATTACCCGGAAGGGTGTGTGGCATCTGCGGCATCCGGAGAATTCTGCTCCATGCCCTCCTGCCCCATGGAAAAGAAAGATATCGCAGGGACCAACGGCGCCGGAGATGCCTTTTTTGCCGGTCTGCTGTATGCGTATCACGAAAACCGGAGTCTGCCGGAAATGATCCGTTACGCTTCAGCCAGTGCCCGGTTCAATCTCCGCCACGCCACCGCCAACGGCGGGGCTCCTTCGTTGACAGAATTGGAAGAATTTTTGAAACAGCATCCCTGGTGATGCAAAAAAAGGAATAAAGTTATGTTAGTTGATATGAAGATCGGTGACCTTCTGCAGTATCAGGGGCGGAACCCGAAACCGCAGGATTTTGATGCTTTCTGGGATCAATCTCTGGCAGATCTGGCGGCATTGGATCCCCAATGTGAATGGATCCCCGCTGCGTTTCAGACGGCGGAAGCAGAATGTTTTGACCTCTATTTTACCGGGATGGGTGGATCCCGCATCCATGCCAAATTTGCCCGTCCCCGGGATGCCGTCCGCCGGAAAGGTCCGGCGGTGGTGTTTTATCACGGTTACAGCGGCAATGCCGGGGATTGGATACAGCTTCTTCCCTATGTATGCAGCGGTTTTTCCATTGCTTCCATGGACTGCCGCGGGCAGGGCGGGAAATCCCAGGACACCATCCCCACCACCGGAACCACATTCCACGGGCAAATCATCCGGGGGCTGGATGATACGCCGGACAAATTTGTTTTCCGCAACATCTATCTGGATGCTGTTGAACTGGTGCGGATCGTGGGCAATGAGCCTTATGTGGATGCCTCCCGTATCGGTGTGACCGGCGGTTCCCAGGGGGGTGGCCTTACGCTGGCGGCGGCTTCTCTGGCACCGGAAATCAACCGGGCCGCCTCCATTTACCCCTTCCTTTCGGACTACAAGCGGGTGTGGGAAATGGATCTGGCCCAGGGGGCTTATCAGGAATTGAAAGACTATTTCCGCCGCCATGATCCCCGCCATGAACGGGAAGATGCCATCTGGGAAAAACTCGGCTACATCGACATTCAGCATTTGGCTCCCCGCATCCGGGGCTCGGTGAAGATGTTTACCGGCATGATGGATACCACCTGCCCGCCCTCCACCCAGTTTGCGGCGTATAACAAGATCACTGCGCCCAAGAGTTATATCCTGTACCCGGACTTTGCACATGAAGCTCTGCCGGAGGCGGCGGACATCATCCTGCAGTTCATGCTGGAGATGATGGATTAAACCATGATGCACAAAGATACGGTTCATCACAGCGGTGTTCTGGAGATCCTGGACACCACGCTGCGGGATGGGGAACAGACACCGGGCGTATCTTTTACCCCTGCGGACAAACTGCAGATCGCCCGGATGCTGCTGGGGCAGCTCCATGTGGACCGGATCGAAGTCGGCTCCGCACGGGTGTCTGACGGGGAATTTGAAGGTGTCCGTACCATTATTGACTGGGCGGCCGCCCGGGGGGATGCTCAAGCTGTGGAGATTTTGGGCTTTATTGACCACGGCCGTTCCGCAGAATGGGTCCGGAATGCCGGTGGGCAGTGCATCAACTTCCTCGCCAAAGGTTCCGAACACCACTGCCGGGTACAGCTGAAAAAAACGCCCCGCCAGCACTTTGACGATGTGGCTAAAGAGATCCGCCTCGCACACGAAATGGGGCTGAAGATCAATCTTTATCTGGAAGACTGGTCCAATGGTATGCGCCATTCGCTGGACTATGTTTTCAGTATGATGGCAAGTTTGAAGGATCTTCCGGTACAGCGTTTTATGCTGGCGGATACGCTGGGGATCCTTACGCCGGAAGAAGTTACCCGTTTTATCGGCTGGATGCGTTCCGCTTTCCCGGAAATCCGGCTGGATTTCCACGGGCATAACGATTACGGTCTTGCGGCGGCAAACGGTCTTGCGGCGGCAAACGCCGGTGTTTCCGGCATCCACACCACCATCAACGGCCTCGGGGAACGGACCGGGAATCTGCCTCTGGCGCAGTTGGTGACCGGCATCCATGACCTGACTTGCCGCCGTACCCGTATCCATGAAAAAATGCTGGTCCGTTCTTCCGAAATGATCCAGTCCATTTCCGGCAAACGCTGTGCGTGGAATACCCCCGTTACCGGGGATGATGTTTTTACCCAGACCTGCGGCGTTCACGCTGACGGCGACAAAAAGGGCGACCTTTACTGCAATGCCCTTCTGCCGGAACGCTTCGGCTGTGCCCGCCACTACGCCCTCGGCAAACTTTCCGGCAAAGCTTCCATTGAACGCAATCTGGACGAAATGGGGCTGGATCTGGATCCGGAAGTCCGGGAAAAGGTGTTGCAGAAAGTCATCCGTATCGGCGACCGCAAGAAACAGATCGATGCGGCGGATCTTCCCTTCATCATTGCCGATGTTCTGAACCGCCCCTGCGATATGCCTCTGCGTGTTGCCGATTACCGGGTGGAATCCCGGGCGCACAAACTCCCCAAAGCGTGGGTCACAGTGGAATATCAGAATCAGACGGTGGAAGAATCCGCCACCGGGGACGGCGGGTATGACGCTTTTGTAAAAGCTCTCCGCAAGATTTTGCGGAAACTGCATATTTCCGTTCCCCGCCTGCTGGATTATCAGGTCCGCATCCCTCCCGGGGGCAAGACGGACGCTCTGGTGGAAACCAGCATCACGTGGCAGATCAACGGGCGATCCGTTGTGACCACCGGCGTGGAATGTGACCAGCTCGCCGCCGCCATCGTCGCCACCGAAAAAATGCTTAATACCATTTTGCAACCGGGTGCAACCAACGTTTCGAAATAAAGCTGACTACCTGAATTTAATTTACGGGAAAAACAATGATGAATCTCTCCAGCCTGATCCGTACAGCCAGAGGAAGCGAGCCTGCTGATCTGGTTATAAAAAATATTTCCATGCTGATGATCCCCACCGGCGAATGGATCACCGGTGACCTTGCCGTTGCCGACGGAAAAATCCTTGCCGCCGGGCAGGAAGCCTATGATGGGAAACAAGTGCTGGACGGTACAGGACTTTTTGCCGTGCCGGGATTTGTGGATGCTCATTTGCATATCGAGTCCTGCCATGTTCTCCCCCCGGCGTTTGAAAAGGCCGTTCTGCCCCGGGGAACGACGACTGCTGTGTGCGATCCTCACGAGCTTGCCAATGTTTGCGGCGCAGATGCCATCCGGTTCTTTCTGGATTGTGCGGAACACATGCAGATGGATCTGCGGGTACAGTTGAGCAGTTGTGTGCCTGCAACGCCGCTGGAAACTTCCGGGGCGTGTTTGACGGCGGAAGATTTGCAGAAATTTCTGCCTCACCCAAATGTGACAGGGCTGGCGGAATTGATGAATGTCCCCGGCGTTCTCTTTGAAGATCCTGCCGTGCTGGAAAAATTGCAAACCTTTGCCGGGAAAGTGATTGACGGCCACGCCCCACTGCTTGGCGGGAAAGATTTGAATGCTTATTTAGCCTGCGGCGTCAGGAGCGATCACGAATGTACCACTGCCGCCGAAGCCATGGAGAAGATCCGGCGGGGCATGACTGTTTTCATCTGGGAAGGGTCGGTGGCAAAAGATCTGGACCGTCTGGCGGAGATCCTTACGCCGGAAACGGTGGATTCTGTGGCGTTCTGCACCGATGACCGGGATATGTTCGATATTGAGTCGGAGGGGCATCTGGATCACATGATCCGCCGTATGATCGCCAAAGGCATTGCCCCGGAACTGGTTTACCGGGCGGCATCTTTGTCTGCGGCACGGTATTTCCGGATGTTTGACCGGGGCATCCTTGCCCCCGGGTATCTGGCGGATGTGGTGATCCTGGAAGAGGTGGAGACCTGCCGTATCCGCCATGTGTTGAAGTCCGGGAAGATCGTGGGGGCGGAGTCAGGAACCCATTTCGTTCCGGATACCGCTTTTGCGCTGGATTCCGTCCGCCGCGCCCCTGTCAAAGCCGAAGATCTGCAAGTATTTTCCCGCAAAACATCCACTCCGGTCATTGGTGTCCTGCCGGATTCCCTCCTGACAGAACACCTGACCCGGGAACTTCCTCTTTCTCCGGAGGGCATCAAATCCCCGCTGCCGGAAAAGGATATTTTGAAACTTTGCGTCCTTGCCCGCCACGGCAGAAACAACAATATCGGCAAAGGCTTTGTGGAAGGCTTCGGCCTTCCCCGGGGCGCCATTGCCTCCACTGTGGGGCATGACAGCCACAATCTTTGCGTGATCGGCAGTTCGGATGAAGATATGGCTCTTGCCGCCAATGCTCTCATTCAGTGCGGAGGCGGTTTTGCCGTGGCAGCAGATGGCGCCGTCCTTGCTGCGGCACCGCTGCCGGTGGGGGGCCTGCTTTCCATGAAATCGCTGCCGGAATTTGCCGGGGATGTGCGGAATGTGGAACAGGCCATCCGGGAACTGGGCTGTTTGAACCATGCGCCTCTGATGCAGCTGGCATTTCTGGTGCTTCCGGTGATCCCCCATTTGAAATTGACCGATAAAGGTCTGGTCGATGTAACAAAATTTGATTTTACAGAGGTGTAAAAGTGAGAGCTGGCGACGTTTTCCACTGCCCGGAATGCAAACAGGAATCCATTATCAAGATCCGGCGCAAAATGGATGGATTCCGGTATCTCGGGGATGAACTTGTCTGCATGCTGTGCGGAGCCGTCCTGCCGGAAGAAGCTCCCTCCAAAACGGATGACCCGGAAAAAGCCCCCAATCCCCTTGCCGCTCTGCTGGGCGTGGAGGAGGCTGAACCGGAACGCCTTGCCGATGACAGCGGCCGGGGGTTCTGCCGGGATTGCAGACATTATATCAGCCACCCTTTCCTTTCCCGGTGTGATCTGCACAGCCGCAGTGTCAACCCCATGGATGACTGTCCCGATTTTTGCGGGAAAAAGGAAGGCACAACGGCTTAAAAGTACCCCTTGAACGGGAGTTTATTGGGGTGGCGCAGTACCCTGCACTTGGAACACATGAATTCATCCAGGAGATAGACCGGGACTGTTTCGCTGCTTAAATAAAGTTCCGCCGTATCTTTGTCGTGGACTTCCACGGTTTCAGCGGCGTTGTCCGCCATCAGGAGTCCCGGCCCCCGGACGATCTCGATGGAGACCCGGCTGGCGGCATCCAGCACCAGGTGGCTCACTTCTTCGGTAGTATTGCTGAACGCCAGACCGATGCCGACCCGGAAAATACTGTGGGTGATGCTCCTGTAATACGCTGTACTGCCGTGGACAGTGGCAAGGCCAACACCATCTCCAACCACTTCATTGGCATAGAGTTCGCCATCAATACGGACACGGTAGCGCAGGGCACTCACCCGGTCCAGATTATGCAGAAAAACATCGTTGATCCCGGTCAGCACCTTTCCTTTGCAGGCGGCGGCGACTTTGGGAAGGATCACAGGGCGGCACTTGCCGCTGCAGAATTTTTCCAGCAATGCCTCTGTGGTGTGTTCCGCACAGCGGGGCGCCGTTCTTTCATCCCGGATGGGCAGTTTGGCAATGCCCGGATAAAACTGTTCACTCTGCAGAAAAGAACCGTCGCCGCCGTGGGCGATCACCAGTTCCGGCGTTTCTGTTTCTTCCGCTTCCCGCAGTCCGAAACGGCCCAGCAGGGGACGCACATCATCCAGATTTTTCCCGATCAGACGGACAATCACTTTATTACCTCCGTTCTGGCAGTAAGAACATACCGCCGGATCATGCCGCAGGGGTCCAGCGAACGCTTCGCCTGACGCAGCCCGGCTTCTCCCATATCCTGTTCCCGGTTCATCCACCTGCCGCCGCACTTGAGCAGATGTTCAGCAACCTTTGCCGTAAGAAACTGCGGCGCACCCTTGATGGAGTGATCCGCTTTTTCAAAGTGGATGTCAAAGGTTTCTCCATCCGCCATACGGCTGAAAATGGAAACCCCGGCGGCCGTTCCGTCCGGCAGTTTCAATAAAAGCCCCCCGATATCCAGGTGTCCGAAATACCGGGCAAGTTCCTCCATGGCTTCGGCCTCTTCTTCCAGAAAATCCGTCTGCATGAGTTTGCTGTTCAGCCGGTGGGCAAGCTGCACTGCCTCCAACAGATTTTCTCCGGTGATGATTTGCAGAACGGCCCCCGGATAATTCCGTTCAAACTGCCGGACAAGATTCCGTTTTTTCCGCAGTTTTGCCCCGGTCAGATTGGCCTGCTGTTCCAAATCATACAAATAATCATCGGAATCCTCATTTGTTTTTGCATGGAAATAACGCTGCACATCCTCCTGAAGAGCGTATGCTTCCGGTGCGTCATAAAATTCCGGCTTGAACCCCGCCTTGGCCGCCTGCTGTGCCAGATCATACAGTTCCGCAGGCGGAAAATCTTTCCCGACAGGGAAATGCGGGATGCCCGTTTTTGTTTCGATGACCCAGAACCGGTTCTGCACATCCATGAACTTTTCGCCGTAACTTTTCTGCCAGAGAAAAAGATTCACCTCCGCACATTCACAACTCTGGGGCGTGCTGTGCTGTGAAAGTGCTTTCTGCAAAAAAGCCCGGTCAGAAAATTCTGCCGGGCGCAGTTGTTGAAAATCCGGTTCCATCATGGAGATGAGTGATCACTTCATGTTGATCATGTCAATATCCTGCAGCATGATCCCGGTTCCCCGTGCCACCGCACGCAACGGATCATCCGCCACAAAGACCGGCAGGTCGGTTTCTTCAGAGAGAAGTTTATCCAGCCCGCTCAAAAGAGCCCCGCCGCCTGCCAGCATAATCCCACGGTCGATCAAATCTGCCGCCAGATCCGGCGGGCAGTTTTCCAGCGTGGAACGCACTGTTTCGATAATGGTGGTCACAGGGTCCTGCAATGCCGCCCGGATCTCGCCCGCCGTCACACGGACGGTTTTGGGGATGCGGCCCTGGGTATCCAGCCCTTTCACATCCATTTCCCGGTCATCAAAAAGCGGATAGGCACTGCCCAGCTTGATTTTGATCTCTTCGGCGGCAAGTTCCCCGATCATCAGGTTGTAAACCCGCTTCAGGTGCTGGGTAATGGCATCATCCAGATCATCCCCGCCCACCCGGACACTGTTGGCTTTGCCGACGATGCCGGAAAGGGAGATCACCGCCACTTCCGTGGTGCCGCCGCCGATATCCACGACCATGCTGCCCACCGGTTCCGCCACCGGGAGCCCCACGCCGACGGCCGCCGCCATGGGTTCTTCCACCAGCACCACATCCCCGGCACCGGCGCGCTTGGCACTGTCTTTGACGGCACGGTTTTCCACCTCGGTGATCCCGGAGGGGACCGCCACCAGCACGGTGGGATGGAGCAGCCGCTGGTGCCACGGCACTGCACGCATGGCTTTCTGGATGAAATAGCGGAGCATTTCTTCGGTAACATCAAAGTCCGCAATGACCCCGTCTTTCATAGGGCGGATCGCCTGAATGGCTCCGGGGGTACGGCCCAACATGCTTTTTGCCTCGCTGCCGACAGCGATCACATCCCGCGAACTGGTACGGATCGCCACCACGGAGGGTTCTGCCAGCACAATGCCCTGATCCCGGACAAAGACCAGACTGTTGGCTGTTCCCAGGTCAATACCGATATCGGCAGAAAAAAACTTTGAAAGACGTTGCGATGTCATAAATTTCTTACCTTGGTTTTTTGTTTACTATCCTTCAATATTAAATAATAGAACATTTTACGGAAAAATCAAGTCTTTTCCCGGAAACAGGAGAAGAAAAACGCATATTTTTCCTTTTTCCGTGTGGCCGTACAGTTGAAAACAAGGCTGTGAGGTTTATATTAAACTGGGAATTTTTAAAACGATTGAAAAAGGATTCAGCATTTTTCTTATGAATATTACGGCACAAAACACGGCACAGATCATTGTGGATTGCGCAAGGGAAAACGGTTATCTGGACGGGCCTCTGGCTTGTATTCCCGCTCTGGCAGAGGAGGAAAAAAAACTTTTTATCCGCATGTTCGGCGAACTGCGTAAGCATTTGGCGGACAATGGCAGAGCGGATTTGACGCCGGACGAGATCACAAGTCTTTTTACTTTTCTTCTGGCAAAAGCTGCAGAGTTGACCGTTTTTTATGTTTCCGGCAAGAGCGAGGAAATTTCCATGCTGGGCATGTTTGACGGCAAGATCCCGGTGTATGCCGATGACCGTCTGCTGGGGTTCTGCCGCAGCTGTACCTGGCCCGGAGAGGCGGCAGAGGCTTTTTTGAAGAATCCGCCCGAAGTGGATGAAGAGGAAGCCGGAGACCCTCTGCTGGTTCTTTTTGAAGCGTTGAAGTGGTCTTTCCGGATCTCCTGCCATCTGGTGATCGGTTTTCTGGAAGATTCCCGGGCGGGGAAAGGAGGCAGATAATGGATGTATTGCAGGATTTGGATTTCCGTCAGGCGATCCTGACATTTGTGCGTGGAACCGTGGCGGCGGAATTTGCCAATGCGCCTTATCCGGAGGTGCCGGAGTACCCCGTTTTGCGGGAAAAAGGGGCCTGTTTTGTGACACTGCACAGTATGCCCGGGCCGGAAGGTACGGGCGAAAATCTGCGGGGCTGTATCGGCAACTTGCAGGCTTTTGAGGCACTGGGGGAAAATTTGCGGCACAACGCATTGAATGCCGCTTTCCGGGACCCCCGTTTTCCGGCACTGGACCCGGAGGAATTGCCGGAGGTCCGCTTTGAAGTTTCCATTTTGAGTGCGCCCAGACCCATCGCCGGACCGGAAGAATTTCAAATCGGCGTTCACGGGATCATTTTGCAGAAAAACAACAGGAGTGCTGTTTTTCTCCCGCAGGTGGCACCGGAACAGGGTTGGGACCGGGCAACGACACTGCGTTATTTATCCATGAAAGCCGGGCTGGTTTCCAATGCCTGGGAAATGCCGGATGCCCGCTTTTTTGTCTTTACCGCCACTGTATTCGGAGAGTAAAAAATGGCCGGAAGTGAAGTCAATCGTGTTATTCCCCTGACTGTTGAAAAATGTGCCTTTGGCGGGGATGGTTTTGCCCATTGGGGCAGCCGGGCCGTGTTTGTGCCGGGGACGCTTCCGGGGGAAGAGGTCCGGGTACGGATCACCGCGGAAAAAAAGGATTTTCTGCGTGGGGCGGTGGAGGAGGTCATCACGCCTTCGCCGGACAGGATCAAGCCGGTCTGTTCTATGTACGGGCAGTGTCCCGGGTGTGTCTATGGCCATTGCAGTTATGAGGCCGAAAACCGCTTGAAGGATCAGCAGTTCCGTGAATTTGCCGCCCGTGCGGGGTTTGCGGAGGAAAAGATCCTGCCGTGCATCGCCCCTGAACCGGCAGACGGTTACCGCAATAAGCTGACGCTCCATGTGAACAAAGCCGGAGCGGAAGTGATGGTGGGGTATGCTTTGAGTGACGGGCAGACCATTCTGCAGATCAGCGGCTGCCCGCTGGTGCATCCGGCAATCAATGAACTTTTTGCCAAACAGCTGGCGGATCCCGGATTCCGGCATACACTGCATCACCGCATGTCTTTGACCTACCGCCATACGGAGCGGAACGGCGTCCTTTTTTACCGGAACAATCTCCCCAAAGGAACCTCGTGGATCCGGGAAAATACTTCTTGCGGTGAACTTTCCTGTCCGGCAGACGGGTTTTTTCAGGTAAATCCGGGAGGGGTGAATGCGCTTCTGCAGGAATTGGATCAGGTATTGCAGGCATTTTCGCCGGAAGTTTTTCTGGATCTTTATTGCGGTGCGGGGCTTTTTTCTGCCGCCGCCGCCCGTGCCGCGGTGCCGGTGATCTGCGGAGCGGATATTGCTTCCGGCTCCGTGGCAGCCGCAAGGTATAACCTGAAACAGCGGGGGCGGGAAGATGCCGTGCTGGAAGAGGGGGATGCTGCGCAGCTTCTCCCCGGGATGCTGCAAAAACATGCCGGGAAACGCATTCTTGCTGTGCTGGATCCGCCCCGCGGCGGCATTACCGGGCGGATGCGGCAGAATTTGGAGGCCTTGCCGGAAAAGAGTTGTCTGGTCTATATTTCCTGCCACCCCGCCACCTGGTCCCGGGATGCGGCAGTATTGATGAATCACGGATTTACGCCCTGTTCCGCCCGGATGGTGAATCAGTTCGGCAGAACGGCGCATTTTGAGATTTTTTCAGTCTTTACCCGGGAGAAGCAATGACGGAAACTCCGGCTGACAATTCCGGGCACCGTTCCCGTTTGCGCCGCCGGTTTCTGGATAGAGGCCTTGGGGCACTGCAGGACTATGAAACGCTGGAATTGCTGTTGACTTATGCGATCCCGAGGCGGGATGTCAAACCTATTGCCAAGGCATTGATCCAGCGGTTCGGTTCTTTTACGGGCGTGATGGATGCTACGGAGTATGATTTGATGAATACGGACGGCATCGGGGAAAATGCCGCCGGATTGATCTTGCTGGTAAAGGCGGCGGGAGCATTGTATCTGGAACAGCGTTTACGCAGAAATACGCTGCTGGACCGCCCGGATGTCTGTGCGGACTTTGCCCGCATGAAACTGGGTGTGGGCGGCAAGGAAACATTGCTGGTGATGTTCCTGAACCGGCGGCATCATCTGCTGGATTATTGTTGTTTTCCGGGGACGGTGGATGCGGTCCATATTTATCCCCGGGAAATTCTGGAAATGTGTTTGAGCCGCAGAGCCACGGCGGTGATGCTGGCTCATAATCATCCAAGCGGCGTATGTACGCCTTCGGATGGGGATTTGCGTATGACGCATACGTTGCAGACATTGCTGGACGCAGCAGATATTGATCTCATAGATCACTTGCTGGTGACGCCGTTCAGCTGGATCAGTATGCGGGAACAGAAATGGATTTAGAGATCAGATAAAGGAGAAAAAATGAGCAGTTTAGTTGAGCGTTTTGCCGCCCATTTCGGGCACTCTGCCACGGTTTACGCCGAGGCCCCCGGCCGTTTGGAAGTGCTGGGGAATCACACGGATTACAATCAGGGATTTGTTTTAAGCTGTGCCGTCAGCCGGAAAACATCGGTTGCGCTTGCGCCCGCTTCCGGGCGGATCTGCCGCCTGAAGGATTTCCGGGACGGCAGTGAAAAAACCTTTTCGCTGGATGATATCCAAAATGCCCTTCCCCGGGATTGGAGCAATTATATCCGGGGGGTGATCTGGGAATTGCGGAAACGCTCCATCGAGGTGGGGGGTTTTGATGCAGGGATGATTTCAGATGTGCCGCTTTCCGCCGGGATGTCCAGTTCTGCGGCGCTGGAAACGGCGTTCGGCTTTGCTTTCAAAGAGGCATTCGGGATTGAATTGCCCCCGGAAGAGTGGGCGAGAGTCGGTCAGGGGGTGGAGAATCATTATCTGGGATTGAAAACCGGGCTGCTGGATCAATTCAGTTCCATTTTCGGGCGGGCGCACTCTCTGATTTTGTCGGACTTCCGCACGGTGGAAGTCCTGAAGACGGTCCCGCTCCCGGATGATTGCATGATCGTGGTGGTGAATTCCATGCAGAAACACAATCTGGTGGATTCTGAATACAATGTCCGGCGGGCGGATTGCGAAAGTGCCGCCGCCAAACTTGCCGGAATTTATCCGGGGGTGACGGCGTTGCGGGATGTTTCTGTGGCGCAGCTGGAAGCCGCCAGAGGCGATCTGGAAGACCGGGAATACCGCCGTGCCGCCCATGTGGTGGGGGAAAATGACCGTGTTATGCGGGGCTGTGCCATGCTGGAAAAGGGGGATGTTGCCGGATTCGGGCAGCTTCTCTGGGAATCCCATGAATCCAGCCGGAACAATTTTGAAAACAGTGCAGAAGGGCTGGATGTGCTGGTGGATGCCAGCCGGACGCTCCCCGGTTGTCTGGGTGCCCGTCTTTCCGGCGGGGGCTTTGGCGGGATCTCCATCCATCTGGTGAAAAAAGAGGCGGTGGAAGAGTACAGCAGCCGTATCCGGGAAGTGTATCGCAAAGCCTGCGGTGTGGATGCCGAAGTCCTTTGCTGTGAAGCCGGTGCAGGAGCTTCTGCCCGCACGCTTTGAGAGGGTGGCATCCTCCCGATCCGGCCGGGGGACTTGAAAAAATAAAATTTTGTGATATAGTATATTGTTTTTTTCTTTGATTTTCATAAAATTACACATAAAAAAATAAGGAATGGATCACATGACTAAAATCTTCATGACCGGCATTACCGGGCTGGTCGGCAGTGCTTTTGTAACTGCCTTGCTGAAAGACCGTCCGGACATGCACTTTGTCTGTCTGGCCCGCGGCGGGAAAAACCGTACTGCAGAGGACCGTTTGATCGAAGCGGTGAAGGCCCAGTGCGAGTTTGACGGGGAAGCAGAGCGTTTCGACGAGGTGATGAAGCATATCACTGTGGTCGATGGCGACGTGGTTACGCTGGATGCCGCTGCTCTGGCTGCCGATCCCCGCCTGGAAGGCGTGACGGAAATTTTCCATTGCGCCGCAGACGTGAATCTGGGGAAGGACCCCACCGGAAAAACCTTTACGATCAATTTCAACGGTACCCAGAACATTCTTGCTCTGGCAAAACTGCTGAATGTCAAGGCGTTCCACTACGTCAGCACCGCCTATGTGGCGGGCCGCAAGCGCGGTGTGGCCATGGAAGCGGAAGCCGAAAATCACGGTTACAACAATCCCTATGAAGAAAGCAAAGCCAAGGCGGAAAAACTGGTTCGTGAAAGCGGATTCCCCTTTACGATCTACCGTCCCGGCATCATCACCGGCCGCCGGAGCGACGGGCGCATCCGCCGTCCGCTGGCGTTCTACCGCATTATTGAATTCCTTGCCAAGATGAAGAGCCATCAGTGCAAGAAGATGGGTATTGCCCCCACCGAAGAAGTGGATCTGAACATCCATTTCCAGGTGACTCCGTCGGAACGGGTGTATTTCACCCCCATCGACTTTGTGCAGTATGCCATTACCAAGTGCTATCAGCTGCCGGTGAAGAACGAAACTTATCATGTGACCGGGGACCGTCCGGTTTCCACCATGATGATCGACCATGCTGTCTGCAAAACCCTGAAGCTGGCACTGGCGGATATTTCCGCTCCCACCAATGGCGGAACGGAAAACGGCAAGATGATGGAACGCTTCCTGGGCGATCTTTATCCCTACTTTGCCACAGACGTGACCTTCTCCCAGACCAATATCCGTAAGGCTCTCGGTGACGAAGCTATGGATTGGCCTTATGGTCAGGAAGAACTGGAAATCATGATGCGGAACTACTTTGTGGACTTCTTCCCGGAAGTTGAGTGGATCCAGCAGGTCGTGAACAACCGGTAGTCTGTTATGCAGTGCGGCCGGGAGGACAGTTGTTTTGAGTTCACCGGTACGGAGCTGACGCTCCGGGCAGGGGGACTTGTAAGGTGTATTGATTTTTCTTCCGGTGCCCCCCGCACGCAGGAGATTTCTCTGGACGGCGCAGTCCTTGCCGGGACCAATGCCGGACTGGATATCTTCTTTCCCGGGCTGGAAGTCCGGGAGGACCCGGCGTTCCGCCCGGAAATCGTAAGAGTTGAAAAAGTCCCTGCCCCCGCTTATGACGGGGCGGGGTCTTTTTTTGAAATCGAAACCTTTGAAGAAGCCCGGCAGATCCGCCGTCTTTATCGCTATATCCTTTATCCGGGCTTGTCCCTGACCGGGGTGGAAGTGGAATTGACAAGTGCCGTTCTGCCTCTGGGGATTCTGACTCCACGCATGGATGCCGAAGCCGGAATGGTTCCTGCTGCGGTGCTGGACAGGATCACGCCGCTTTCTCCGGGGAAGGTGCGGTCCACCGAATTCCGGATGCGGACAGATTACTCCAATGATCTTGTGCGTGTGCACTCTCTTGACGGGGATGGTGTTTTATCGGGCAATATTCTGGAATTCCGTTCCGGCAATACCGGAATGGTGATGTTTCAGGAAGCTCCGCCCGCCAATGAACGGCAGGAATTGTTCTCTTTTGACTTCCAGATCCGGGAGGGGAGCGTCTGCAGCTGCGGCATGGGCTTTACGGTGCAGGATGTGAACCCCGGGAAAACGCTGGTAAGTCACCGGCAGTGGACGGGGGCGGCGCAGGATACGGCATCACTGGTGCGGCAGTATTATCTGGAGCGTATTCCGGCAAATTTCCGGGAACGGTATGCTGTTACGGTGAATCCCTGGGGAAGCGGGCAGTTTTATGACCGGGTCTGCACGGAATTTCTCTGCCGGGAAATTGCCTGTGCCGGCAAATGCAAGGCAGATGTGTATCAGGTGGATGACGGGTATCAGGCGGGCGGTTTTCTGCGGGATCTTGCGGTGGACAACCGTCCTGCGGGGCGTTCTTTCTGGGAAGTGGATCCGGAGAAACTCCCGGGCGGACTGGCGATTTTGCAGAAAGCCGCACAGGATGCAGACGTGGATCTCTCACTCTGGTTTGCGCCGGGAATGAACAAAGGCTTTGCGGACTGGGAGGAATCGGCGGAGATTTTGCTGGATTTTCACAGAAAATACGGGATCGATGTTTTTAAACTTGACGGTGTGATCTTCAGTTCCCACGAAGCGGAAATGAATTTTGTCCGGCTTCTCCGGAAACTTTTTACGGGATCCGGCGGGAAAATCATGGCGAATCTGGATGTGACCAACGGTCTCCGGGGCGGCGTGGGGTATCTGACCGGGTTCGGGTCGATCTTTCTGGAAAACCGGTATGTGTGCCACCAGTGGGTCCATGTGCCGTATCACCCGGTGGATACCTTACGGAATCTGTGGCATTTGAGTTGTTACATCCCCACCCGGAATTTGCAGATCGAGGCCCCCAGTATTGCCGAAGTGGTTCCGGAAGTGTATCAGAAAGAGGGTCGTCCGGCTTCTCCGGAGGAATATGATTTCAAATTCTGGCTCGGCGTCACGCTGTTTGCCCAGCCTCTTCTGTGGTTCCAGCCTTCCATGCAGCCGGAAAAAATTCTGGAGGACACGGCGGAAATCATGGCGGTCCACCGGAAATACCGTGAGAAAATCTTTGCCGGACAAGTGCGCCCCGTGGGGGTGGAGCCGGGGAAAGAGGGCTTGACCGGGTTCTGTGCGGAAACAGGTTACGCCATTGTGTACCGCACGCTGAACGCTCCGGGATCCATGCAGATTTTGCCGGAAAACGGCGGAGCGGAACTGCTTTACGCTACCGGTCCGGCGGAACTGCATTCGGACGGGACGGCGGTATTGAGCGATCCCGGCACCTTTGCTTTGTGGAAAATCAGGTGATTGAAAAATGAAACGTTTACTTCAAACTGCGGCGGAAGCGTGGCTTCTTTTGCTGACATTTCTTCTGCCGCTGAAATTCGGTGTTTTTTCAGTGATGCCGGAAGCCACATCCTTTTTCCCGGGGGATGTTTTTTCTCTTCTTGTGATCAACTGGCCTGCCACATCATTCGGGCTGCTGACGGCGCCGGGATTATTGCTGGCTCTGGCGGCGTTTCCTGCCGGAAGCGGCAGAGTCAAAACAGCAGGCTGGCTCTTTGGAATCCTGTGGAGTGCAGGACTGGTGCTGGGGGCATTGCCCGGACTTTGCGGGGTCTCCACATGGGAATTTGCCGTTCTGCAAGTGAATCATTTTTGCAGTATCGGCTGTTATGGGCTGGCGGTGTACCTTGCGGCGGCGGAAAGTCCCGCAGTCCGGAAGCACCTGACAACGGCTCTCGGCGCAGGGTTTCTGCTGACGGTCTGGCTGGGGATCGAACAGTATTTCTGGGGATTTGCCCGTTCCCGGGCGTTTCTGGATCAGCAGATCGCCAGCGGCGTGGAGGTGGGGGAGGTCTTGCAGGCAAGGACGGATGATGACCGGGTTTTTGCCACATTTACCTCCTGCAACTCCCTTGCCGGATATCTGCTTCTTCTGACGCCGCTTATTACGGTATGGGCGTGGGATCTGGGGAAAAAGGTGGAGCCGGTACGGGTGTCCCGGAACCTTTTTGCCGGGATCGCCGGAGGCGGCGGGCTGGCGGTGTTTCTGCTGACCAAGAGCCGGGCGGGATTTCTGGCACTGGCGCTGACGGCGGTTTTGATCCTGTTTGTCTTCCCCATGAAACGCTGGAAAAAAGCCGTTCTGCTGGGCGGCATCGCCTGTGTGATGCTGATTGGCACATGGTATATCCATGCTCACGGCCGGGGATTCCTTTCCATGACTGCCCGGGCGGATTATTTGCGGAGTTCAGCGATTCTGCTGGCGGATTCCCCGGTGACGGGGTGCGGCTGGGGCGAATTTTTCTTTGAACATGTCCGCATCAAAAAAGTGCAGGATAAAGAGGCGGCACACGATCCCCATAATCTCCTTGCCACCCAGGCACAGGCAGGGGGGGCGGCAGTGCTGATCGCTCTGGCGGGGATGGCGTTGCCCTTTCTCGTATGGCTTCGCCGCCGGAAAAGGGGGGAATTGACGGTGGAAGACAGGGCCATCGTTATTGGCATGACTGGTTTCCTTCTTCATGCCATGATGGATATTGATATGCAGATCCCCGGATTGATGGCGTGTTATTTTGCGGCCGGGGCCCTTTTTCTCTGCCGGGATGCGGATGCTGCCATTCCCTGCCGGAAATGGGGGATGGTTCCGGTGATCGTTTGGGGTGTTCTGCTTGCCGGGTGGACACTTTACACGTCCAACCGGGAATTGCAGGGGGAGATCGCGCTGGATCACTTGCAGAGTTTGACCCGTCTGCGGAATCTGCCGCCGGAAGAGCGTGCCGCTGTAACGCCGGAACGGGTGAACCGTGCGTTGCTGACGGCTGTCGCCGCCCGGCCCTATTCTTCGCAGCCATGGTCGGCGGCGGGGGATTATTATTTCAGCATCGGGGATCTGGATCAGGCGGATGTACTGTATGTGGAAGCCTTGCGGCGTTCCCCCAAACGGGCGGGATTGTACGCTTTGCGGGCAAGGATCGCTTTTTTGCGGCAGGATCAGACAAAGGCGGCGGAATTGCTGAAAAAGGCTGCCGGACTTTTCCCTCATCATCCGGGCTACAAAGTTTTGCCGTAAGACGGGCGGGGCGCAATGTGCCCTGTCCGCCAACCGTCTCCTGCTTTGGCGAAAAAACCCTTATTTTCCACAGACTTCTGCTTGACATTCCGGAAAATGGAGGTACATTTCTCTGGTGAAAGAAACCATACAAAACAAGGAAGGTGAGTCATGGTCAATTACAAAGATCTTGGTTTGGTGAACACCCGTGAAATGTTTGCCAAGGCCGTCAAGGGTGGTTATGCCATCCCCGCGTACAATTTCAACAACATGGAACAGCTTCAGGCGATCATTCAGGCCTGCGTGGAAACTGAATCCCCGCTGATCCTGCAGGTCTCCAAGGGTGCCCGGCAGTATGCCAACCAGACCCTGCTGCGCTACATGGCGCAGGGCGCGGTGGAATATGCCAAGGAAATCAACAACGGCAAGCTGATCCCCATTGTCCTGCACCTGGACCATGGCCCGGATTTTGAAACCTGCAAGAGCTGCATCGACTTCGGTTTCAGCTCTGTGATGATCGACGGATCCCACTACTCCTTCGAAGAAAACATCGAAATCACCAAGAAGGTGGTGGAATATGCTCACGCGCACGATGTGACCGTGGAAGGCGAACTGGGCGTTCTGGCGGGTATTGAAGATGATGTGAAGGCCGAAAGCCACACCTACACCCGTCCGGAAGAAGTGGAAGAATTCGTCAAGCGCACCGGCGTGGACAGCCTTGCCATTGCCATCGGCACCAGCCATGGTGCTTACAAGTTCAAGCCCGGCGATGATCCGAAGATCCGTCTGGACATCCTGCACGAAATCGAAAAGAAGCTCCCCGGCTTCCCCATCGTTCTGCACGGTTCCTCCAGCGTTCCGCAGGATCTGGTCCAGATCATCAACGCCAACGGCGGCAAGCTGAAGGATGCCATCGGTATCGGCGAAGATCAGCTGCGTGAAGCTGCCCGTTCCGCCGTCTGCAAGATCAACATCGACTCCGACGGCCGTCTGGCCATGACTGCGGCCATCCGCAAGGTCTTCTGCGAAAAGCCGGAAGAATTCGATCCCCGGAAGTATCTGGGCCCGGCCCGCGATGCTCTGAAGGCTCTGTATATCCGCAAGAACAAGGAAGTTCTCGGTTCTGCCGGTCATGCTTTCTAAACTTGCAAGCGTGTAACAGAAAGGACGGCGGTGTGCTGCAAAGCGCACTTCCGTCTTTTTTTTAATTTTAATCAGGGAATTTGAAAAATGATGAAGATCGGTGTTATTGTGGAAATGCTCCGTCAGCCGTTGCGTGACGGTATCCGTACCGCTGCAGAGATCGGTTGTCAGGGGATCCAGACCTACGGGATCAACGAAGAATTCAATTTGCTGGACCGTACTCCGGCAGAGGCCCGTGAACTGGCAAAATACATCCGTGACAACGGGTTGGAACTGGTGAGCGTGGCTGGCGACATGCCCGGTCATGGCTACACCCGTGCCGCCGAAGCTCCGGCCCGTATCGCCAAGGTGAAAACCATTATTGATATGGCTCTGGAAATGGATTGCCGGATCATTACCAATCACATCGGCGTGGTTCCGGCGGACCCGGAAGATCCGGAATACGCTGTATTGCTGGATGCTCTGGGGCAGGTCACGAGTTATGCGGCAAGCCGGGGCAGTGCCATTGCCATTGAAACCGGTCCGGAACGCTCCACGGTTCTTCAGCGGCTTCTGAAAGATGTGAACAGCCCTGCGCTGGGGATCAATCTGGACCCTGCCAACCTTGCCATGGTGCAGAATGAAGATGCCGTGGAAGCAGTGAACAACCTTTCCGGCTCCATTATCCACACTCACGCCAAGGACGGTATCCACCTGCAGGATTGCGATGCCAAGATGGTGTACGATGCTTTTGCAGAAGGCGGTTTTGAAGCATTGCTGGAAAAGACCGGCAAACTCTTTGAAGAAGTCCCGCTGGGGGCAGGACAGGTGCGCTGGGATGCTTACCTGGCGGCATTGAAAGCCAGCGGTTATGATGGGTTCCTGACCATCGAGCGGGAAGTCGGCGGCGATCCCAGGGCGGATATCGCCATGGCGGTGAATTTCCTGAAAGAAAAACTTGCCGTTCTGGGGTAAAAAATGAGTGACAGGCTGCTGGAGGCTGTTCTGCGGAATCTGAACTGGTTCCGCAGTTCCGGGGTCATGGATCCGGCGGATGGCCGCTGGGGCGTGGGGGAACGGGTGGTCGTCATGGAAGGAAACGCCGTGGCGGATAAGATCACCGAAGCCTTTTACGCCTGGACGCCCCGGGATGGATATTGCGTGATCGAGCAGCGGCGTGCCGACTGTAATTTTCAGGCGGCATGGCTGTTTTTGCGGGCTTTTGAAGTTACCGGAAGTCCGGAAGACCGCGCAACCGGGGAAAATCTGCTGTACTATCTTTATCAGCGCAGCGGGCTTTTGATGCAGTACGAGCCGGGAACGCCTCACGGCCTATGGCAGTGGTCTCACATCCGCAGTACGCCGATCCCGTATTTTGATGACAATGCCTGGTGTCTTGCCATCCAGATTGCCATCGGGAAACGGTATCCGGAGCTGGATAAGAAATACAAGATGCTGGAGCGGGCCAAAGTTCTGGCTGAAAAAATGTG
This sequence comes from Lentisphaeria bacterium, assembly GCA_017457105.1. Taxonomy (GTDB): domain Bacteria; phylum Verrucomicrobiota; class Lentisphaeria; order Victivallales; family Victivallaceae; genus UBA1776. The sequence continues at coordinate 2,315 of JAFTIA010000088.1, read as the reverse complement.
TTCTGCCATGCGCCGGTCTTACGGATATGTGCCGGAAGGGGAAAGCAGGAGCGATTTGTGGAAAGATCCCGCAAATGTCTGGTTCGGCAATATGTATTATCCCCACTGGTGTTCACTGGCGATCATGGCCATGTCTGCGGCGTATGACCTGTGGCCGCAGGAAGAGTGGGCGGTGGAGATCCGCCGCTGGTCCGAATTTGTGGATGCCCGCATGGAAGAGTGGAATACCAGTGAATTGGGTTACGCCATTATGGGTGCCGCCTGTGCCGCCCGGGTGATGCCGGAGAAAGAGTGGTTTGCAAGCCATTTGCGCCGGTTGGGGGACCGGTTGATCGCCCGGCAGGATCCGGAGACGGGCAACTTTGCTTCGGAGCACGATACGGAAGCTCCGGCAGGTCCTCATCTGGTGGATACCATTTACACGGCAAACTGGGTTTTTCCCGCTCTGCAATGTCTTGGGGAACAGGGAAAAGACGCCGGAGAGAAACTGCTTCAGCTTCTTTTGAAGATCCAGGATACGGACAGTGCGCCGCAATTCAACGGCTGCTGGCGGGGCATGTATGACCTGCAAACCGGGTCCTGGGGCGGCGGTGACCGTTACGAAGGCGGAGCCGGAAGCATTTACACCGGCTGGACCAACGCGCCCATTTCTCTATGGCTGCTGGCGGAACGGGACGGAAAATCCCTGCCGGACATGATTTTCTGATACAGAACCGGCATTGTATGGCGTAAATTGCCCTTTTCCGGAAACAAAAACGCACATGGGATTTCAAGCTCCATGTGCGTTTTTCTTTGAGGCGGAAAAGTTATTCTGCAAAGAATTGCTTCATATTCATCAAAGCGGCTTCGCCATCCGCCATGATTTCGTGGATCACATCGTTGACGGAGGTGATCTTATCCATCAGTCCGACAGACTGACCGGCCATCACAGAACCGTATTCCACATCGCCGTCAACAACGGCTTTCCGGAGAGAGCCGACCCAGAACCGTTCCAGTTCCAGCTGGGCCTCCTGCCGGGTGGTGGTGCCTTCGTTGACTTTTTTGACCAGTTCCAGCTGAAGTTTGGTAAATTCTTCCGTTCCGTGATTGCGGATCACGCGGACGGAAACCACCGGCAGTTTCGGATCAAACTGCGCCGTGGACATGGCATCCCGGGCTTTGGCTTTGGAAAAATATTCCTTGAAACGCGGGTGAGCCTGACACTCTTCGGTCATCACAAAACGGGTCCCCATCTGGACCCCGGCGGCACCGCAAAGCAGCAGATGTGCCGTCAGTTTCCCCGTCGCCACACCTCCGGCAACAAAGATCGGCAGCGTTTCGCCAAAGCGGAAAAGAAGCTGCTGGATCAGGACGGTGGTGGAAACGTGTCCGATATGACCGCCGGCTTCCGCACCTTCAAGCACCAGCGCATCGGCACCGAAGCGGATCATCCGTTCTGCAATGGAAACTGTGGAGGCAAAGCAGATGACTTTGGCACCGGTAGCTTTGATATCGGCAATCTCTTTTTCCTTGGGGATGCTTCCGGCAAAGACGATGTACGGCACCGGTGTTTCCAGACTTTTAAGCATGGCAATATGATCGTGGTATGCCGGAGCAATGGTGATCAGATTGACTGCAAAAGGTTTGTCCGTCAGGGTACGCAGTTCAGCGATTTGGGCTTTCAGGATCTCCGGCGGAGTGTTCCCGCCGGCAAGACAGGCAAAGGCTCCGCTGTTGCAGACAGTCGCCACCAGTTTGGGTTCGCTGACCCAGGTCATGGCTCCGCAGATGATGGGATAACGCACATTCAGAAATTCCCGGCCCCGCTGCATCAGCCGGTCCATGTATTTGTAATCTTTCATGCAATTTTCTTTCTCTGTAAATATTTTTAACTGAAAGATAATATAATGCCATTTTGGGATTTTTCAAGTTTTTTTTGAAAAAAATCCGTATGAGGCAAGGAGTTAGGTGTATGATACGGGGTGTCGGGGCGGTGGCACATTGTGCAGAGCCGATACTGCGGGCAGGGGAATACGGACGGAAACGGACTGATACGGACTGATACGGACATGGCACTTGGCTGAGTGTGTGCCATGCACTCCGGAATTTTTAAAGTACATGGCCCACACGCATCTTGTGCCAATCGTCCGTACAAGTCCGTACAAGTCCGTACAAGTCCGTATTCCCTTGCCCGCACCCTGTGCATTGCGCAATGCGCTTTGCCAGCCAACAGAACACACAGCCCTGTGCTATCGAAATTCCAAAGCACATGGCACACAGGCTGCCATAGACCATTTACAGTATTCCCGGTATTCGCAGTATTCATGGTTTCTTTG
>JAFTIA010000087.1 GCA_017457105.1 Lentisphaeria bacterium | reverse complement strand
TTTTGGGGGCTGTCGCTGCACCGCTGTGCAGCGATTCCCTCCCTAGGCCCCTGCGCGCTCGGCACTCACGGCCTCGCCCCGTGTGTTAGAGAATGCACAGGGATGTTCTGCCCCACTTCTGCGCCCTGCGCTTTTGAATTTCCGGAGCGCACAGCCCTCACATAGCCCTGTGCCGCTTGCCCTCCGAAGCCTCCGGCGAAGGAGGGTCCGTACAAGTCCGTACAAGTCCGTACAAGTCCGTACAAGTCCGTACAAGTCCGTACTCCCTTGCCCGCACCCTGTGCCCTGCGCAAAGTGCATCTTTGTGTGTTGCATTCCTTTTTTAGTATGCTATTGTATGTTGAAAGCAGGAGAGGGCAAAATGTACCCGGAAAAAGAAAATCCGTCCACTGTTCCCATGGAAGATGAGGAAAAAACCATTACCATGGATGAAAAAGTCGTTCAGGTAAAAGCTCTTCTTTTACCGGATGAACTTCTTTCCGCCCGGAAAACACCCAATCCCCTGTACGCTTTTCTGGCAGAAACGCTGGAATCCTTTTCGCAGGCAGGAAATCCGGTTTCATTTTTCCAGCCGGAAGAAAAGCAGACGGACCCGGCACTTCCTGCGGCAGATTTAATGGAACGCTGCTGTAAAGATCCCGCAGAAAATTACGATTTGAAGAAAAAAATCGCTCAAGGCGGTCAGGGCTATATCCATCGCGCATGGGATCAACAGTTTCAGCGGCCGGTGGCGGTAAAAACCCTGTTGCCGGAAAAACTGCATTCTCCGGTACGGAAAGCGTTTTTTCAGGAAGCACAGATCACGGCACAGCTTCAGCACCCCGGGATCGTGCCCATCCACAATTTGTGGGTGGACAAAGGCGACTGCCCCCACCTTGCCATGAAACTGGTGGAGGGCAATACCCTGCGGAAACGGCTGGAAGAAATCCGGAAAATTTACGATACCCTTCCGTGGCGCAAGATCTCCGCCCGGGAACGGTTTTCCCAGAAAGAACGGCTGGAACTTTTTCTCAAAGTTTGCGATGCCCTTGCTTACGCTCACAGCCGGAGGGTGATCCACCGGGATTTGAAGCCGGAAAATATCATGCTGGGCAGGTTCGGCGCAGTTTATGTGCTGGATTGGGGGATCGCAATATCACTGCCGGAAGATTCCGGCGTGATCGCCACACCTGTCTGCGGGACTCCCCGCTATATTGCTCCTGAAGTGCTGAATCGTCAGCCTTACGGCAAAACTGCCGATGTGTACCAGATGGGATTGATCCTGTTTGAACTGGTGTATTTGCGCCACGCTTACCCGCTGGCAGATCCGGCGGCAGCCATGGCGGCAGGAATGAAGGGGAAAACCGCTCCGCAGGAACACCTTTACGGCTGCCGGACGGCTCCTTTGCTGGATCACATCATTGCCAAAGCCATAGCATTGGATCCCGGAAAGCGTTATCAGGATATCCGGGCTCTGGCGCAGGATGTTCACGCTTTTCTCAATCAGGCTCCCGTCAGCGTGGATAAGCACCCGGTCTGGTCGGCATTTACCCGGCTTCTCATGCGGCACAGTCAGAAATTGCTGGCGGTAATCGCTGTGTTGACATTGTTGTTTTTCGGTTTGATCAGTTGGAATCTGGCGACGGTTTTGCAGGATGAACGGCGTGCGGAAATGCGGGAAAACGTTCTCCGCAGTGTTTACGGGACGCATTTGCGGAATGTCCTTACGGTGGAGCGTCGTTTTATGGAAATCAGCAGTATGCTTCTGCAGCTTGTCCGGGAGGTGGAGACCCGGTTGGAAAAATTGCCGCCGCCGGACAAAAATATGAAATTTTATGACTACACCGCTTGGCGTGATCCTATGAAGAGACCGCCCGGATTCGGTTTTTCGCCCGCCCGGGGGATAAAGGTCTCTTTTGAAGTGCCCCTTTATAAACTTTCCGGTGATCCGGTGGAAAATGTGCAATCATATTTGACGGCACTTACCCCCATGATCCGCTCCTGCCGGAAAGTGATACGCTGGAATTCCCTCGGGGAGGAACGGAAAACAGCAAAGGATTCAGCGTTGATGGAAACGGAAACGCCGGTCAGTGCGGTTTATATCGGACTGCAGAACGGATTGTTTCTTTCCTACCCCTACATGGGGGTTTTCCCGGAAAATTACGATCCCCGCAAACGCCCGTGGTATCTGGGGGCAGAAAAATTGCAGGACCGCCGGATCCACTGGGAAGATCCCTATATGGATGAAAGTATCAGGAAGCACGTGATTTCCGGCAGTATCCCGGTGCGTTCTCCGCAGGGCCGTATTCTGGGTGTGCTTGGGCTGGATCTGGAGCCGGATACCATGATCCAGGCATTTGTTCAGCGGGATCTTACGGCCAGCCATGTCCAGGGGCGGTATTTACTGAATAAAAACGGCAGGATCATTGCTTCAGACAGTAATTTGCGGCCCTCCGGCAAATCCGGCAGGATGCCCTTTTTCCCCCACATGGAACTTTTCCCGGAAATGCGGAAGCTGAAAACCGGCCGTCTGTTTCTGGATCACGAAGAAACGAAGCTGGTGATCTTTCACTACATCCGGGCGTTGGACTGTTTTTTTGCGGAAATCATTGATTTCGGCAGCATGATGCGCCGGACGATCCCTGCCGGCGGAGACCGATATTCAGCAGAACAGCAAAACCCATAAGCCACGGATAGATCATCGTTCCCGCCAGAGTCAGCGTGGATACTTCCACTCCGGCAGATTTTGCCAGACCTGCTGCAATCAAAATCTGCGCTCCGTAAGGGATCACCCCCTGCACAAAACAGGAGGCTGTGTCCAAAATCCCTGCAATGCGCTTGGGGTCGCAGTGGAATTTTTCGCTCAATTCCCGGGCAAGAGGTCCGGCGATCACAATGGCGACGGTGTTGTTGGCTGTAAAGAGATTGATGATCCCCGTCAGAAGAAAAACACCGGTTTCCGCCCCTTTCGCTGTATGGATGCGCCGGGTGATACTGCCTAAAAGGTATGCCACACCGCCATTCACCCGGATCATGGCAAGCAATCCCCCCGCCAGCAGTGCCACGATCAGGGTTTCCGACATACCGAGGATCCCCTTGCCGCATACATCCAGTGCCGTGCGGAAAGTGAGGCTGCCGGTCATGACGCCGAGCAGTGCGGAAAATACCGTACCCGCCCCCAGCAGAATCATCACATTCCACCCAGCCAGAGCCAGGATCAGGATCAGAAGATAAGGCAGAACCAGCAAACCATGCTGCCACTGGACAGCCGGAAGTGCCGTTTCCGCCCCGCCGTTTGCCCCCAGACCGGCAAAGAGATAGATCCCGGCTGTCAGCAAGGCACAGGGCAGAACCAGTTTGATATTGACCCGGAATTTGTCCTGCATGGAAACATTCTGGGTACGGGTGGCGGCAATGGTAGTGTCGCTGATCATAGAAAGATTGTCCCCGAACATGGCACCGCCTACCACCGTTCCCAACATGATGACCGGCGATACCTCTGCCGCTCCGGGCAGTGCCAGCGCAATAGGTGTCAGGGCGGCAATGGTTCCGCATCCGGTCCCGATGGCAAGAGAGATCACGCTTGCCACACAGAACATCCCCGCAAGGAAAAAAGCGGGCGGGATGACATGCCGGGTCAGGAGAACTGCCGCATCCACCGCCCCCATGGCTTTGGTAACAGCGGCAAAGGCTCCGGCAAGGAGAAAAATCAAACACATCAGCATGATATTGCTTTCTCCCATGCCTTTTGCATAATGCTCCACCCGCTCGGAAAAAGAGAGGGGGCTTTTCATGGCAAGTGCCACCGCCCCTGCAAGGAGAAATGCCGCAGGCATGGGGACACTGTAAAAATCCCCCGTCCACAGCGATATCCCCAGATAAAACACCAGAAAGACCCCGAAAGGGATCAGGGCGGAAGCCCGGGGGGCAGGAGCGGCGTGATCCATCTTTTTCTCCGTATCAGGCTTTTTTCCGGTTGGATCTCATCACCAGTTTTTCAACAGCGATATAGGCGGCAACGACCACTGCAAGACCGGCGATGACCCAGATATAGTGCTGATGAATGAGTTCTGTACCGCGGTGAATCATTTCTTTATAGGTCATGTTGGCAGTGATTTTTCCGCAATACCAACCCGCCAGAGCCAGGATCACGGTCCAGATCCCCGCCCCCAGTGCGGTAAAGAAAGAGAAACGGAGGAGATTCATTTTGGAAAGACCCGCCGGAATGGAGATAAGCTGGCGGATGGCAGGCAGCAGACGGCAGACAAAGGTCGCCAGTTCGCCGTATTGGCGGAAGACCTCTTCGGAACGCTCCAGCATTTCCGGCTTGAGGAAAAAGTATTTGCCATACTTGTAAAGCACCGGACGGCCCAGTTTGAGCGAAAGGTAATAGTTGATATACGCTCCTGCCATAGACCCTGCAATCCCGCAGAGAATGGCTGCAGTCAAATCCAGACAGGGAGAGTGAAATGTCAGTTCTCCCCGGTATGCCAGAAATCCGGCGGGAATCATCACCACTTCGCTGGGAAACGGGATAAAAGAACTTTCCACTGTCATAAAAAAGAAAATCAGAAAAAATCCCCAGACCGGGGCATATACGGTCACAGCTTCGAGATGGGATGCGATCAAGTCAAGCATAAGTTAACACAGTCCTTTAAACGAGGGTGGAAAAAGGGCAGAAAAAACGCCCCGGTGAAATCACCGGAGCGTCTTCCGCATCTCTTAAAGAAGCAAAAGCTTACTTCGCAGCTTCGTTCTTCTGGAGAACGCCAGCTTCCAACAGCTTGTCGATCAGCTGCTGCATGCTGTTGAAGGCACCCAGGAAGCCCTGCGGGGGCATGATGATGCGTTCATTGACGATGGGGGTCGGAGCTTCGCCGTTTTCGCCGGGCTGAAGGGTCACGAAGTCGTAACGGACCATGCCGCCCGCAAAGTGGATCTGACCGATACCGTCCGCGTAGATTTCTTTCTTGTCTGCCATGATGATTTCTCCTTCTATGGTTGTTGAACCTGCAATCGTTATTTTACAAGCTATCTTGTCCATACTATAAGCCTTCTTTTATAAAAATGCAAATATTTTTTTAAAAAAACTTTTTTCTTGCAAAAAATGTGCTACCGTATGCCGGAAACAAATGGTGTTCAAGAAAAAAAGGAGAGCAAGATGGACTGCAAAAATACCGGAAAACAATCCGAAGAACATTCTTTTATTCCCCCCTGGAGCCCCTCCAGCCATGAATCCCTGCCCGGGTTTATCAAGGGATGGGCCATTACAGATATTGTGTTTGCCGGTATCTGGTGTGCGGTGGCTCTGCTTACACTGACTGTTGCTGTCTGGATGCAGTGCCTTGAGTGTCCTGCGGTGGATGTGGCGGCGTGTTATCTGTACACGGCGGCAACGGCGTTGCTCGGCGGGCTCGGGTTATACGGCAATATTCTCCTTTTGAGCAAGAAGCCCCGGGCAGTTACGGTGGGGAGATGCCTGATCGTGTTGACCATTCTGCATATTTTGTGGAATGCCTTTCAACAGTTCGGCGCGGCGTACTGGGGGCCGGAACACCTGACAGTGATTCTGGTGACGGTGGGCAGCCTGATGACGGCGGGCCGGATCACACTGCTGGTTTTTTACTGGATCGCCATTTCCCGGGCGGCCCGGTATTTTGAAGACCGCATCCGCCGGATCGGTTTTTGAAAATTTCCGTTATTCCCTGCAATAATTCCCGGAGTTTGAGCGTTATTCTTTCCGGAAAGGCAGAAGATCCATGGAAGACCGGAGCGATTACGATTTGATTACAGACTATCTTGCCGGAGATGAAAGTGCGTTTGAAACGCTCTATCACCGGTATCGCAAGGTACTGTATGCTTACGTAAACGGACTTCTTCCCGGCCGTCAGGCAGAAGCGGATGAAGTTTTCCAGCTGGCGTGGATCAAAGTGGTGGATCAGCTGAAAAACTACCGGGATCAGGGATGTTTTACGGCATGGATTTGCCGTATCGCCCGGAATCTTCTGATCGACCGTGTCCGCAAAAACAAGCACATTGCAAACATGGTCGAGCTGGATCGGGAAGATGTTCCTCCGGTATCGGCCCCTGCCGGAACAGAGCCCTGGCGGGATCTGGACGAAGCGGATCTTGGGCTGGCCATCCGGAATGCGCTGGCAGATCTTCCCCGGGAGCAACGGGAAGTTTTTCTGATGCGGAGCCACGGGGAAATGCCTTTCAAAGAAATTGCAAAAGTCCAGCAGTGTTCCATCAACACGGTTCTGGCACGGATGCAGTATGCGCTGAAACATTTGCGGGCAAGTTTAGGCTCGCTTGACCAAGGAGGGCTGGTAAAATGAAACAACAGGAATGCAGTCATTTTCTGGAAGAGATCCTGACCGGGCAGAAGCCGTTGTCTTTGGAGGCGGCGGAACATGTAAAAAATTGTGCGGAATGTGCCGCATTGCGGGAATCTCTGGAGTGTTTTACCGGGAACACAGCATTGCCGGAAGTGCCGGAAACATTGGATCGTGCCGTATTGGAATATGCCGGAACTGCCCGGCGGCGGCGCAATTTTCACCAGTTGTTTTTCCGGCGGATCATGCCTTTTGCGGCGGCAGCGGCGGCGGCAGTGGTTTGTGTGATAGCTCTCCTGCCGGAAGCCGATCCTGTGTCCCCCCGGGAATTCGGGGCAGACCTTACGGTGGCGGCGGCAAAGTCCGTCAAAGAATGGAATGTATTGGAAAGCGAGGCTTGCGACCTCCATTATGAATTGATGTCCTGTCAGCAGATTCTTACTGCCGACTGGCATGGAACGATGTAAGGATGAGGTGGAAAATGCGGAAAGCATGGAGCATTTTATTGTTGGCAGTGTGCGGAACGGTCCTCTGGGCGGATCCCGGAAAACCGGCCCCGGAACCGCACCGGGAAAAACCGGCAAAAAACAACGGGTTCAACCGTTTCTACTGGCGTGCATTCAGCAGGATGACCCAGGAGGAACGCAAGGCCATGATGGAACTTCAGGCAAAAGATCCTGCGGAATTTCACCGGAAAATGCGGGAAGCAATGGAAACATTGCGTGCGGCAGATGCCGCCCGGCGCAAGCAGATCGCGGCTTTGGCAGAACGCTGCCGCACCGGGTCGGAAGAGGAAAAGCAGGCCGCCCGGAAGGAATTGACGGAGATTTTCCGGCAAGGTTATACCAAACGCCTTGCAGACAGCCGCCGCCATTTGCAGGAAATGGAAGCAAGGATGAAGCGTCTTTCGGAAACGCTGAAAAAGAAAGAGGCCAATGCAGATGCTGAAATCGAAATGATGGTGGAAAACTGCATCCGCGGCATCAAGCCCCCCCGCCCGGAACGCCACGGAAGACCCTTCCCGGGCCCGGGAAAATAACAGGATAGTTCTGGCTGGCAGGGCACTTTGCGCCATGCCGATACTGCGGGCGATGCTGACCGGGAATACTAAGAATACCAGGAATACTGGCGTGGAACATGGCGTAGTGTGTGCCATGTGCTCCGGAAATTCAAAAGCGCATGGCACACTGCGTGCCATAGCCTATTCATAGTATTCCCAGAATTCATAGTATTCATAGCATCTCTGCCCGCACCCTGTGC
>JAFTIA010000086.1 GCA_017457105.1 Lentisphaeria bacterium | reverse complement strand
GGAATCGCTGCACAGCGGTGCAGCGACAGCCCCCAAAATATTGGGGGCTGCCGAGTGGCACCGAGCACTAAGCCGCCTTCTCACCGCCCGAGGCGGTGAGGAGGCGAGCGCCTCTAACTTAAAGAAGCCGCATTGCGTGCCGCAGGCCTCCATACAACACACGGGCGAAAAGGGGGAGGGGGACACGGGGAAAAGTGAGGTTTCCCCCCGTGCGCCATGTGCATAGCGTTCAAAAAAAGCAAAGCGCATTCCCTTTGGCTGGCAAAGCACTTTGCGCAATGCCGATACTGCGGGCAAAGAATGTCGGACTTGTCGGACTTGTCGGACTTGTCGGACGATTGGCACAAGATGCGTGTGAGCCATGTGCTTTAAGAATTCCGGAGTGCATGGCACACACTGCACCATGTGCTGCTTGCCCTCCGAAGCCTCCGGCGAAGGAGGGGCCGTATCAGTCCGTATTCGTCCGTATTCGTCCGTATTCGTCCGTATTCCCCTGCTCACAGTACCGGCTCTGCACCCGCCTCCGCTGCGTTACGCCGTGGCAAGCTCTGCACTTTTTACCACTCGACCTGGCGGACGATCACCTTTTTGCCGGTCTGGGCGGCTTCACGGGCGGCAAGACAGGTGAAAACACTGCGCAACCCGTCCTGAATGGTGGACTGGGGTTTGCCGCCGTTGCGGATCATGTCAAAGAAATTCCGTGCCAGTTCCACATCGCCGCCAAAGTGGTCAAGCCCCGCACCGGGTTTGACGGTGGTGCTGAAAGGCTGGTGGTGTTCCACATAATTCAGTTCATTCCGGTACCAGTCAAAGGAAACTTTCCCCTTGGGGCCGGAAACAGATGCCCCCCGCACTCCTTCCCGGCGGACAAACACCAGCTGGGCATAGGTACCGATGGCACCGTTGGCAAATTCAAAAATGGAGTTGCTGGCTTCTTCATTGATGGAATTTTCCTCCACATTGCCGCAGGCTTTGCTGAAAACGCACAGATGATCGTTCAATACACCGCCGGCATCATCCCGCTTGCGGTTTTCGGGACTTTCGGGACACCGTCCGGCTTCCGGGCAGTTGGCGCAAGTCAGATCTTCAGGCTTGTCGCCGCCGAAAACACGGCCCCGGATCCAGTTCGCCTGAATGGCAGTGATGGGGGATCCGGCAAGATCCATGATATAGTCAAAGTCGTGGGTGGCTTTCTGGAGGAAAAGACCGCCGGTAATATCATAATTCCGGTACCCGTATTCGTAATAAACTGTCCCGTAAGGAACGTAATTGAGCCCGGTAATGTGGAGGACATCCCCCACTGCGCCGTTACGGATCATTTCCACGGCACGGCGGTGAAGCGGCGTCATCCGCAAGGGGAAACTCACCAGTACCGGCGTGGAGCTGTTGCGGTAGGCATTTTCCAGCTCCAGCGCCTGATTCATGGTAATGGCAACAGGTTTTTCCAGAAAAACAGGCAGATGATACTTCTCGATTTCCAGAGCCATGGGGGTGTGCAGATTGCAACGGGTCCCCACCAGCAGGGCATCGGGCTTGGAAAGGCGGACCATTTCATCAATGGAGTTGTAAAAAACCGCATCCTGATCGCAGTCACGCATTTTTTCCCGGGACTTCGCTTCACCCGGATCCACCACCCCCACGACCCGGAAATCCGGATCCACAGAATTCATGGTTTCACGGATAAAATGCCCCACACGGAGCCCCAGCCCGATAACGCCTAAACGGATCATGTTCCGCCTGCCTTTCTGTCATTACAGACCGATTTTTTCTTCGATGTAGTCCCGCAGCTGGGTGATATTCACACGATCCTGCTTCATGGTGTCACGGTCACGGACGGTAACAGCGTTGTCGTTCACAGAATCAAAGTCAAAGGTCACGCAGAAAGGCGTACCGATCTCGTCCTGACGGCGGTAACGCTTACCGATGGAACCGGTTTCATCGTATTCGCAACGGAAATAACGGACCAGCGTGCGGTACAACGCTTCAGCATTTTCCTTGAGTTTCTTGGACTGGGGCAGCACTGCCACCTGAACAGGAGCCACAGCGGGGGGCAGATGGAGAACCACACGGACGTCTTCGGTCATGCCTTCCTTGGCAGTGGCGGCGGTGTCTTCATCATAAGCCTTGGCAAGCAGAGCCAGGAACATGCGGTCCACGCCCACGGAGGTTTCCACGCAGGTGGGCATGACCTTGCGGCTGTTGTCGTGATCCATATACTGCAGATCTTCGCCGGAGAATTCGGAGTGGCGGGAAATATCCCAGGTACCGCGGTGGTGGACGCCTTCCAATTCGCCCCAGCCAAAGGGGAATTTCACTTCGATGTCAATGGCGGCTTTGGCGTAATGCGCCAGTTTTTCGTGTTCGTAGATCCGGTAATCGCCTTCTTTGAAGCCCAGTTTTTCGGTGTAGAACTTGATCCGCTGTTCCTTCCAGTATTCAAACCATTCCATGCTGGATTCGGCATCGCAGAAAAATTCCATTTCCATCTGGGTAAATTCGCGGGAACGGAAAGTGAAATTGCGGGGATTGATCTCGTTACGGAATGCTTTCCCGATCTGGGCGATCCCGAAAGGCAGCTTCTGACGGGCGGCGATACGGACACTCTGGAAGTCCACAAAAATGGGCTGGCAGGTTTCCGCACGCAGATAAGCGGTGTGTTCCTCGTCGGACACGGGACCCACAAAAGTCTTCATCATCAGATTGAACGCCCGGGGAGCGGTCATATTTTTGGAACCGCAGTTGGGGCAGGTGGTGGGGTCTTCCATCTGATCCACCCGGAAACGGGATTTGCAATCTTTGCAGTCGGTCATATCATCGCTGAACTGATCCAGGTGACCGCTGGCTTTCCAGACACGGGGGTGGCAGATGATGGTGGAATCAAGCCCTTCCACATTGTCCCGGACTTCCACCATTTCATGCCACCAGAGGGCTTCGATGGCACGCTTCATGCGGGAACCGTAAGGACCGTAATCCCAGAAACCGTTGATGCCGCCATAGATTTCAGAACTGGGGAAGACAAAGCCGCGCCGCTTGCACAGGCTGACGATTTTTTCCATAAGATTCGGGGTGTTCAACACGTCCATGATATACATGCTCCTTTGATATTTTTGTTTTTGTATATAGTTACGCAACTATACAATAGCACAGTTTGAGGTTTTTTCAATGATGAATGTGTAAGGAAGGTCTGTTGGCTGGCAGGGCACATTGTGCAATGCCGATACTGCGGGCAATGCCGACTGGGAACACTGGGAATACTAAGAATACTGGGGAGAGCACAGGAAAGCGTGTGTGCCATGTGGCATGGAATTTTCAAAGAACATGGCACTCAGCGTGCCACAGACCATCTTATAGTATTCTCAGTATTCATAGTATTCATAGTCGGGTTAGCTCCCACCCTGTGCTTTGCGCAATGTGCTTTGCCAGCCAGGGGGAATGTGCATTGTTCTTTGGAGAACGCACAGCACATGGCGCACGGGGGGAAACCTTACTTTTCCCCCGTGTACCCCCCTTTCGCCCCGTGTGTTGTATAGAGGCCTGCGGCACGCAATACGGCTTCTTTACGATTAGAGGCGCTCGCCTCCTCACCGCCTCACGCGGTGAGAAGGCGGCTTAGTGCTCGGTGGCGGCATGGTGCCGCTGCCATGTGGTCGGCTGTCGGGCTTGCGCCCTCTCGAGCCTCCCGCCTCCTGCGCGCTCGGCACCGAAGGGCCTCGCCCCGTGTGCTAGAGAATGCACAGGGATGTTCTGCCACAGCAAGCCATGTGTTTTGGAAACTCCGGGGAACATGGCTCTCACTGCACCCTGTGCCATGTTTACTTTGTCTGTTTTTCCTGCCCGCACCGGGGATAATGGATATTGCACATTTGAAATTCCGGAGCCGGGATTTGCTTATCTGCCAGAAAATCTCTGCAAAGACTTACCGCTTTTTCGGGATCGCCCTCCGGGATCCAGTGGATCGCCACGCCCTCACGCTCCATTTTCCGGAAGAAAATATCCTGTCGTTTGGCAAATTGCCGGATGCTGTTCAAAAGAAGCGTGCGCATCTCTTCCCGGGAGGTTTTTCCCTGCAAATGGCGGGCGATCTCCCGGTATTCCAGTCCGAAAGATTCCAGCCGTTCCCAGGTGACACCCTTTTCCCGCAGACGGCGAACTTCGTCAATCATCCCTTCTTCAAACCGGTCATCCATCCGGCGGGCGATCCTGGCACGGACGGTATCCCGGGGGAAGTAAACCCCAAGGGTGAGTGTATCCGCCTGAAACGGCAGTTGAAAATCCCCCACCTGATCATATTTTTGCAGAAAAGCCGCCAGATACAGTGCCGTTCCCCCGCACAAAATGGGCAATTTTCCCCGGGAGGCAATATCCTGCACCGCCGCGGAAGCATCCCGCAGAAAACAATACAGATTATATTCCTCCATGGGGTCGGCAATATCGATCAGGTGATAGGGCGTATCGCCGTAATCTGCAAGATCTTTCCCGGTCCCCAGATCCATGCCGCGATAGACCTGCCGGGAATCGACGCTGACGATTTCTCCGTCCAGCATTTCGGCAAGAGCGACTGCCAGACGGGTCTTTCCGGTCGCTGTGGGACCGGTAACTGCAATGACTTTGATGGAATGTTGCATTTTTGACTTTTATTTTTATAAAGTGTGTTGTATATTATGCTATAAATATTGTAAAATGCAACCCGTCAAGGGAGAAAAATTTATGGAAATGCAAAATACTGTTGCCGGAAGTGCCGCCGTTTCCGGTATTTCTCTGCATACCGGCTCCCGGGCAACGCTCCGGATCCGGCCCGCAGAGGTGAATAGCGGCATCGTGTTCCGCCGGGTGGATATGCCGGGCAATAACGAAGTCCGGGCCCTGGCAAGCAACGTGGTGGATGTGCGCCGAGGGACGACTATCGCGTCCGGGCAGGCCGTGGTCGCCACGGTGGAGCACATCATGTCCGCTCTGCACGCCTGCAAAATCGACAATGCAGTGATTGAAATGAACGGCATGGAGCCCCCCATTGCGGACGGCAGTGCCGCCCCTTATGTGGAAATGATCCGGGAAGCCGGTATCCAGTCACAGGATGCTCCTGCAAAAATTTTTACGCCGGACCGTGTGCTGTTTGTGGATGGCGGCGCCACCAAAATTTATCTTGCCCCGGCAGACAAGCTGGAAATTTCCTGCATCACCTCCTTTGAGGGATGCCCCTTTGATCCCCAGTTTTTTGAACTGGAAGTCACGCCGGAAAATTACAGCGAAGTTGCCGCCGCCCGCACTTTTGTGCAGTTCAATGACTTGAAGCAGCTCCTTGCCATGGGGCTGGTAAAGGGCGGCAGTCTGGATGCGGCGGCGATCCTCCATGACGGCGCCATCATCTGCAAAGAGGATCTGCGCTGGACAAATGAAATCGTGCGTCACAAGATCATGGATCTGATCGGTGACCTTTATCTTTGCGGCTGCCGTGTTCACGGCAAAGTTACAGCGGTCAAGCCGGGCCATCCCAAAAATGTGGAAATGGCTGGAATGCTGCTGAAATGTATGATGAATTAAGAAAGGGATCATAAAATGAGTAAATTGCTGAACTTGAGCGCGATCAAAGACCGGCTCCCGCAGCGCAGTCCCATGCTGATGCTGGATCGGGCGGAACTGATTTCGGAAACGGCGGCTGTGGGCTACAAGTGCCTCTCCATGGATGAGCCGTTTTTCCAGGGGCATTTCCCGGGGCACCCCATTATGCCGGGGGTGCTTCAGGTGGAAGCCATGAAGCAGGTATCTGAACTCCTTGCCCGGCCCAAACTGGATCCGGAGAACAAGCAGGATGTTTACATGCGGGTGGTGGAAAAAGTGAAATTCCGCAAACCCAACAACCCCGGCGACCGGATCAAGGTTTCTGCGGAGATCGTGGCGGAGGAAAATGGCGAGATCATTACCGCCTGCAAGGTGGAAAATCATTCCGGTATGACCTGCGAGGCCCGCATTACACTGGCAGTCCGCCCGTGGACCGATGCCGAAACGCTGCCGGATGCCTTCGATGACTATGATTTGACGGATTCCGTTCCCATGAACACCGTCAAACTGATGGAACTCATGCCCCACCGTTATCCCTTCCTTTTCATTGACTATGTGGCAAAGGTGGAAGGGGATCTGGTGTCTGCCGTAAAGAATGTCACCGGAAACGAGCCCATGATGGCAGGTTATGCCACTCTGCCGGAATCGGTGATGTGCGAAATCACTGCACAGGCAGGCTGTGCCAGCGTCCTTGCCCGTCCGGAAAATGCGGGCAAGATCGGGTATTTTATGTCTATCGACCGTGCGGAATGTTTCTCCCCGGTCTATCCCGGCGACCGGCTGGTGTGCGAGATCACACTGCCCCCCGCCAAGGGCCGTTTCGGGAAAGGGACCGGACGGATCCTGGTCGGTGGCCGGACCGTCTTTGAAATCACGCTGATGTTTGCAATCGTGGAACCCTGATCATTCAGGTAATCGGAAGGAGTATAGTTGATTATGAAAGCCGCTGATATCCGGAAAAAATATATTGAATTTTTCGTCAGCAAAGGTCATCACCAGATCCAGAGTGCTTCTCTGATCCCGGAAAATGACCCCACCTGTCTTTTCACCACCGCGGGGATGCACCCGCTGGTCCCCTATCTGCAGGGGGCGCCCCATCCGGCGGGCAAGCGTTTGACCGACTTCCAGAAATGTGTCCGTACCGGGGATATTGACGAAGTGGGCGATCCCGTGCATCTGACCTTTTTTGAAATGCTGGGGAACTGGTCGCTGGGGGATTATTTCAAAGAGGAAGCCATCCGTTTCAGTTTTGAATTCCTGACCGGCAAAGAATACCTCAATATCCCGCTGAACCGTCTGGCGGTGACGGTGTTCGCCGGGGATGATTCTGTACCTTTTGACGAATATGCCTACAATTTGTGGCACTCTCTGGGGATCCCGGAAGCCCGTATCGCCAAACTGGGCCGCAAAGACAACTGGTGGGGCCCCGCCGGTCAGACCGGTCCCTGCGGTCCGGATACGGAAATGTTCTACTGGACCGGTGAAGGCGAAGCCCCGGAAGTCTTTGACCCCGCCAACAAACTCTGGGTGGAGATCTGGAACGACGTCTTTATGCAGTACAACAAAACTGCTGACGGCACCTTTGAACCCCTGGCACAGAAAAATGTGGATACCGGCATGGGTCTGGAACGGGTCACCGCTATTCTTCAGGGCAAGGCAAGCTGTTACGAAACGGAAATTTTTGCCCCGCTCTTTGCTGCGTTGGATGCCGTCCGCGGGCTCGCCGAAGCCCCGGCGGAACGGACCAGTTCCGAACGGATCATGGCGGATCATTTGCGTACCGCCACCTTTATTCTGGCAGACGGGATCACCCCCGGCAAAGTGGATCAGCCCTATGTTCTGCGCCGTTTGATCCGCCGTGCCATCCGTGAAGGCCGCAAGGTGGGGATCACCGGGCCCTTCACCGGGAAAGTGGCAGAAGCCGTCATCGGTCAACTGGGGGATGTGTACCCCGAACTGGTAAGCCGCAAAGACGTTATTCTGGAAGAACTTGCCAAGGAAGAACAGCAGTTCGCCCAGACGCTGGAAAAGGGTACCCGTGAATTTGAAAAGTTCATTGATCGGGTCCCGGCGCACATCACCCGCAAGGTGATCAGCGGCAAAAATGCTTTCTATCT
This sequence comes from Lentisphaeria bacterium, assembly GCA_017457105.1. Classification (GTDB taxonomy): domain Bacteria; phylum Verrucomicrobiota; class Lentisphaeria; order Victivallales; family Victivallaceae; genus UBA1776. The sequence continues at coordinate 75,310 of JAFTIA010000086.1, read as the reverse complement.
GTACGAAACCTACGGGTTCCCCATTGAATTGACCGAAGAAATGGCACGGGAAAAAGGTTTTGAAGTGGATATGCCGGGCTTTGAAGCGGCGTTCCGCAAACATCAGGAAATGTCCAGAGCCGGTGCGGAACAGAAGTTCAAAGGCGGTCTGGCGGATGCTTCCGAAGCCACAGCCAAACTGCACTCTGCCACCCATCTTCTGCAGGCGGCTCTGCGGAAAGTCTTGGGCGACCATGTGGAACAGCGGGGCTCCAACATCACAGCGGAGCGTTTGCGGTTCGACTTCAGCCACGGTGCCAAGATGACGCCGGAAGAATTGAAGCAGGCACAGGATCTGGTGAATGAAGCCATTGAGCGGAAACTGCCCATCGTCTGCACGGAAATGTCTGTGGAAGAAGCCAAGAAGTCCGGAGCCATGCACGTTTTTGAAAGCAAATACGGCGATGTGGTAAAGGTTTACACCATGGGTGATGTCAGCTGCGAAATCTGCGGCGGGCCTCATGCCGCCAACACCGGGGATCTGGGGAAATTCCGCATTGTCAAGGAAGAAAGTTCCTCCAGCGGTGTCCGTCGGATCAAGGCTGTTCTGGAGTAATTTCCCATGAGTGGCGCAACGTTGACCATCACGCCGCTGGATGGCGGCGCACTGTTTGAGGTTTCCGGCAGGGCAAATTTTGAAACAGCGATGCCCCTGCGGGATTATGCCGAAAAACTTTCCGGCAGGGAAGTCATCTGGTTTGCCATGAAAGAGTGTACAGCATTGGACAGCACCTTTATGGGGGTGATGGCCATGCTGGCACTGAAGGCGAAACGGCAGAAGTGCGAGATCCATCTGGCGGGGGCGGATGCCAAAATCTGCCAGCTCCTTGCGGGGATCGGGATTTTGAAGCTTTTTGAAAAGCATGACGAAGTCCCTGCGGGTCTGGCAACGGGAGTTGCGGCTCCTTTGCCGGATGCCGGGCGGGATGATGCCGCCCGGGCGCAGACCGTGCTGGATGCCCACAAAACACTGGTGGAGGCAGACGGGAAAAATGCGGAAGTCTTCCGGGATGTGATCGCCTTTGCCGAAGAGGATGTTGACCGCCTGAAAAAGTAGGGGAAAAAACGGGAATCAAACAGTTGAACCGTTAAAAAGTCTTTCTTACAACCGAAATCAGAAAAAGGAAAAAAAATGAAAAAGTTTGCAATGATGATGCTGGCGGCGGTTTCCGCTGTGGTGCTGGGGGCTGCTGAAATCGATGTGAATGGTGCGTTCAAAGTGTCCAAGCCGGGGGCAACCCTGCCCGATGGCTGGATCGTCAACAACGGGCCCAAACCGGTCGGCAAACACGAAATCATTCAGAAAGACGGCAAAACAGCTGTCCGTGTTGTGGGCGAAAAAAGCATGTACGGCATTGCTTATAGCAAGCGTCAGGAAGTGAAGCCCGGCGAAAAGTATCGTTTGAGCGTGGATTTTGAAGGTCAGAACACCGTCGCCAATGTGGGGATCTTTATGTACTATGGCACACTCAAGAGTTACATATATTTGAAGGGGGACTACGGCGTTTCCAAAAAGTTGACCGGCGCCCAGACCATCAGCCGGGAGATCACCATTCCGGAAACCCTGAACGGCAAAGTTCCCACGCTGATGGGCGTGACTTTCTTTATCTGGAGTCCCGGAGAAGGGGTGTTCTCCAACTTCAAACTGGAAAAACTGGACTGATAATCAGGGAGTTGCATTTTTATGGCTTTGCGTTCGGACGGACGGGCGGCGGATGAACTCCGGCCCATTACTATTGAGCGGGATTTTCTGCGGCATCCGCTGGGGTCTGTGCTGATCACCTGCGGCAACACCCGTGTGGTTTGCGCCGCCAGCGTGGAGGACAAAGTGCCTCCGTGGATGAAAGCGCAGAAGGTCCCCGGCGGCTGGATCACATGCGAATACGGTATGCTGCCGGCCTCCACCGGGGAACGCATGAAGCGGGAAAGTGCCTCCGGCAAACAGGGAGGCAGGACCATGGAGATCCAGCGGCTGATCGGCCGTTCCATGCGGGCGGTGGCAGAGTTGAATTCGCTGGGCGAACACACGATCCATTTGGATTGTGATGTGATCGATGCCGATGGCGGGACCCGTTGTGCGGGGATCACCGGTGCGGCGACGGCTCTTGCCCTTGCCATTACCAGCCCTTACGGACAGCAGAATTTTCTCCCCTTTGCCTTGCGGGATATGGCGGCGGCAGTCAGCGTGGGCGTTATTGACGGGGAACCCCGGCTGGATTTGTGTTACGAAGAAGACAGCCGTGCGGAAGTGGATATGAATGTAGTGATGACCCGTTCCGGGAATCTCATTGAAGTGCAGGGCACGGCAGAACGCAATCCTTTCAGCCGGAAACAGTTGAATGAATTGCTGGATCTGGCGGAAAGCGGGTTGAAGCGGATGTTTGCCTTGCAGCAGGAGATCCTTGACGGGGCAAAAACGGCAACGCTTGCCAAATAAGAAAGAGGCGGGATCATGGCGGAATATCAGGTAATTGCCCGGAAATGGCGGCCGCAAAAATTTGCGGATGTGGTCGGGCAGGAACATGTGGTGCGTACCCTGACCAATGCCATCCGGCAGGACCGGACGGCGCATGCCTATCTTTTTGTAGGTCCCCGGGGGGTGGGGAAGACTACGCTGGCACGGATCTTTGCCAAAGCCATGAATTGCGAACAGCCCCGTTCCGGGGAACCCTGCTGCGAATGTGAATCCTGCAAAGCCATTGCTTCGGACAACAGTATGGATGTGGTGGAGATCGACGCCGCCAGTCATAACTCCGCCCAGGAAATGCGGGATCTGGCGGAAGAAGTGATGCACGCCCCCGTTTCCAGCCGTTATAAAGTCTATATCATTGACGAAGTCCACATGCTTACCAAGCAGGCGTGGAACGCTCTGTTGAAGACCATTGAAGAACCGCCTGCCCATGTCAAATTCATCTTTGCCACCACGGAAGTGCATCAGGTTCTGCCCACCATCATTTCCCGCTGTCAGCGGTTTGATCTGCTCCCCATCCCCACCCGGCTCATTGCCGGACGGCTGCAACTTATTGCTGAAACGGAAAAGGTACGGATCGAACCTGCCGCATTGAACGCCATTGCCCGTGCCGCCGAAGGGGGGATGCGGGATGCCCAATCGCTGCTGGATCAGATGATCGCCTTTTTCTCCATGGACGAAGGCAACCCCATTACGGGAAGTCAGGTGCTTTCCCTTTTCGGGTTGACGGACCGGGGGGATCTGGAAGCCATGCTCCTTGCCATGCTGGAGAACCGCCCCGGCGAAGTGGCGGCAAAATTGTGCGAACTCTCCCGCAAGGGGAAGAATCTGGAAACGCTGTATGACGATTTGCTGGCGGCTCTGCGGGGCATCCGCATCACCCGTCTCCTGCGGAATCCGGCAGATGTGCTGGATGAAGATAGTGAAGTCCTTGCTTTTTATGCAGATATCGCCGCCCGTATGCCGGAGAATGCGGCGGCTGTGATGTTGGAGATCCTGGCACCGGTTGGCAGGGTTCTGCACGATGCCCTCAATAAACAGGTCTATTTGGAAACCATTCTTTTGAAAGCCATGCGGGAAGCCCATGCCGTCCGGCTGAATGATATTCTGAACCGGCTGAACCAGCTGCGTCAGGCGGGGGAACTGCAATTCCTGGATCAGCTGCCTCCGGCACAGGTGGCGGTTCTTCCTCCGGCGGAAAAAAAAACTCCTGATGCAACCGTCATTGCCCCGGCACCGGAAGTGACGGAATCTCCTGTGCAAAAAGGCGAACAGGAAAAGCCGGAAGTGACGGCCTCCACTCCTGAAGTGACGGAGAAAACTCCGTCGGAGCCGCCTGCTGTTCCAGAACCGGAAAAGCAGGAAAATCCGTCTGTCCCGGAAGCTGTTCCGGTGCCTGCCGAAGCCGCAGAACCCATGCCGGAAACCGTTCCGGAAATGACTCCGGAGACGGCGGAAGAACCCGTTGCAGAGAATACCCCTGCAATGGATATTACGGAAGTGACGGAGTCGCAAGTTCCTTATTACCCGGAAGAAGCAGAAATGACGGAACAAGCGGCGGAAGAAATGACGCCTCCCCCGGAAGCGGAAAACATCCCCCCGGCGGAGCCTTCCAAAGAAGATGCCCTGCCCCGGCAGGCACGGGCCAAACGGCGCAGTGTGGCCAATGATGATCCGTCGGCATTGGACCGTGCCGCCCGCCAGCCGGTGGTGCGGGATGTGCTGGAACTTTTCGGCGGCGAAGTGGTGGATGTCCATATAAAAGTGCAGGATGGCGAGTAACGCCTTCATGTGACCTTTCAAAAAAACAGGAGGAGAAAATGAATTTCCGGAATCTTTGTCTGGCGGCTGTTTTGATGGTGTCCGCCTCCGCTTTTGCCGCAGAAAATCTGATCACACAGGAAGGGGCGTGGAAACATACTGTTGTGGATGCCGATCTTTCCCGGCAGGAAGGCACCCGTGTTTTCCGGATCAGCAAAAACAGAGCATGGATCTGGGGGCCGGACCGGATCACCATTGACCCGGCCAAGACCTACACCATTTCCATGGATCTGAAAAATGCTGACGGCAAACCCGTCAACCCCATGAATTATATCGGGATCGCCATGCTCGACAGCAAACAGAGGGTCCTCACCCGGGATTTTGTCCGGATCGTGCCGGGGAGTTTTGCCACCGTGGCGGCAGATGCGCCCAAAGGAGCCAAAGAAGTCACTGTAAACGGCGAACTGGATCTTGCCAAAGAACTGCGTCATATCGTGGGGCTGATTCTGAACGCCAGAGAAGATCTTTCGGATCTGCCCAACCGGAATTTTGCAGGGCAGGTGCTGAAAACGGCAGTGGCTGACGGGAAAACCGTCCTCACGCTGAAAAAACCTCTTGCCCGGGATCTGAAAGCGGGCGAAAAGGTGCGTTGCCAGTACATGGCTTCGGGCTACAGTTACGGCATACTGGCAGGACGCATTCCGGGGTATGACTGGAAGACTTACACCTGCAAGGTTTCCGGCACGGATCTTCAGGGGGCCGGGGATTACGGCAAATTCTGGCCCGGTGCCAAAGTTTTCCAAGTTGTCATCGTGGCAAATTACAATCCCAAAACCGCCAGTGAGATCCTGGTGAAAAATATCTCCGTAACGGCTGAATAAAAGTGCGTTTTCTCCCCGGCTGGTGGCATCGTTACCGTGCGGCATTCTGGGCCGGGCCTGACTATTTGCAGCAGGGTGTCCGGCGGAAAAAACACTTTCTGGCATCCATTGCCGGAACGGTGTGGCTGGTTGGTTTTCTCCGGAGGAAGTTTACCCTGACAGCCATTTTAATGATGCCCGTCATGGCGATCATGCTGCTGTACTGTTTGATCGTACAGCAGTCATGGATGCTTTTCTGGCTTCTTTTCCTTTTCAGCCTTCATGCTGTTGCGTGGATCAGCAGTTTTCTTTTCCGTCCCGGAGGGATTCTGATAAGGACGGCACCGGAAAGGGTGCGGAATGGCGAGGTGTTTCATCTCCATTTTCAACTGCGGAACCATCGCCGTCTGCCGGCGTATGAGCTTACGCTGGACCCGTTTTCCTATTCACCTGCATTGCAAGTGCTTGCTCCGGCGGAAATATCCTCTGTCAAGGGGCGAGGTTCCGCAGAATGCCGTGGGGAGGTGCGTGCCAAAAAGCGGGGGATCGTTTATTTGTATCGCCCTATTGCCGAAAGCAGTTACCCCCTTGGGCTGATCAAGTGGAGTATCCGGGGGAAGATGGAACAGAAAATCATGATCTATCCGGCTTTCACGCCGTTGGCAAGTTTTTCCCTGCCGCGGGGGACGGTGATCCGCAGTACCGGAACTGCCATATCCACTCTTCCCGGAGAATCGCCGGATTTGCTGGGCAGCCGGGATTTCCGTCCCGGAGATGCCATTCGCCACATCGACTGGCCGGGCAGTGCCCGGAAAGGGGATCTGGTGGTCAAAGAGTTTGCCAGGGAGGAATTTATGCGTATTGCTGTGCTTGCGGATACGGCACCGCTTCACTTTTCCTCCGGCGAATCTGTGCCGCTGGAAGCGGCGTTGTCGCTTACAGCAGCACTGGGGGACTATATGCTGCGGCGGGGGACCCATGTAGATCTTTTTGCCGCAGGTGGAGATTTGCACCGGATTTCGGGCCGTCATTACCGGGATGGATTTCAACAATTGTGCGATGTTCTTGCCGCAGTCACGCCGGACACTGCTTTCCGTCTGCCGGAACAGGAAAAAACACTTCTTCCTGAATTGCAGAAGGCGGCGGCCGCTGTATTGATCCTTCTGGCAGACACGCCGGAACGGAAAAATTTTGCAGAACTGCTTGAATCAAGCGGTATTCCGCTGAAAGTTATTCTGATTTCCAAACATCATAACGGTGTTGTTTCCCTGCCGGAAAACTGGCGGGTGATCACTCCTGTGGAAGTGGCCGGCGGTGCCGTCACTGCGCTGTAATAACGGTTTCGGCTCTCTTTTCTTCAACTTGTACTTGCCTTTTTTGCATTTCGGGTGTATTTATATATATGGAAGAAAGTACAGTATTGTGAAAAATAGTCAAAAAAGGAGTTTTTTCAACGATGGAAAACCGGAATGATTTGCGCATGGCGGTGGACCGTGCCAAACTGTTGATCCGTCTGGCGGTCATCAGTTCCATCCTCTCTGCGGTGCTGTTTTTGCTGGCACTGATCCTGGGTGTGATCAAAAGCACTTTCGCCGGATCGGATGTTTTCTCCATGGCGGTGATCCCGCTGGCATTGGCAACGGTGTTTTCTGTGGGGGCATTGATCTACGGGATGCTTTCCAGTGCCTCTGCTGTGGAAGATGAAGAGAAATTTCTGCTGGCGCGCCGCAAGGAAAATGCCGCATTGAATGTGGAGGAAGATGTCCGTTTTACGGCGGGCCGCACTTTCGCCAATTACCGCCGTTTCGCTCCGTCCGTTTTTGCGGTGCTGGGGGCAGTCATCACCGGCGGCATGCTCTGGCTTTTTTACCGTTACTGGACGGGCCGTATCGGTGGCAACCCTGTTCCCGCCAACGCTTTGCATTCTGCACTGGTTTCGGCGATCCTGATGCTGGGGTCGGTTTTTACCGGAGCGTTTTACATCGGTCAGAGCCGGACGGATTCCTTCCGCTGGCTGCGGCCTGTGGGGAGCGCACTGGTCACGGCGGCAGGGGTATTTCTGCTGGCCATGGCAGTAGCGGTCTGCAATCACTGGAAGGTTTCCGGTGTGGACAGCCGTCTGGCGTGGATCCTTTTCTGGATCTTTGCGGTGCTGGGTGCTGAATATATTTTTGATCTTGTGATCGAATTTTACCGCCCCCGGACGGTGGTGGAAGTGCGTCCGGTCTTTGAAAGCCGTCTGCTGGCTCTCTTTACGGAACCCGGCGGCGTGATGCGGAATCTGGCGGAAGCTCTGGACTATCAGTTCGGCTTCAAAGTTTCCGGCACGGGTTTGTATCATTTTCTGGAACGGGCGCTGGTTCCCTTTGTACTGCTGTGGATGCTGCTGCTGTGGCTTTCCACCAGTATCTATCAGGTGGGGCCGGACGAAGTGGGTATCCGGGAACGGTTCGGCAAAGTGGTTTGCACACAGCCCCTGGAATCCGGGGTTTATTTTGCGCTGCCCTATCCTTTCGGCAATGTCCGTACATTTGCCTGTGACCGGATCCGTCAGGTCTATGTGGGCGGCAAGAGCGATGCCGATGAATCCGGCGAAAAACGGCCGGAAGTGATGCTGTGGACCAAAAAACACGCCGAATCCGGCGAAAATGAATTTATCATTGCGGATGAACACAAAGTTACCGATACCGATCCCCGGGGCAGCGTTTCCGTAGCTCTGGTGTCGCTGGATATGCCGGTGGAATACCGCATCCGCAAGTCCGAAGTGATGAAGTACGCTTACGGCAATGCCAATCCCGATCAGGCTCTGCGCCGGATCGCCGAAGAAGTGGCAAGCGAATATCTGGCAAGTTCTTCCATGATCCGTTTGATGACCGTGGACCGCAAAGAGGCGGGCGATGTGATCCGTCAGCGCATCCAGAAGCGTGCGGATGCCATCGGGTTGGGCGTGGAAGTGATCAATACGCCGGTTCTGGGTCTGCACCCGCCGGTGGAAAAAGTGGCTCCGGCGTTCCAGGAAGTGATCGGTGCCATGGAGCAGATGCACGCCAAAGTGCTGGAAGCGGAAGCCTACCGCACCAAAATCGTGCCTGCCGCCAAGCTGGAAGCCATCCGGATCGAGTCCGATGCCGCCAGTTACCGTACCCGTACCGCCAAAGTTGCCGAAGCGGAAGCCGCCCGGTTCAACCGGCAGTTGATCAGTTTCAAGGCGATGCCGGATATGTTCATGTTGAATTCCCAACTTTCTCTGTTGGAAAACGATGCGGCAAACGCCCGCAAGTTCATCGTGAGCCGTTCTCTGAAGAACGAGATCTACGAATTGAATTTCGAAGAAAAAGAACGGCTTGACCTGGTGGATGCCGATCTGGGCAAGATGACCGACAAGTAAGTTGCAGTGTATTACAGATTATTTAAAGATATAAAAAACAAAAACGGAGGCTGAAAATTATGGCGACAAGTAAATTCTTTCAACACCTGCCGACGGTTCTTCTGGGGATCGTGGTGGCGGTCGTTCTGCTGCTGGTGCTGGTGACCTTTCAGGTGAGCGAAACCGAGTGTGCAGTAATGACCACTCTGGGCAATATCGAGAAAAAAGCGGATTTGAAACCGGGTCTGCATTTCCGCTGGCCCTATCCTTTCCAGCGGGTGTATAAGTTTGACCGCCGTCTGCGCTGTTTTGAAGGCAACGCCGGGAAACTGGAGGAAACCAGTACATCCGACGAACAGAACATCCTCGTGGGGATCTTTGTGGAATACCGCATTGCCGATGCGGAAAAGTTCTTTGTCTCTCTGGAACGGGTGAGCGAAGCCGAACAGCGGCTCAATAACTGGATGCGTGCCGCCCGGAACGCCACTTTCGGCCGTTACCGGTTCAACCAGATCGTGAATGTGGATGCCAAAGAAGTGAAACTGGCGCAGATCCAGAAGGAAATGCTGGACGAGATCCGCCGCAACGCCGCGCCTTTCGGGCTGGAAGTGGAAGCGGTGGGCATCAACGCTTTCAACATGCCCTCCACCATCAGTGAAGAAGTCTTCAAGCGCATGATCCAGGAACGGAAGAGTGCCGCCGAAAAGTTCCTTTCCACCGGTGCATTGGAAGCCGGCAAGATCCGTACCGCCGCCGACAAGGCCAAGGCGGATCTTTTGACCGAAGCCGAAGCCAAAGCCAAGACCATCCGTGCCGAAGGCGATGCGGAAGCCGCCCGGTATTACGAAGTCTTCAAAGCCAATCCGGAACTGGCGGCTTTCCTGCGGAAACTGGATTCTCTGCGCCGGATCATGCAGAGCCGCACCACGCTGGTTCTGGATACGGGTGCCGCGCCGTTCGATCTTTTGAACGCCGATGCCGCCAAACTCGGTCCGCGGGCTCGCTAACGGGGGTGCAGTATGGCGGAAAACGAAAACAAAGTCCACGAATTTGACAGATCCGGGCAGTACGAGTCCGGTCTGCAATCGCTGGTGCGCTGCCTGCGGGTAGTGTTTTTCACCCTTCTGGTGATCATCATCGGGATGCTGATCTATTTCTTCACGCTGGGCGGTTATGTGGAAGTCCGTCCGCAGGAAGCGGTAGTGGTGCTGCGTTTCGGGAAATATCTTGATACGCACAACTCCGGCTGGTACTGGTACGCACCTTACCCGGTAACGCAGTTCGTCCGGGTCCGGACCAATTCCCAGAAACTGGAAATAAGTTTTATCCCTGCCAATGCCGGGACAGAAGCGGAAGGTGCCGAAGCCCAGCCGCTGGAACCGGGCCGGGATGATTACCTTATTACCGGCGATGCCAATATCATCCACACGGCGTGGGTGGTGACTTATCAGATCACCAATCCCCGGAAGTATTACGAAAATCTGCTGACTCCGGCAGATCCTTCCGAACCCGATGAAGTGGAGCCGGACAACGGCGGCTATCCCGGGAAACGGGGTCCGCAGACGACGCTGACCAACTTTTTCCGTCAGGCGGCGGTGGAAATGACCGGCAATACCCTGGTGGATAACATCCTTTACGGGAAGAAGAATGAATACAGCATGGCTGTTCAGCGGCGTTTCGCCAAACTGGTGGAAGCCAGCGATTGCGGCGTGGATGTGATCAGTGTGGAATTGACCACGGTCGCCGCTCCCGCCAAAACCAAAAACGCTTTTGCGGAAGTTACTGCGGCACAGACCACCCAGGGAACTCTGGTTTCCGAAGCGGAACAGTACCGGGTGAAGACCGCCAGCGAAGCGGAAGCGCAAGTAGTGGAACTCCTTGCGGCGGCAGAAACCTATCGCAAACAGGTGGTTGCAGAGGTCAAGAGCCAGAGCATCTACTTTACCAGCATCCACGAAGCCTACAAGGCCAGTCCCGATACGGTGCTGATGGCACTGTATAACCAGACCCTTGCAGATGTGCTGGAAAATCAGGATGGCAAATACATCCTCGGCACCGGTGACAGCAACCGTGCCAAACAAATCCGTATCAAAATCAATCCCGAACCGCGCCGTGCACCCGCGCCGGATCAGCAGGCGGAGGTGAAATAATGAATAAAGAAGAAAAACACGTTCACGGTGCAAACTGCACCTGCGGTCACGATCACGCAGCCGGGAAGTGCGGCTGCGGAGGCCATGACCACAATCATGAAGCCGGGAAGTGCGGCTGCGGAGGCCATGATCACGATCATGAAGCCGGGAAGTGCGGCTGCGGCCATGATCACAAGCACGGGGAAGAAACCGAACGGCACTACTGCCCCTGCGGCCATGATGCGCCGGTGGGCGGTGCCGGTCATGACCGGAATATGGGCCGGATGTCCTTTGCGGTGACCGGCGGCATCTTCATTATCAACTCTTTCCTTCTGGAATGGCTTTTTCCGGCGCAGGAATTTGCCGCCATGCTCAGTGCCTTTGCGGGTGCGGTGATCCTGGCTCTGCCCATCGTGGCGACGGCGGTCAAAGACTTGCTTCACGGCAAAGTCTATATGAATGAACTGGTTGCGCTTGCCATTCTGGCGGCACTTGCCAGCGGCAGTTTTCAGGAAGCGGGGATCATTGCCTTCTTCCTTCTGGTGACCATCATCATCGAAACCCGTACCGCCAGCGGCGCCCAGCGTTCCATTGAAGAACTGATCAAACTGACTCCCAACACTGCCCGCAAGGTGGTGGACGGTGTGGAAACCGAAGTGGAAGCCGTCCGTTTGCAGGTAGGGGACATCATCCGGGTGCGTCCCGGCGAAAACTTCCCGGTGGATGCCAAAATCATTCAGGGGGAAAGTACGGTCAATCAGGCATCCATCACCGGGGAATCTGTGCCGGTGGACAAGTCTGCGGGCGATGAAGTGTATGCCGGGACCCAGAACCTGACCGGTCTGGTGGATCTGGAAGTCACCAAAGTCGGCAGTGATACCACGCTGGGCAAGGTCAAAGACATGATCCTTGCCGCCGAAGGCAGCCGTCCGCCGGTGGTGCGTATCATTGACCGTTATGCCGGGTATTACACCCCCACGGTGCTGATGCTGGCTTATGTAACATGGGCGTTCACGGGGGATATGTCCCGTGTGATCACGCTGATGGTCATTGCCTGCCCCTGTGCGGTGGTGCTTGCCACGCCGACGGCGGTGGTTGCGGCGGTGGCGGCGGCGGCCCGTCTGGGGATCCTGATCAAAAATATGAGCCATCTGGAACTGGCGGCGCATATTTCCGCCTTTGTATTTGACAAAACCGGGACCCTGACGGACGGCATTCTTTCTGTGGTGAAGATCCAGCCTTTCGGCGAGATCAAACAGGCGGAATTGCTGAAAACGGCGGCTTCGGCAGAGCGTTACAGCAATCACCCCACGGCTCTTGCCATCCAGAAGATCGCTTCCGATGCCGGACTGCAGCTGGATGAAGCCGCAGATTTCCGTGAAGAACACGGGAAAGGCGTCATCGCCAGCATCAATGGTGCTCTCTGCCGCATCGGCCGCGCCAACTGGATGCTGGAACAGGGCTTGACCCTGCCGGATCATGCGGCGGAAGAACAGGCCGGCATGAGCGTGGTCTATGTGGCCAGCGGCAATACGGTGCTGGGCTGGATCGGGTTCAAGGATAAACTCCGCCGGGAATCTCTGGATATGGTCAAAACCCTGCGGAACAACGGGGTGCGTTATGTTTCCATGGTCACCGGTGACCGTGCCTCTGTGGCGGAAACCGTGGCGGAAACTTTGCAGTTGGATGATTTCCGCAGTGAATGTCTGCCGGAAGGCAAGGTGGAATTTGTGGAGAATCTGAAACGCTCCAACCGTGTTGCTGTGGTGGGGGACGGTGTGAACGACGCTCCCGCCCTTGCCGCCGGGGATCTGGGTATCGCCATGGGGGCCATCGGCAGCGATGTGGCGATCAACAGTGCCTCTATTGCGTTGATGACCAACGATCTGCGGCGCATTCCCATGCTGCTGGTGCTCTCCCGGAAATCCCGGATGATCATCAATCAGAATCTGGTGTTCGGCATGGTGTTTGTGATCGGCGGCATGGCCTTATCCGTCTTCGGGTGGATGACGCCTATTGCGGCGGCGATCCTGCATACGGGCAGTACACTGGTCATTATTTTCAACAGTGCTCGGTTGGTGCGTACCGGCGAAGAATTGACATTTGAGGAGAACCGGCAGGTTCAGTAAGCAGGAGGGGCGCAAGTTATGGCCACAACAAACAATCCGGTAGTCCGGGCAGTGGGCCTTACCAAGGTCTTCCGGGACTTCTGGGGCAGACCCAAAGCACGGGCGGTCAACGATATTGATTTTGAGATCCACGAGGGCGAAGTGGTGGGGCTTCTGGGACCCAACGGTTCCGGCAAATCCACGACGGTCAAAATGATCCTGGGGCTCCTGTATCCCACCGGCGGGCAGCTGTCGGTGCTGGGGCGTTCCCCCCGGGCGGTGGAAACCAAGCGGGAGATCGGGTATCTGCCGGAAGAATCTTATTTGTATAAGTATCTGACCGCAGAGGAAACGCTGGACTTTTTCGGTGCCTTGTTCAATCTTTCCAAAGAAGAACGGCGCCGCCGGATCGATCAGCTGTTGGACATGGTGGGGATGGCGCATGCGCGCCGCCGCCGTGTCGGGGAGTTTTCCAAGGGGATGGCGCGCCGTATCGGTCTGGCGCAGGCCATGATCAACGACCCGGAATTCCTGATTCTGGACGAGCCCACCAGCGGTCTGGACCCGCTGGGGTGCCGGGAAGTGAAAGATCTTATCATGAACCTGAAACGCCGCGGCAAGACCGTGGTGGTAACAAGTCATCTTTTAAGCGACATCGAAGATATTTGCGACCGGGTGATCATTCTGTACGGCGGCAAGATCCGTGCCACCGGGACCTTGAATGAACTTCTGACCATGAAGCAGGAAACCCGTATCGTTACGCCGGAACTGCCGCCGGAAGCCATGAAGAAAATGCTGGAGATCCTGCGGGCGAATTTCAAAGACGGGGAATTTTCTGTGGATCACCCGCACCGGAGTCTGGAATCGTTCTTCCTGGATGTGATCGAACAGGCGAAGGCCGAAAGCGTGGAAACGGCCGGTGCGGTCAGCAGCGGCCAGATCGCCGAATATCTTTCTGCCGACGATCCGGCCGGTGCGGCATTGCAGTCGCTGCTGGATGAGGCTAAACCTGCTGCTCCGGCGGAAAAAGAGTCTGCCGCCGCAGCTCCGGAAGAAGCCGAAGTGCTGGAAAACAAGATCGGCGCACTGGCGGAAGATGAACCGAAACAGGAAGTTGCCGCAGCAGTTCCGGGGGCGGATGAGGAAACCCGCCGCAATCTGGAAGCCGCTGACGAAAAACTTGCCGATCTTCTGGGGAAAAACAAATGAAGGCATTTTTTGCCATAGCCGCATTGACGGTCCGTCATGCAGTGCGCTCTCACATCTTCCAGCTTCTGCTGGGGGTGTTGCTTTTATGTGTACTGCTGATCCCCGGCACGGCGGGGGACAGTACCGCGGCGGGATTTATTCAGGTTTCGCTTCTTTACAGTCTTTCCACAGTATTGCTGATCCTGGCGTTATCCTCCATCTGGCTCGGATGTTTTGTCATGTGCCACGATGTGGACAGTTATCAGCTGCACATGGTCATTACCAAACCGGTATCCAGAGTCACGATCTGGCTGGGGAAATTTTCCGGTATTCTGGCGATCAATACGGTGCTTCTGCTGATCAGTACCATGACGGTGTTTGCCATTGTGATGTGGAAATTCAACGCAACGGAATTTGATCCGGAAGACCGTACCCGTGCGGAAAATGAAGTTCTGGTGGGACGCCGGGTTTTTCTCCCGGAAGCGGCGGATATCGACCACATCACCCGGCTTTCCATCAACGAAAAACACGCCCGTATGCGTGCCGCAGGCCGGGAATTGCCGGACGATTCTCCGCAGGCAAAGGAAAAAGAATATCAGGAAGTCCGCCGTCAGGCGGAAGCACTGCAGGGGGAAATCAGTTTTGGCAATTCCAAAATATGGCGTTTTACCGGACTGCCCGCCGATCTTCAGGCACCGTTGTACTTGCGTTACCGCAGTTATGTGGGGCGCATCCATCACGAGGGCCAGCGGATGACTCTCGGTACCTGGGCGGTGCGCGTCCCCATCCGCAAGGAGGAAAAAGGCACGGAGTTCCAGGCGGGGAAAACGCTGGGTTTCCAGACTTTCTGGACGACTCTTACTCCCCAGCCGGAAAGTATCCGTACAGGGGTATTCAACGAAAAGACTCTCCGCGGCGAGTGGCGGCTGGTTGCGCCGGACGGCACGTTGGAAGTGGGTTTCCAGAATGCGGATCCCCGTGGTCAGAAGCTCTTTTTCCAGCCGGCTGACGGTCCGAAACTTTTGCTGAAAGTGGCAAGTTTCGGGGAAAACTACGCCCGTTGTGTGCTGGTGATGTTTTTGGAACTGGTGATTTTGACCGGGCTTGCCTGTGCGGCGGCGGCATTTCTGACCATGCCCACGGCGATTTTTGTAGTGATCTCTTATCTGCTGTTCGGCAGTTTCGCCTCTTACATGGCGGAAACCAGTTTCTTCGGCGGAGCGGCGGATTATGTGGGGTATTATGTGGGGAAACTGGTGCTGATCGTGGTGATCCCCATTCAGAAATTTGCCGTTACGGAGATGGTGTCCCAGGGGGAATTGATCGAGATGAGCTTTATCGGCGGCTTGATCCTTTCTTATCTGGTAGTGCGGGCATTGCCGCTCTTCCTCTTCGGTATCTGGATGTACCGGCGGCGTGAAATGGGATTGGTGATCCGAAAATGAACAGTAAATTCCGTACATTGAGTCTTTACGGCTTGCTGGGAGTGGTCACACTGGTGCTGCTTTTCGGCCTGAGCCGTGTGGAAAACCGTCTGGAAAGCCAGATCAAAGAACACCATCTGCGTTTTACCGGGCAGATCGAAAATGCGCCGCCCTTGGTAGCATTCACCACCGTGGCCCTGGGGAGTTTCCGGGGGTTGATTGCGGACTTGCTGTGGCTCCGTGCCGGGGCACTGCAGGAAAAAGGCAATTATTACGAAATGGCGCAGCTGGCACGCTGGCTGACAGATTTGCAGCCCACCTTTTCCGGAGCCACGGCGTATCTGGCGTGGAACATGGCGTACAATATTTCTGTAACATGTTCCGACTTCGCCGACCGCTGGCGCTGGGTCAACGAAGGGATTCGGCTGATCCGTGACCGTGCTTTGCTTTATAATCCGGAAGATCCGGTGCTGTATAAAGATCTTGCATGGATCTTCCAGCACAAAATGGGCAATTACATGGACGATGCCAACCAGTATTACAAAGTCCAGCTTGCCCAGGCCATGACGGAAGTCATCGGCAATACGGATGATTTCACGGACTGGGCGGCGGCTCCGGCGGATGCCAAAGAATTCATGGCAAGTTTCGGCGGCAATGAAAAACTCTGGGAGGCGGCCATGAAAGCCGGTTATCCGGATGAAGCGGCTCTGTACGCCGCCTTTGTGGAAAACAAAGCCAAACTCCCGGAAGCCTTTACCGCCGCTCTGCGGAATGCGGAACTGGCAAAGAAAATCGACCTTGCCTTCCGTGTCCGTCTTTTGAAACAGCGGTTCAAGCTGGATGCCAAACTGGTCCATGAGATCAATCAGAAATACGGCAAGCTGGACTGGCGTCTGCCGGAGGCGCAGGCTATTTACTGGGCGCGCATGGGGTTGTTGAAGACTCCCGGCGGGAAAGATATCAACTGCGAGCGTGTGGTGAGCCAGTCTTTGTACGAAGCCTTCCGGAGCGGGCGGCTGATGCTGGCGGATACCAAAGACTTCTCCACGGCGCAGATGGCACCGAATCTGGAACTGGCGGATGCGGTCAAGCGCACTTTTGAAGAAGCGTACGAAAACAATGATCGCCAGAGTACCTTCTTTTCGGTAAAGATCAACTTTATGAAAGAAGCCATTGTGATGATGTTTCGCTACGGCAAATTCAAAAAGGCCGAGGAATATTTCAAGGAACTTGCCAAAATCGATGGGGACCCGAAAAAATACCGTACAATGGAAGCCTTTGTCATGCACCGTTTTACGGAGGAAGTCCGGGATGCCAGCGTAAAAAAAGCCGGGGAACTGGTGGCAAGTCTGATCTGGCGCAGTTTGTATTTTCTGGTGTATAACGAGCATGATGCGGCTGTGGCGAACGAGCGTTTGGCGCGTTTTGTTTACAAGTCGTACATGAGCGGCACCGCCAAGGGGCAGGAGACCCGTGTGGGGCTGCCGCCTTATGACGACATCAAAAAAGGTGTTGTGGAAAATTGTTTGAAGTTCTTCCCGCCGGCTATGAGCCGGATTTTGAAGGCGAAGATCGCAGAAGAGCAGGCCGCAGAAGCGGCCGGGGATAAACAAAAGTAGGGAATATGGAAATCAGTGATTCAGAGGACCCGCACCCGGGTAACGCCCCCAGTTTTGACTGTCAGCAGACGGGGGGCGGAAAATGATGATGACATGGATCTTGTTGATTGGCAGTCTGGCAGGTGCGATCTTTTTCTCATGTATGTGTTCGCTGTTGGAAGCGGCTCTTTTGAGTCTGACTCCCAGTCAGCTGGCAAGTTTGCGGCAGGATCACGGCAAAGTCGGGGAGATTTGCCAGAAACTCAAACGGGATATAGAAAAGCCCATTGCGGTGATCCTGATCGTCAATACTGCCGCTCACACCATCGGTGCGTCCGTGGCGGGGGCGCAGTTTGACAAGTTGTTTGGAGAAAGCTGGCTGTGGGTCTTTTCGCTGGCGTTTACGCTGGTGATGGTGCAATATACGGAGATCCTGCCCAAGACACTGGGTGTCCGGTTCAATGAGCAGGTATTGATCATTGCCGCCAAGCCGCTGGCGGTGACGGTACTGGTGATGACGCCGCTTATCTGGCTGGTGTACTTTATCAACCGTCCGTTTGAACGGCGGAAAAAGGACCCGGCACCGTCTGCGGCGGAAGAAATTTCGGCACTGGCGGCACTGGCGCGCAGTTCCCAGCAGATCTCCAGCCGTCAGGAACGGATCATCAATGCGGCGCCGCTTCTCTCCCGGGAAACGGCCCGGGATGTGATGCTGCCGGTGGAAAGTATTTCGTTCATGTCGGACAGGCAGACATTGTCGGATGCCATCAACTGGACGGGGCGGGATTTCCATACCCGTTACCCGGTGTGTGATGGCGGCGATCCGGATAAAGTGCTTGGTTATGTGAACTTTAAGGAAGTTGTTTCCAGTTTCCGTTCCGGCAAGGAAAATGCCCGGTTGAGCGACATTATCCGGCCCATTGACTTTGCGGATGTCACGGAATCGGCTTCTGCATTGCTGGAAAGGTTTGTAACACAGCATTGCCACATGGCGATCGTGCAGGACAAGCGGGGCCGTACCGTGGGGATGGTCACGCTGGAAGATATTGTGGAAGAACTGCTGGGGGATCTGGATGATGAATTTGATCCTTTGCCCCGGACTTTTTATTCACCCAGTGAGGGGGTTTGGGTGGTCGGCGGCGGCATTGCCATGACCATCCTGGGGCGGGATACCCATCTGCCGCTGCCCAAGCGCACGGAGCCGGTATCTGTGTGGTTTGCCAAAAAACTGCAGCGGCCGCCCAGAGTGGGGGATGTGTACCGCACGGAACAGGCGGAATTTCTGGTCCGCAAGGTGCGTCGGAGCAGGGTATTGGAGTTTACGCTGAAGCGTCTGGCTTTGGATTGAAAAGGCGAAAATTTATGAGAAATCTGGGAAAATATTTTGCGGCGATATGCTGTATGGTATTTGCGGCAGGGTGTATCGATGTGGAATATATCGGACAGGATTTTCCGCCACTGCCGGAAACCAGTCCTGTTTTGATCTTTTCGGCAGATGATGAGGTTCCTCCAGGGGAATTTCAGGTCATCGGCAAGCTGAAGATGAGTGTTCCTCCGGGGATCGACATGGTGGAAGTCCGGGAAAAAATTTCCGGGGAAGCCCGGGAACACGGTGCTTCTGCTGCACGGATCGTTTCCATGGAGAAAAAGCTGGTCAACCGTTATTACGGCGCCTCCCGGCAGGAATCCGTCAGCCCCATGCTGGCCGGTCGCAGCACAGTCGGCGTCCGTGCCGCACAGCCGGACGGCAGTCCCACAAAGATCAACAGTTTCGGTGAAGTCGTGGAACCGAACCGTACTTACCGTGAGCGTTACATGCATGTGGTGAAAGTGCAGCTCCTGATGCCTGTAAAAGATCATGCCCGCGCAGTGGAACTCCGCCGCGCGGCTGCTGAAGAAAAATAATGCAACCCGGGAATGATTCCCGTAATAGAAAGGATTGGAAAATGCTTGCATTGGTAAAGACCCAGAAAGGTAAAGGCTTCCTTGAACTCATGGATATGCCGGAACCCAAGCCCGGCAAGGGCGAAGTTTTGCTGGAGATCAAGGCCACCGGTATTTGCGGGACCGACCTCCATGTCCGTGAAGACCAGTTCCCCTACTGGCCTCCCGTGATCCTCGGTCACGAATTTGCCGGGGAAATCGTGGAACTGGGTCCGGACTGCAAATATTACAAACTTGGCGACCGTGTGGTGGGGGAACCCCATACCAAGGCTTGCGGCCAGTGCTATCTCTGCCGTACCGGCAATCCGCAGATCTGTATGGATAAGCGCAGTCCCGGCTGGGGGATCCACGGCAGTTTCTGCAAATATCTGGTGATGCCCGAACATCTGCTCCATAAGATTCCGGACAATATGGATTTTGACACCGCCGCCGTGCTGGAACCCACCGCCAATGCCGTGCATAACGTCATTGAACGCGCCGGGATCGTTGCCGGTGACTTTGTGGTGGTGATCGGTCCCGGCCCCATCGGGCTTCTTTGCGGGTTGACGGCGGAAGCCGCCGGTGCCCGTCATGTGGTCATGGCCGGTGCGCCCCCGGATGAAGGGATGCGTCTGGAAAAGGCGAAGGCTCTCGGGTTTGAATCTGTGGTCAATGTGGCGAAAGTCGATCTGACGGAAATGGTGATGGATCTTACCAACGGCGTGGGTGCGGATCTGGTGATCGATTGCTCCGGGGCTCCCCGTGCCATTGCCGGGATGCCCGCCATGGCACGCAAGAAGGGCAAATTGCAGGCAGTGGGTCTGACCGGCGGCCGCAATGTGGACTTCCCCTGGAACACCTGTTCCACCAAGTCTCTGGATATTTCTTTCGGCATGTCCACCAGCTACACCAGCTGGAATCGTGCCATTGCTCTTGTGGCAAAGGGTCTGCTGCCCGCAGGTGAAGTGATCTCTCACCGGATGCCGCTTACGGAATGGGAAACGGCTTTTGAAGAAATCGCCGCCTGCAGAGCATTGAAAGTGATTCTGCATCCGTAATTTTAAGCATTCTGCCCCCGCCGATGCGGGGGCAGAATGGCGAAAAATCTGCCGGAAAAACAAAAAAATGCAAAAAAATTAAAAAAAAGAGAAAAAAACACTTGCCTTTTGCCAATTTTTTTGCTATACTTACTGCCAGTAACCGGAATCTGTCTATTTTTTTTGACAGGATCCAAAACAAAATGCCTACAACAAGGAGAAAAAAAATGAAAAAGAATCGTGAGTTTACTCTGATCGAGTTGCTCGTCGTGATCGCCATCATCGCGATCCTCGCCGGCATGCTGCTCCCCGCCCTGAACAGTGCGCGTGAAAAGGCCCGCCGTATTTCCTGCACCAGCAACATGAAGCAGATCGGTCTGTCCCTGCGTCAGTATGCCATGGACTACTCCGACCGTTTCCCGCATGCCTGTGGTGCTGACGGTCTGGAACTGCTCCGCAAGAATGCCTATCTGCAGGATTACAGCGTTTTCTGCTGCCCCTCCACCACCACCAAGCGTGGTACCGGTACCACCGCTCTGACCTGGGCTAACAGCACCGATGCCGGTGTGGACTATGCCTTTGCCGGCGGTCTGATGGAAGGTAACTCCACCATGTTCGGTAACGCCGAATCCGCCATGGCTGCTGACATCTACGACACCAACGTTTCCAAGACCAACGGCGGCTCTGCCCCGAACCACAGCGAATACGGCAACATGCTGTTCCACGACGGCCATGCCTCCGGTTTCTCCGGTGCCAACTGGTACAGCAAGGAAAACCGTGGTTCCTCCTATATGTATCCGAACGCTGGCAACTAATCCTGCCAACCGGAACATATTCAGCTTGATGCCGTTGCGATATGCGGCGGCGTAAGTTGGACAACGGATTCAAAGCCCGATCGAAAGATCGGGCTTTTTTGTGCTCCGGGCAGGGGTACTGTGGGCTGGCAGGGCACATTGTGCAATGCACAGGGTGGGGGCAGTGAAAATGGACATGATGGACATAATGGACATAATGGACAGTTGGCACATGGCTCTCTGGCAGCCATGTGCTTTTGAAATTCCACAGCACATGGCACACACTGCACCCTGTGCCCCTCCTCCGTACACATCCGTACACCTCCGTACTTATCCGTACTGCATTGCCCACAGTATCGGCTTTGCGCAATGCGCTTTTCCAGCCAACAGAACACACAGCCCTGTGCTATCGAAATTCCAAAGCGTATAGCCCGCAGTATGCCACAGACCATCCATAGTATTCCCAGTATTCATAGTATTCCCAGTCGGGTTTGCTCCCACCCTGTGCATTGCGCAATGTGCTTTGCCAGCCAACAGAACACACAGCCCTGTGCTATCGAAATTCCAAAGCACATGGCTCTCACTGCACCCTGTGCCGCCTGCCCTCCGAAGCCTCCGGCGAAGGAGGGTCCGTACAAGTCCGTACAAGTCCGTATTCCCTTGCCCGCACCCTGTGCCCTGCGCAAAGTGCTTTGCCCGCCTAAAAAAATTGCAAAAAAAGGTTGAAAAAAACGGGTTTTGCAGTATATTATCCCTATAAAATAGTCACTGGGGGACGGGGGCGGTTTGATTCGCCTCTAACTACTTGAAAGAGAAGGATTTTTATGAGCGACGAAAAACTTGAAAATGCAGCCGCTGTTCCGGAAAATACTGCTGGAGAATATTCTGCCGGACAAATCACCGTTCTGGAAGGGCTGGAAGCTGTCCGGATGCGGCCTTCCATGTATATCGGGGACACCGGGGAACGGGGTCTTCATCACCTGGTTTACGAAGTGGTGGATAACAGTATCGACGAAGCTCTGGCGGGCCACGCTTCCCACATTCAGGTGGTGATCCATCAGGATAACAGCATCACCGTGATCGACGACGGCCGCGGTATCCCTGTGGACATGCACGAAACAGAACACAAACCCGCTGTGGAAGTAGTGCTGACCATTCTCCATGCCGGCGGGAAGTTTGACCATAATTCCTACAAAGTTTCCGGCGGTCTGCACGGGGTGGGTGTTTCCTGCGTGAACGCCTTGAGTACCCGGCTGGAAGTGGAAGTCTGGCGGAACAACAAAGCCTATGTCATTGACTTTGCCCGTGGTGTTACGGTGAACCCGCTGAAAGAGATCGGCTCTACCGAAAAGCGCGGTACCCGTGTGACCTTCCATCCGGACGGGGAAATCTTCTCCACCACCATCTACAAGTGGGAGATCCTTTCCAACCGTCTGCGGGAACTGGCATTTCTGAACCGGGGTATCACTATTACCCTGACCGATGAACGCAATGACGAAAATCATCACGCCCAGAGTGAAACCTATCACTACGATGGCGGTATCAGTGAATTTGTGAACTTCCTCAATTCTGCCAGCGGCAAAAAGCCCCTTACGCCGGTGATCTACTTCCACCGTGAACACAAAGGGATCGATGTGGAAGTCGCCATGCAGTACAACGATTCCTATTCGGAAAACTACAAGACTTTCACCAACAACATCAATACCATCGAAGGCGGTACGCATCTGACCGGGTTCCAGACGGCTCTTACCCGTACCATCAACAACTACGCCAAGACGGAATTGAAGAACGATAAATCCATCACCGGCCCGGATACCCGTGAAGGTCTGGCGTATGTCATCAGCGTGAAAGTTCCGGATCCCCAGTTTGAAGGTCAGACCAAGACCAAATTGGGCAACAGCGAAGTTTCCGGCATCGTCCAGTCCGTCATCAACGAAGAATTGAGCACCTTCCTGGAGGAAAATCCGGATGTTGCCAAGGAAGTGGTGATGAAGAGCATGACGGCGGCACAGGCGCGGGAAGCCGCCCGCAAAGCCCGGGAACTGGTTTTGCGGAAGGGTTCTCTGGACTCCTTCTCCCTCCCCGGGAAACTGGCGGACTGTTCCGGCAAAGATCCCGCCCGCAGTGAGATCTACATCGTGGAAGGGGACTCCGCAGGCGGCTCTGCCAAGAAGGGGCGTGACTCCTCTTTCCAGGCGATCCTGCCTATCCGCGGTAAATTGCTCAATGTGGAAAAGACCCGTTTGGATAAAGTTCTCAACAACAAGGAAATCCAATCTCTCATCGCCGCCATCGGCTGCGGGATCGGGGAAGAAAATTTTGACATTTCCAAGGCCCGTTACCACCGTGTGGTCATTATGACAGATGCTGACGTGGACGGTTCCCACATCCGCACACTGCTTCTGACTTTCTTCTTCCGGCAGATGCCGCAGCTGATCGAAGCGGGTTATATTTACATCGCCAAACCGCCGTTGTTCAAAGTCACCCGGCACAAGAAGGAACGGTACATCGATACAGAGGAACAGTTGGACCGCTATCTGATCGAACTGGGGAGTGGCGATCTGCAGGTGACCCGTCCTTCCGGGGATGTGCTTTCTGCGGAAGCGGTCCGGGAATGGGTGGATCTTTATACGGAAGCCGCCCAGGCGGCAGTGGGTATCCGCCGCTGCGGCATCGATCCTGTGGAATATTTCCAGACCGTCAACGAAAACGGAGCGTTCCCGACAGCTCTTATCAATGTGCGTGAACTGGATGGATCCACTTCCAGCCGTTATGTTTACAGTGCGGAAGAAGAGGCGGCGTTCATCGAGGAAACGGAAACCCGTCTGGGCCGTAAGACGGAGGAATCCGCCAATACTGCCGAAGGTCAGGCGCAGGATTCCGGCCGCAGCCGTAACTTTGATGTGATGAATATTTTTGAAGCCCAGCACTGCAGTGAACTGGCAAAGAAACTTGCCGCACACGGTATTGATGTACGGCAGGTCTTCAGTGAAGGCGAAACTCTTTGCAGCATTGTCAGCGGTTCTGCGGAAAAACCGGTGGAAGCCAAGTCTTTGCAGAACATTTTCGATGCCATCCGCGAAAACGGCCGTCAGGATCTGCGTATCCAGCGGTACAAAGGGTTGGGCGAAATGAACTCCACCCAGTTGTGGGAAACCACCATGGATCCCACCACCCGCCGGATGATCAAGGTGACCATGGCAGATGCCATGGAAGCGGACCGTATTTTCTCGCTTCTGATGGGTGACGTGGTGGAACCCCGTCGGGATTACATTGAAAAACATGCCGCAGGTGTAAAAGACCTGGATATTTAAGACATAACACAAAAAGAGGAGACACAACATCATGGCAGAAAAGAAAGTGGATACCCTGACTGCAGGGCGGGACAAAAATCTGGAAATCGCGATCAGTCAGATCGAAAAGCAGTTCGGCAAAGGCTCCATCATGCGGATGGGGGACAGCAAAACGGCTCTGGGCGATGTTCCGGTGGTGAGTACCGGCAGTCTTGGTCTGGATATTGCATTGGGGATCGGCGGACTTCCCGCCGGGCGTATCGTGGAAATTTACGGGCCGGAATCCTCCGGGAAAACGACTCTTTGTCTGCATGTGATCGCCAACGCCCAGGCAAAGGGCGGCAACTGCGCCATTATTGATGCAGAACACGCCATTGATCCCGGTTATGCGGCATCCATCGGCGTGAAGGTGGATGAGTTGCTTATTTCCCAGCCGGACTGCGGGGAAGATGCGTTGAACATTGCCGATACGCTGGTGCGCAGCAACTCCATTGATGTTCTGGTCATCGACTCCGTGGCGGCTCTGGTGCCGAAAGCGGAAATCGAAGGGCAGATGGGGGATTCCCATGTGGGGTTGCAGGCCCGGTTGATGTCCCAGGCATTGCGGAAGATCACCGGCGCCGCCAGCCGCAGCCGTACCTGCGTGATCTTTACCAACCAGATCCGGGAAAAGATCGGCGTCATGTTCGGCAACCCGGAAACCACTACGGGGGGGAATGCTCTGAAATTTTACGCCTCCATCCGTATGGATATCCGCAAGACCACGGTTTTGAAAGACCCCGCCGGGGAAATTTACGGCAATCGCGCCCGGGTGAAAGTGGTGAAAAACAAAATGGCGCCGCCCTTCAAAGTGGCGGAATTTGATATCTGCTACAACGAAGGGATCTCCAAAGTCGGTTCCATTCTGGATGTGGCAACGGATATGGGGATTCTGGAAAAGCGTGGTTCCTGGTTCAGCTTTGAAGGCGAACAGCTCGGTCAGGGGCGGGACCAGACCAAGGCTCTTCTGGAACGGGATCTGGAACTCCAGCAGAAACTGGAAACCCGGATCCGGGAAAAGGCGTTCGGTACCGGCGAAGCAGATGCCCCTGCGGCAGATGCACCCGCCGCAGAACCTGCCCCCGGAGTCTGATCTTGGGTATCTCCCGGATCATATACCCTGTTTTACAAGGGATCTTTGTCGCCGGATTTTTCTTTCCGGCGATGCTTTTTGCCGCCGGAACTGACGGTGAAATGACGGAAAAAACGACGGTTCAAGCTCAAAATACACCGTCTGAAGACGAATCTTTGCCCGTCAATTACCAATCGCTCTGCCAGATGGCAGAGCTTCACCGGGACTGGGTCGCCGCCTGGGGTTTTGCGGAAAAATGGGCGGCATCCGGCAATGCGGAAACCCGGAAAAGCGGAGTCCGCAAACTTCTGGAACTTTCGTTTCACCGCAGTGATGCCGATCCGGACAAACTCCTGGCCATGGCGGCAGAAGCAGGGCTTGCTCCGTCGGAGCTTCAGCTTTATCAGGCACGGGTGGCGTTGAAAAAGCGGGACTATGCACGGGCATCCCAACTGCTGGAAAAACTTGCCGCCGATCCCCGGCTGGACAGAAAAGAACAATCCGGCATCGCGCATCTGCTGACACTGGCAAAACTGGGCGCAAAAGATTACGCCACTGCCGCCACTCACGCAGAACGGCGCATGGTTCTTGCCGCCAATGAAGGGGAACGGCTGCAATCGGCATGTTACCGGGTGTATGCTCTGGCGGAGCAGGATCCGGAGGCGGCGCAGACCTTACTGAATTCTCTTACTGCCGCTTATCCGGCGTATGCTGCAGAACTGTCTGATTTGCAAATGCTTCTGACTGCCAAACGGGGGGATTGGAAAGATTTTGCCGTCCGTTTGGACTCCCGTGGCAATGCCAAAGGTTCCTTCTGGTATCTTGCCGCCTGTCAGGCCGCGGCGGAACATGCGGAAAAAAGTTCGGACTGGCAGGAGGCCATTAAAATGCGCCGTGCCGCTTTGCTGGCGGCGGAGGAGGATGAAGACCGGAAAGTCACCGTTTTGCAGCTCCTCGGCGCACTGGACAGGGCACAGGCATGGAAGGAAATGGCGCAAACACTGGAACTGTATCTGACCTGGTATCCGGAAACCCCGGACCGGCAAAAACTCCAATGTCAGGCCGCCCGTTATCTGGTAAAAGCCGGGGAGATCCCGGCGGCATTAAAGTTGTACGATGCGGTGATCGGTTCCGGAAAGATTGCAGATGCAGAGCGTTTTGCGGCCGCCATGGAGGCCGCTGAACAGTGCGGCGCGCGGAAAATGGCCGCAGAAGAGTTGAACTATTTGCAGAGTGCCGTGCGTTATGCACCGACTCCGGAATCCCGGCAGGAGGCCTCCTTCCGGCTGGGGACCTATTATGACCGTGCCGGAGAACACAAACCGGCACAGGAGGCCTTCCAAAACGCTGCCGCTATGAAAGGACCCTTGCAGGAAAAGGCCCGTCTTTTCCGTTTGCAGTCTTTGATCCGCAGCAGGGATTTTGCGGAAGCCATGACCGTTGCGGCAGACCTGTGCAAAGCACAGGCACCGGATCTGCGGGCGGCGGCCCGTTATCATTTGGCTTCGCTGTACGAAAAAACCGGAGATAAAACCCGGGCGGCAAAAGAGTATCAGGCATTTGCCAAAGAGTTCCCTGAATCGGAATTTGCAGCTCCGGCTCTGTATCATGCGGCTTTGATCGCCGAAGAATCCGGAGATATTGCGGAAACGGTCCGCCGTTTGCAGGCATTTATTCAATTTGCCCCCAAACATGAACTTACCCCCAATGCGCTGTATAAATTGATGGTGACTTTGCAGGATACCGGCAAAATGGAAGAGGCGACCGGCACGGCAGAACAGCTGGTGCGGGATTTTCCGGATTCCCTTTTTGCCGCCGCAGCATTGTTCCGGCTGGTGGACCGCGCTGTTGCAGAAAACCATCACGGCACCGCACTGGAATACCTCACCCGGATCGAGGCTTTGCCGCTTCAGCACAGCGGTCTTCGGGCCAGAGTGCTTTTTGACCGTGCCTCCATTCACGCCAGACTGGACAATCCCCGCAAGGCACTGGAACTTCTGGAAAAACTGCTGGCGGCCCATGCCGCAGATACCACTGCCGCAGATGCGGCGGAGTTAGCCGGTTTTTTAAGTGCCCGGCTGGGAGAATATGTTCAGGGCGCAGCATATTACGCCCGGGCGGCACAGTTGCGCCCCGGCGGGGTCTTTGCCTTCGGCTGTCTGGAACGGCGGGCTGATTGTCTTTATTCGGCGGCCTCCGGTTCCGGCGGGTCTGCGGAAGATTTAAAGCAGGCCGAAGCGGAATACAAGGCACTTCTGGATAAAGGCCGTGCCTACGCTCCGCTTCTCTTTAAAATGGGCCGCTGCCGGGAAGCCGCAGGAGATGTGCAGAATGCTCTCCGGATCTATACGGAATCCCTTTACCGGCAGGCCGCTGAACGCAGTGCCGGTATCCATCCTGATCCGGTGTGGGGGCCCAAAACC
The DNA here is from genome assembly GCA_017457105.1 of Lentisphaeria bacterium. Classification (GTDB taxonomy): domain Bacteria; phylum Verrucomicrobiota; class Lentisphaeria; order Victivallales; family Victivallaceae; genus UBA1776. The sequence continues at coordinate 47,785 of JAFTIA010000086.1, read as the reverse complement.
CTTTATGCCGCCATTCGCCTGAACCGTGCCAAGCGCAGTCTGGAAGGAGCGCGCAGTACCTTGCGACTGATTGCCCTTGCCCGGCAGATCGGACTGCCGGTGGATAGCGGTATGGAAACCATTGAACAGGAATTGCAAGCAAAATACCAACTCTAAAGAACGGAGCTTTTCAGATGTTTTTTTACCAGTTGCTTTTGGATGGCGGGGCTGTGATGTGGATCATTGCCATTGCCGCAGTGATCGCCTCGGTGGTGTTTGTGATCAAAACCTTCCAGTTTCACCGGGAGGAAATCAACGCTCACGAATTGATCAATGGTTTGGAAAATGTACTGAAACGGGATGGTTTTGTGGAGGCCATCAGTTTGTGCGACAATACACCGGGACCCGTTGCCCGGGTGGTCGGTGCCGCCATTCTCGCTTTTCAGCGGGGCGATAAAGACCTCCAGCAGGCCGTGGATGCCGCCTGTCTGGAAGAAGTCCCCCGGCTGGAACGGTATGTAGGATTGATCGGCACGGTGGGGTACATTGCTCCGCTTTTGGGATTTTTCGGGACGATCCTGGGCTTGATGGAAGCATTTCAAACCATCCACCAGACCCAGAGTGTATATCTTTCCGCCGGACAGCTTTCCGGAGCGGTCCACATGGCATTGATCACCACGGCGGCAGGACTGGCGGTGGCGATTCCCTGCTATGTGGCGTATAATTATCTTGCCAGCCGCATCCATACGCTGGCTCTGGATATTGAACTTGCGTCCACAGAAATGTTGGGCTTTTTTGAACGCCGCCGTGCCGAAAAGGGGGACGCGCAATGATCGGAGCCCGCAGGCAGAACGGCAATGACAAAACGCCTGTCATGCGCCGGATCCCTTTAAAATGCAAGCCGTTATCGGGTATGCCGCCCATGATTGCGGTGATCGATATTTTCTTTTTGACGCTTTTTTTCTTTATGCTGTCCAGTTCTTTTGTGCAGGTATCGGGGATCAAAGTGGATCTCCCCCGGGCGGAAACCACGGTGTCGGCGGATATTGAAAAATTCATCGTCACCATTGCCTGGAGTGCCGAAGGGCCTAAATTATTTTTTAACGACCGCCCCGTGACACATGAGGAATTGAAAGAGGATCTGGCGAAAATCAGCGGTATTTCCCGTTCTGCCATGATCGTGATCCGGGCAGACCGCCGGATCCCCTTTGAACCGGTATCCGAAATCATGACCATGGCAGAAAAAGCGCAGCTTGCAAGTTTTATCGCCGTCATGCCCCAGCGGAAGGACCGGGAAGCGGTTTTCAACAAGGAAAAGTAACATTCCATGCCATCCCGTCGGAAAAAAAAGAGCCGCTTATTTCACGCAACTCCGGCAACAGCTCTTCTGCTGCTGGTGGGCGGTTATGCACTTTTCAGCGTTCTCTTCCGGTATGAACTCCCCGCGGTGAATGCCAGGGAACATAAAACCGGCAGGATCGCTCTTTATCCTGTGCGGCCTTCCAGTGCGGAAGCCCGTTGGCTGGAAGTTCATGATCCCGCCCGTATTGCCCGGGGCGTCGATTTCCCGGAGCCGGAAACCCGTCCGGAACCCGGCAACGTCCCTGCCCCGGAACCCGTTGTGAAGGCCGAATTGCCCACAGCCGTTTCCCCGGAACCCATTAACCGGGAACGCATCCCCGTTTCCCTGCCCCCCGTGGCGCAGAAGCAGAACGGTAAACTCGCCTTTCAGAAATTGACGCCGGAATCCTACCCGAAAGTGACGGTGAACGGCGCAAAATATGACGGAAATTTGACGGAATCTTTGTTGAAACAGGCGGCATCGGTCAATGCCGGAACTGTGGAATTGCGTTTTACCCGGGGTGTAATGGAGAAGGAACGCCGGGTTCTGGTAAACCGTTCCAGCGGCAATGTCCGGCTGGATCTGGCATTGGCAAAATATTTCAGCAGCAAAGATTTTCCGGAACTGCCTGCAGTGATCCGTATTGTTTGGGATGCCGCAGGGGAGGTGAAAAAATGATCGGGGTAACTTACGCTCAAGGCTTGTTTCTGTATCTGGTTTTCTGGCTTCTGATTTTGATGTATCTTTACTGGCGCAGTTCCAGACGGCGTTATCAGCACCACCGGCTGAAAGACAGTCTGCACCTTTTTTCCTGCGACCAGTGTCACTATACTTTCCTTAATAAAGATCAGGTCAATCTGGTCCGCTGTCCCCGCTGCAACGCCATCTGTATCCGCCGGAGAAGATAACTCCGGTAATACAGTGCATCATAGTTGGCTGGCATTGCGTCCTGTGCCCTGCCTGCCAACAGACCACCCGGCCCTGCGCTCCGGAAATTCCAAAGTACATGGCTCACACGGCGCAGCGCAGGCGGGCGCTGCCCGCCCGACCACACCGGAGCGGCATATCTGCCGCCTCATCCATGTTCATTTTTTGCCTTAAAATCCCTTGATTTTCAAAAAAATATAAAAATTACCTTGAAAAAGTTATGAAGAGTGCTATATTATCTTTAACATAAAAATATTTATGCTAAAAGCCATTTAACAGGAAAGATGCTTTTGATGAAACGATTCATGCTTTGTGCTGCAGCTGTATGTGCCATGTTGCTGGCTGCCGGTTGTACGGTGATCCGTGAAGTTCCCATGGAACAGGCTTTGCCGGAGGCGGCAACCCCGGAATTGCAGTTGTGCCGGATGATGCTGGAAGCGTTTTTGAAGAATGATGCCAAAAGTTTTGTGAATCACCTTCCGGAAGAGACCCGGAATGGTTTTGATATGAAAAAATTTGAGGATACCCGGAAATATATCACCACCACGCTGGGACAGCCGGTGGCGTTTCAATATCTTACCACGCTGGAATTCGTGACTCTTGCGCCGCATATCTGGAAGATCCGGTTCGAACGCAAGGACCGCAAGGGCGAAATCATCCACAGCGAAGCACTGTTCCGGATCATCACCGGGCAGACCGGTCCGGAGAAAAAAGACGTATCCGTGATCGGATTCAACTTTCTCTGATATTTTTCTTGTAGTATCGCCGGCAGAGGAGCCGGCTTTCCCTGCATGGAGGGGGCGGGATTTTTTTTGTTTGTCGCAAATAACCTAAAAAACAATTAAGGAGAATTTATGAAGCGACTTTGTTTACTGGGGCTCTTTCTTGCAGCCTCAACGGTGCTGTCCGGTGCCGAAGCCGGTGCTGCCGGCATCCGTACCATCCGGCTCCGGCAGGATGATGCGCAGGTGCGTTACGCCAGCCGCGTCTTCGAACTCAAGCACGCAGATGCGCAGGAGATCCTGCCGTTTGTGAACTCCGCCATCAAGCGTTACAGCCGCAACTCCAGCGTGCGGCGCGTCACCACTCTTGACGGCAAAAGCGGGAATGCTCTTCTGGTTTCCACCGGTCGTGATTTCCTGCCCATGGTTGCAGACATCATTGCCACCATGGACCGTCCCGGCCTGAAAGGTACCGGCATCGCCCATGTGGCGTATTCCCCCAAGTACCGTGCCGCCATGCAGTTCGCTGACATCATCAACAAGACCTCCGGCTCTTCCGCCGGTGCGGCTTATGTGAACGGCGAAACCAACACCATTTTCTGGCGCGACCAGCAGACTGCCGCCCAGCGCACGCTGGACTTTATCGGCAAACTGGACCGCCCCATCCCCCAGGTGAATGTCCGCATCAACTACTATGAACTGCGGGACAGCGACCTGAAAGACTGGGGTTTTGACTATCTGGCGTGGAAGAACGGTCCCGGTGTGAATTTGCTGAACCTTGCTTACAATGCCGGTGGTCTTTCCATGGATCAGACCCTCAACAACATTGTTTATGCCGCTTCCAACGTCTGGTCTTACGGCGGGTTCTTCACCGCTCCGCAGATCGATATGAGCTTTATCCGCTGTCTGCAGCAGTCCGGCAGTGCCGCCATTGCCGCCCATGCCGGTCTGACCATGCTGAACACTCCTGTGAAGAACAATCAGGAATATTTCCGTATCCGCATGGCGCAGGGCAAAGACATCACCACGGCCCCCTATGTGTACCGTGTTTCCATGCAGCCGGAATATCAGAACATTGCCAAGAACACTCTGGGCCGCTCCTTTATCGGCAAGAGCTTCTATGAAGATGAAGACGGCAACCGTCACACCAATCCCCCGACGCTGGATGCCACCATTATGAACCCCTTTGTCTGCCTGGGCGAAAACGGCAAGGGCAATCTGCTTTTCCAGTATGCTCTGAATTTCAAGAGCGTGGTGGAACGGGGCAATACCGGTTCTGAATTGAGTAACTCTGCTGTTCTCTCCGGTGCCGCTACGCTGGCTTTCGGCGTGGAAAAAGTGCTGGCTGTGTATGAAAAGGAAAATGATGTGGAACAGACCATCGGTCTTCCGATCCTCAGCCGTATCCCGGTCATCAAGTATCTCTTCAGCACTGTTACCACCATCCGTGAACGGACGTACATCGTGCTGACGGCAGAAGCCGCCGCTGTGGATGCCAATAACGCCCGGGAGCTGAACCCAGTCAGCATGTCTTCCGGTGTGAAACGCCGTATTGAAAACCCCTTCCGCAAAAATGAGGAGTAATTTCCGATGAAATTGAATAAAGTTTGCTTTTACATGCTTCCGGCGGCTCTTCTTTTGACCGGTTGCAGCAGTATGCAGGACAATGCCGGTATCGGCCGTCTGCAGGCCCAGCGGCCCCAGATGCAGCAGGGGCCCCGGGAACTGAGCCTCACCCCCCAGTCCATCCCCGGCACTCCCCGGTATCAGAATGACAATGTTACCGGCGGTTACGCCCCCTCTAATGTGCAGGCGCAGCTGAAGATCGATGTCAAGGAAGGCACCAAAGAAGTCAATGTCATCCGTGACAACAGCGATCCCTATGTCATTACCAAGACCTATGTTATCAAGAATGCCGATCCCTACGCCGTCCGCAGCTATCTGAATGCGGCTGTGGGTGCCAAGAGCGTGAACGCCAGCCCGGCGGAAGTCACTGCGGCAAAATATCAGGACGGCACCGGTGTGGTTCTGGTTTCCGCCGAAGCCTACCGTTTCAACAACTCTGCTGAAGGCAAAGGCATTGATGCCATCGTGGCTTCTCTGGACCGGAAAGGTCTTACCTACCTGCCGGATGCCGAAACCCGTATCTATTTCCCCAAAATCAGCCGTGCCGCCAATCTGCGGGATATGCTGCTCAAGGTCGGGTCCTCCAATCTGGATCCCCAGTTCTCTGTGAAACCCGGCGAACTTATGGTGGATGCAGAACTGAACGCCCTCATCGTGAAGGCCCCCTCCTGGAACTGGGATGAAATGCGGGCAATGCTGGTCAAGTATGACCGTCAGATCCCCGAAGTGAAGATCTCCTACCGTGTGCTGGAAATCTATGCTGAAAACGATGACCGTATCGGTGTGGACTTCCAGACCTGGAAGAACAACGAAGGTGTGGACTTCTTCTCCGCCGGGACCTTCACCAGCCGCAACTGGGGCACCTTCTTTGCCAGCGGCGTGCAGAATACCGGTAACAACAAAGTTTCCTACTGGAACTTCAATCCCAAATGGAACACCCGGTATCTGGACTTTATGACCAGCATCGGCAAAGCCAAGTGCGTTGCCAGCGGTGTTCTGGTTGCCCGCAACCGTATGCCTTCCCAGGTTCAGGTGGGGACCGGGTTCTTCTATGACCGTACCAGCTATGCCGCCGGTGCCACCACCATTGCGGAAGGCTGCACGGAATTCGTCTATGCGGACGTGAATCCGGATGCCATCCAGCGTGAAGCGGTCACCAAGATCATGACCCTGAAGGAACTGGAAGACTTCTACGGCGAAGCCGGTGCCACGGTCCTTGCCTGGACCCCCATCGGTTACACCATGCGTATGATGAATACCCAGACCGGCAGCTTTACCTATGGCGATGCCACCCAGGTCGCTCTGCCCCAGCTGGAAGCGCAGAAAGCCCAGCTGCAGGCCGCTTTGCAGGCCGCCCAGGCCCAAGGGGATCAGCAGACGGCAGCCTATCTCAAGGCGCAGCTGGATTATATGAACTCCCTCAATACTTCCGGCGACCTTTCCAAGTTCCTGACCGGTTATGTGAAGGTCGAAAAGGACAAGGACGGCAATACGATCACCACCCCGGTGCCTGCCACCTGGTATAACACCAAATGGGATACCCGTGATGCTCTGCCCGGTATCATCCACGGCGGTCTGCAGTACCCCATGGTCAAGGACGGCTTCAAGTTCAATCTGCTGGCAACGCCTGTTGTCACCGGCAACGCCGCCAAGCTGGATATCGTGCTGAACAGCACCTCTCTTCTGGGCTGGAACTCCGACGGGTCCCCCCGTGTGAGCAACTCCAATGTCAGTACCACCGTCCAGATTGGATATGATGCCAAGACTTTTGTGATCGGCGGCCTCAAGAAGTCCGAATCTGTCCGCGGTACTGCCGGGCTGCCCTTCTTCAAGGATCTTCCGGTGATCGGCCGTGCGCTCTCCACCGAATCTGAATCCATCAAGCAGTCCCAGCTGGTGCTGATCGCCAATGTGGAATATGTGAATGCCGACGCCGCTGCCGGTGCCGATGTCCGCGACCACATGGGCAAGATCATCAAGAATGTCAACAGCGGTATGACCAGCCGCGTGGGCAACATGTTCTTCCAGCAGTATGGTCTGGACAGCGACCGTGCTGACCGCGAAGACCGGTTGAACGACATCAGTAACAAAATCACCGACGAAGCCGAAGGCTATCGTTGATCAGGAATTGCAGGAGTTTATCATGAGCAGGAATGAAACAGCACAATCCGAACTGGATATCTTCAAGCTTTGCTGCCGCATGCTGGAACTTCGCCGCCGGACTTTTCTGGCGGCAGAGTGGAAGCGTCATGCGGACATCATGCCGCGGGGCCAGTTCTTCAATTTGATGCTGATCCGTTTCATCCTGCCCTGCAACCTGAGCAAAATCATGGAATTGACCGGCTTGACTTCCGCAGGGGCATCGCTCTTTGTGGACAAGCTGGTTCAGCAGGGTTATTTGACCCGGACCGATGATCCGGCTGACCGCCGGAATGTTTTGATCGATGTTTCCGCCAAGGGCCGGGAACTTCTGTCTGGCGTGGAAGACCGGCTGAATGGGTACATTGCTTCCTATTTTGCCACCTGTTCCGCAGAAGAATTTTCTGATTTGGAAAAAGGGATGCAGGTCATCTATCGCAAACTCAGCTGAATCACCGGTTGGCAGGATGATTCAAGGGAGCGGCATGGCGCCGCTCTTTTTTTTTAGCGGGGGCGGCTGGCAAAGCACACATCGGCAATGCCGATACTGCAGGTAAGGGAAAAGGACGACCAAGGACACCAGGGACATAACAGGACATAGCACAGGATGCGAGAGTACCATGCGCCCCGCCGGCCGACAGACTTATTTTTCCTTTTTTTCCGGAAATGACTTGCCTTTTCTTTTTTTCTGTGCTATAATTGTTACTAAAACCAAACTACACACGGGTGAGTAAAATGATCAGTGCAGAAGAAATGTTTCATTGGCCGATCGTTACGGCTGAAGATGAAGAAGCCGTCGTTGCGATCATGCGCGCCGGGATCATGAGCGGGACGGATGTGACCCGCAAGTTTGAAAAAGAATTTGCCGCATGGCTGGGAACCACCTATGCTCTGGGGACCTGCAATGGTACCGCGGCGATCCAGGAGGCGTTTTACGCTTGCGGCGTAGGGCCGGGGACGGAAGTGATCTGCCCCTCCATGACCTACTGGGCAAGTGCCGCTCCGGCAGTATCGCTGGGGGCGGATGTGGTGTTTGCGGATATCGATCCGGATACTCTCTGCATCGATCCGGAAGATATTGAACACCGTATCACCTCCCGCACCCGGGCGTTGATCGTGGTGCATTACGCCGGTCATCCTGCGGAAATGGATGAGATTTGTGCCATTTGCCGCAAGCACGGCGTAAAAGTTATTGAAGATGTTTCCCATGCACAGGGTTCTCTCTACAAGGGCCGTAAATGCGGGACATTGGGGGATGTGGCAGCCATCAGCATGATGGGCGGCAAAAGTTTTGCCATTGGTGAAGGCGGGATGCTTGCCACCAATGACCGGGAGATTTTTGAAAAGGCCATGTCTTTCGGCCACTATGAACGCATTGCCGCGTCTCGCTATTCCTCTCCCTCCGAAAAAGTGGCTCCGGAACTGGAAAAATATGCCGGATGCCCTCTGGGCGGCGTAAAGCACCGTATGAATCAGACCTGCTCCGCCATGGGCCGTGTCCAGCTCAAATACTATGATGAACGGACGGAGGAGATCCGGAAAGCCATGAATTACTTCTGGGATCTGCTGGCGGACTGCAAATCCATCCGGGCGCACCGTCCGGCGGCAGATTCCGGCTCCACCATGGGCGGCTGGTACAGTCCGGCAGGGCTGTACCGTGGTGGAGATATAGATGCTTATTGCGAAAAGGTCCGGAACGCCGGTTTTGAAAGCTGCTGGCCCGGGGCGAATATGCCTCTGCACATCCACCCCTTCTTTGCGGAACGGCGCAAACCCGAAAGTCTGCCCCACTCCGAAAATATCGCCAAAAATGCGTTCCGCATTCCGTGGTTCAAGCATTTTGATAAAGAATTCATTGAAGAATATGCTGCCATGTACCGGCAGGATTAACCAGAGAAAGGATCAAAATATGAAAAAGTTGCTTTTGTTGGCGGCCTGCCTGTGCGGGGCTTATCTTTCTGCAGAAAGCGTGATCCTGACGCCGGAAAACTGCGTGATCAAACCGTATAAAAACAGCGGCACGGCGGAATACAAGGATGGGGCGTGGATCATCAACGGCCCCGTCCGTATCCTTTCCAAAGAAAAATTTGCCGTGGACGATGCGAAAAAGTACCGGTTGAGCGGCAGTGTGAGAGCTTTGGACGGTTCCAAAAAATCTACCCTCTGCATTGGTTTTATCCCGCTTTCAGCCCAGGGGCAGGATGTTTCCGGGATGCATGTGTGGCATGAAGCCAAGGGCTACGGCACGCTGGCGGAAGCGGTGAAAGCCGGGGATACTGTTATCAAAGTCCGTCCGGATGCAGACAGTACCGCCTGGAGCAAATCCGTGAAAAACTTTCATCTGGCAGTGGGTGCCAAAAAGGATTTGAGCGACCTGCCCAACCACCGGCTGTATATGTTTATCAGCAAGAGTGAAATGATTGACGGCGTCCTGCACCTGACCATGGCGCGCCAAGTCACCTTTGCTTCTCCTGCGGGGACGGTGGTCCGTCTGCACAGAGGGGGCGGGGACTCCATGCACGCGGCGTTCCGCAGTGCCAAATACACGGATCAGCTTATGCCCTTTGCCGGGACGGTCACCGGCCGCATCAACGGCTGGAATTACCGTATCTGGCCCGTGAATGTGACCCATTGCCGTGTGCAGGTACTTGCCAACTGGATCGAAAAAGAAAGCAAGATCGAGATTCGTGATTTAAAACTGGATATTCTCTGATAATTCAAAAGGGTTCTCATCATGAAAAAAACATTTACATTGATCGAACTATTGGTCAGTAAAACTTGTCAAATAGGTATTTTGCCGTTGTATTACCTTAAAAAATTTTATAAAAGCAACACATCCTTACGCCCGACAGGGCGCACTTCACGTTTGCCGCAGGCAAACTCTTCACACCTTCACATCTTCACTCAATCAGCGTTCACGCTGATTGAACTTCTGGTTGTAATTGCCATTATTGCCATTCTGGCGGCCATGCTGCTTCCTGCGTTGAATACGGCACGGGAAAAGGCGAACAGCTCCCACTGTTTCGGCAATCAGAAACAAATCGCCCAGAGCATTATGTTTTATGTGGATGGAAACGATGATTTTTATCCGCCGTTCTACGATTACGCCGCTGATCCTGCAAACTGGGTTTATAAACTTTTTGAGGGGAAATATACCACCAGCGGGGCGGTTTTCTTCTGTAGATCCCATAAGATCCAAAAGGCAAGCGGCTTTATGCCACCGGAATTTATTGCCGATCCTCTGGCGTATAAAACGCCCAACAATTTCAGTTATGGCTACAACTATCAGCATATCGGCTCCTCGTTCCGCAACGGCGGAGCTAGAACTCCGGCCAAAACCACGCAGCTCAAAACACCTTCTCAAACGATCCTGCTGGTGGATATTGTTGCCAGCCCCCAAAATAATCTGCAGGGCGGCTATGTTTGTACGGATTACTATAGAGAAACCGGTTTTGATGGCTTCCCGGACGGGCGGCACAATGGCGGCGTGAACATCGCCTGGGCTGACGGGCATGTGAGTTTTACGAAAGTCAATAAGCTGGATCCCTACACCGAAGATCCCTTCCGTAACGGAACGACTGCCGGAGATAAAGATAACTATTGGGACCGCTGATTATATAAGGGAATTTGAAAATGAAAAGAAATAGTTTTACACTGATCGAGCTTCTGGTCGTAATTGCCATTATAGCTATTCTGGCCGCCATGCTGCTTCCTGCGTTGAACACGGCACGGGAAAAGGCGAACAGTTCCCACTGCTTCGGCAATCAGAAACAGGTCGCCCAGAGCATTATGTTTTATGTGGATGATAATGCTGATTATTATCCGCAGTTCTATGATTACGGCACTGTTCCGGAAAACTGGGTCTATAAACTCTTTTTGGGGAAATATGCCACCAGCGGTGCTGTTTTCTTCTGCAAATCCCACAAAATCACCGGCACCAACGGGTTCCGGCCTGAACAGTTTATTGCCACGCCTCTGGACTACAAAACGCCGTCCAATTTGAGTTACGGCTACAATTATGAGTATCTCGGCAGTTCCTACCGGACCAGTTCCAATTCCAACCGGATGCAAATGAGTACCAAAACAACGAAAGTCAAGACGCCTTCTTCCACCATCATGCTGGTGGACATCATTGCCAGCCCTGTGCGTAATACCATTGGGGGGTATGTTTGTATGACTACCTACCGGAGTGATCGCTCCGGTTATGACGGTTTCCCGGACGGGCGGCACAATGGCGGCGTGAACATCGCTTGGGCTGACGGGCATGTGAGTTTTACAAAGGTCAATTTGTACAACCCTTTCACAGAAGATCCTTTCCGTAACGGAAATATCAACGGCGATGTGAATAATTACTGGGATCTTCAATAGTATCCAAAAGGTTTGAGATGAAACAGATTTTTATCATTGCGGCGTTTTTTTCTCTGGCGATCCTGTCCGCCGGGGAAAATCTGGTGAAAAGTGAAAACTGGAAGTTCAATCGTCCGGCACAGACCGTCCGTCAGGCGGATGGCGTTTTCCGGATGACTGCGCCGGATGATAAAACCGATCTCCGGCTTTTGCAGACCATTACGCTGGACCGGCAGGAAATCGTTCCCATCCGGTTCGGCGCAACTTTCCGCACGGTTTCCGGAAATCGATATTCCCGGGTGGAGGATACGTACGGGCTTTTGATGAATCTCCGTTACACCGATGGAACTTCCACCAATTACATTTCTGTCGGGGCGACCCCGGGGAAACAGGATTGGGAATCCATTGCCCGGACATACGTTCCCAAACGGCCCGTGGCAAAGGCGGAAATTTACGCCCGTCTTGCCAAACGCTCCGCCGTGGTGGAGGTCAAAGATATTTTCCTGAAAGAGCTGGTCCCGCCGCCCGTTGCAGAGGTGACGGATCACGGCATTGCCGCAGAAGCCTGTGAACTGCGCCACGCCATTGCCGGAAAAGATGCGGCGGGCCGCCCCTTTGTCATCGGGGCGATGCTGGATGCTGGTCCGGATCGCTACATCCTTTATACCGAACTGGATACAGGAAAGACGTTTCAGCATGTCGTTCCCGGCTGGCAGCGCGGATTTTTCAGCGGGGCCGTGCTGACGCCCTCCGGAAAATATGTTACAGGACTGGCGGGGAAAGTCGTCATTTTTGACGTGAATACCCGCAAACTCACCCTTTCCAAATCTGTCATCGGTTCCACCTGCTGGTCCGCCGCCATCGGCACGGACGGCATGGTGTATCTGGGGAACGTGCCCTGCACACTGGTTGCCGTGAATCCTGAAACCGGCGAAGTGAAAAATTGCGGCCGCATGGACCCTGTGGAAACCCAGCTTTACTGGATCGCCAGTGATAAAACCGGCTGGGTCTATTGCGGTACCGGCGTGGCCCGTTCCGGTGTGACGGCGTACAATTTCAAGACAGGGGAAAAGAAAGAACTTGTGCCGGAAGCGTTCCGGAAACTGGGTTCCGGGTATGTGGCGGATCTGCCGGACGGGACGGTGTATATCAATACACCTTCCGGATTTTCCGCCATTTGTGAAGGCGGGGAATTTTTGCAGACCCCCGTCCATTCCCGGCCGAAAGAGGCGGATCGCCCCCATTTGAAGTACGGTTCCCGGAAATTCCGTATCAGCGAAAATCAGCGGATCATTTCCTATAACAACCACAAAAACGAGATCGTCTGGAACGATAAAGGCGTATTGAAAAGCGTTCCCTATACCTACCGTTCCGGCGGGGCAAGCATTACCAGTCTGGCAACGGGGCCGGACGGGAAAGTTTATATTTCCACTGCTCACCCCCATCATCTGGCATCGCTGGATCCGCAAACAGGCAAAATTACCGATCACGGTTACAATCCCACCGTTGGCGGCGGCAATTTCTGCAACATGACAAGTTTCAAAGGCAAACTCTATACCTGCGAATATTCCCACGGCCGTATGTGGGAACTGGATACCGCCAAACCCGTTACCTATACGGAACGCTCCTTTTTCGGCGTTCCCATGACCACGCTGGTGGCGCAGATCCCTGCATCTGAACAGCACCAGTTCAATATCCTCGGCGAAATTCTGCTTTGCATGGGGAAAGAAAACGGTGCGCCTTTCCGTTTCCGTGTTCCTGTAAAAGAGGATGGCAAGGGATATATCAACATGCGGTTTTATCACTTCCAAACCTACGGCATCGTTACGGTAAAAGTGCTTGATAAAACCTGGTCCATGGATCTTGCCCGGGATATTGCCGGGTTGAGTGATATGGTCAGCATGGGCCCCTTTGACTTCAAAAAAGGGGATGTCCCCGTGGAGATCAGCGTTTGCAAAAGCCCCAAAGGCAAATATCCCTGGTTCGGGCTTACCGGGCTGGAAGCGGCAACCGCACCCCGCCAGGACAATGTGGGGCGGGATAATCCCCGCATCCTCGGCCGTTGGCCGAAAGCAGTGATGCGCCCCCGTACCATTCAGGTCCACCCCAACGGGCGGGAAGTGATGATGGCAGGATTTTCTTACGACGGCATGAAAGGCGGCCAGTTCGGTATCCACGATTTGCAGACCGGGAAAAACAGCACCATTGCCGATTGGCTCCCCGGCGAAAGCTGTATTGCCGCAGAATTTGAAAAGAACGGCGATCTTATCGGCGGCTCCAGTATTGCCGCCATCGGCGGCCACAGCACGGTCAAAGAAGCCTGCGTTTTCCGCATGGATTGGAAAACAAAGAAAGTGGTCAACATTTTCCGCTGTCCCCGGGCGGGCAATGTGAATGCCATTGCGCTGTGGCGGGGCAAGATCCTTGCCGCCACCGATAACAGTATTCTCTATGTTATCGACCCGGCAACATTCAAATCCGTTGCCAGTTTCTCCATCGGTTACCCTGTGCGGCGGGCGTTCCAGCAGACGGCAGACGGGCGCATGTTCCTGATCCAGTCCCGGAATCTCTCCGAACTGGATCCGGTGACATTCAAGCCCACCGCATTCGCCCAGTCCCCTGCCGGGATCTCCGCCGGAGGAGCCATTGCCGGAAACCGGATCATCTTCGCCGCCGACGGCCGCAAAGTATTTTCCTGCGCCATCCCGGCAAAACGGAAATAACAGCGTGAGATTATGATAAAACAGTGGATTTTGCCGGTTTTTGTCCTGTGCTGTACTGCTCTCCGGGGGCAGGATGGGAATTTGCTGGATAACACCAAGTGGCAGTTCAACGATCCTGCCCGGATCACCCGGTTGCCGGACAACAGTTTTGAACTCAACAGCCCCGACGGCAAGGCCTTTGCTGAAATGCGCCAGACGGTGGAACTCGGTCAGACGGAAGTCCGGCCCATTACCTTCCGTGCCGCTTTCCGGACTCTGGAAGGCAATGAATATTACCGGAAAGAAGCCAGTTATGCCGCTTACCTCAATCTGGTGCTGGATAACGGCAAAGTCATCCACTGTGTGATGGTGGGGCCCACCCCCGCCAAAAAGGACTGGGAGATCCTGACTCGCACCTACCGGGCGGAACGGCCGGTGAAAAAGGCAGTCTTTGTAATAACTTTCCGCAAGCGTGCCGGGAAAGTGGCAGTTCGGGATCTGGCACTTTTGCTCCCCCGGAAACTTTCTTCGGCAGGTATGATCAATCATGGCGTGGGCGTGGCATCCTGCGAACTGCGCCACTCTGTTGCGGGGAAAGATGCCACAGGCCGCCCTTTTGTCATCGCCGCCGCGCTGGATGCCGGGCCGGATAATTATCTCCTTTATACCGAATTGGATACGGGGAAGACCTTCCAATACTTCGTCCCGGTGAAAGGGGGGTATTTCAGTGCCGCCGTGCTGACACCCAAAGGGAAATATGTTACCAGCATTGCGGGGAAAGTCATTATTCTGGATGTGAATACCCGGAAACTCACCGTCTGCAAAGGCCCCGATGTGGGGATGCCCTGCTGGTCTGCAGCTCTGGGGAATGACGGAACCGTTTATCTGGGGCTGGTTCCCTGTATGCTTGCGGCTGTCGATCCGGAAACGGCGGAAGTGAAAAAACTGGGCCGCATGGATCCGGTGGAAACCCAGCTTTATGCCATTGCCTGTGATAAAGCGGGCTGGATCTATTGCGGAAACGGTATGGCGCGTTCCGGCGTGGTGGCATATAATCTCAAAACAGGGGAGAAAAAAGAACTTGTGCCGGAACAATTCCGCAAACTGGGTTCCGGATATGCCGCCCGTTTGCCTGATGGGCAGGTCTTTATTTCCACGCCCTCCGGTTTTTCGGCAGTTTGTGAAGCCGGTGAGATCTGGCAGACCCCGGTAACAAAAAAGCTGCCGGAAGAACCGGTGCCGCACTTGAAGTACGGAACAAAACTGCATCAGATCGACGATACCCGCCGGGTGCTGATGTATGATATGAACCGGAAATTCATCATCTGGCGTGACGGAAATACCGTCAAAACCGTTCCCTTTACTTACAAATCCGGCGGCGTATCCCTCACCAGTCTTGCCGCAGGGCCCGATGGCAAAATTTATATATCCAGTGCCCACCCCCATCATCTTGCTTCTCTGGATCCGGCGACCGGCAAAATCACCGATCACGGCTATAATCCCCTGATCGGCGGCGGCAATTTCTGCAATATGACAAGTTTCAACGGCAAACTTTACGCCTGCCAGTATGCTCACGGCCGTATGTGGGAACTGGATCCTTTCCAGCCGGTCAGCTATGCCGCCCGGGGTTTTTTCGGCGTTTCCATGAGTGAACTTATTGCCCGGAATCCCGCCTTGCCGGACAGAAATTTTTCCATTGTAGGGGAAATCCTGCTCTGTCAGGGGCAGGATAACGGCACACCTTTTTATTTCCCGCTCCCGGTGGAAAAGGCAGGGAAATATTTTGTCAATATGCGTTTCTACTATTTCCCCACCTACGGCGAAGTGACGGTTTCCGTGGCGGGGAAAGAGCATACGTTCAATTTGTGCAGCAAAAAGGCGCGTATGGGGGAAATCATTACTCTCGGGCCTTTTGACCTCCCCAAGGGGGAATTCCCGGTGGAAATGCGTGTGAAACGCCGTCCGGAAGGGAAGTATCCATGGTTCGGCCTTACCGGGCTGGAAATCGCTCCCGCCCCACGGAAAGAGGCGGGCAATACCGCCAATCCCAGGATCATTGCCGAATGGCCCAGAGAAGTCCGCCGCCCCCGTACCATTCAGGTCCACCCCAACGGGCGGGAGATCATGATGGCGGGCTACTCCTATGACGGCATGGATGGCGGTATGTTCGGGATTTTGGATCTGCAAACGGGCAAAACCCGGGTGATTGCGGACTGGCTCCCCGGCGAAAGCTGTAAATCCGGCGTGTTTGCGCCAACGGGCGACCTGCTGGGCGGTACCGCCATTGATACCCACGGCGGTCATAAGAGCAATGCAAGTGCCGCCGCCGTTTTCCGCATGGATTGGCAGACCGGAAAGATCCTTGCTCTGCACCGCTGTGCCGGAGCAAATAAAGTTATTGATGTGGTGTTGTGGCAGGGGAAACTCCTTGCCGCCGCCAACAGCCGCAAAATGCTGGTACTGGAGCCTGACACCTTGCAGGTGCTCCGGGAATACTCCATTGGCTATCCTGTGCGCCGTGCGTTCCGGAAAACGGAGGACGGCAGACTTTTTCTGATTCAGGATCATTGTTTATCTGAAATCGATCCTGTCACCTTCCGGCCGGTAAAATTCGCTGCGCCGCTGGCCCCCATCACAGCAGGCGGCGCCATTGCAGACGGCAGGATCTATTTTGCCTGCAGTGACCGGGAGGTCCATTCCTGTAAAATCCCCGAAAGGAAAAAATAAAATGAAAAAATTATTTGTACTTTGTCTGACCGCCCTGTACGGGATGAGCCTTTTTGCCGGAGAAACAGTATTGACTTCCGCAGAAAAAAAACTGTTGGAAATGACCCCCGCGGAGTACCGGGAATCGGTGATCCCGCCGGAAGTTCCCCGGGCATTTGATGTGAACCGTTACGGGTGTCCCGTTTGCGGGGACGGGATCAAAAAACACGGGATGTATGCGTGGATCGTGGATTTGAAGAAGCCCTTCAAACTCCAGTGTCCGGAGTGCAAAAATATTTTCCCGGACAACGATTTTGCCGAATTCCTGAAAACCGGCGACCGCTCCAAACTGACCGGTAAGATCGTGGATGACGGCCGGGGTTACCGGAAACCCGGCGAAAAGGGCAAATACTGGTTTGTAGCCTACTATCACCATTGGAGCTTCAACAACTATAACATGATCGCTCCTTTGCAGGCGGCGTATGAACGCACCGGGAACCCGGAATTCGCCCGCCGTCTGCTGGCACGGCTGGACCGTTATGCGGAATATTATCCCCGTTATGACTACAACAAGCAGTCCCGTTATGCTGAAGAAGTCGCACCCACTTACAATGGCCGCATCCTGAATGCCATCTGGGAAACCGGCGTTTCCCGCAAATTCGCCGTCGCGTATCTGGCAATGAAGCCCTTTTTGCAGAAAGGGGATGCGGAACTGGAAAAGATCACCGGAAAAACCTGCAAAGAGATCATGCAGAATATCGAAAACAATATGTTCCGGGTGATGGCAAACGATATTATGACGGAAAACGGCAAGAACTGGGGGAATTTCGGGATGCACCAGATGGCACTTCTGGAAATCGCTTCTGTTCTGCAGGATCCTGCCATGGTGCGTTGGGTCACGGATTTCCGGAAAGCCCGGAGCTGGTTTTCCACGCCGCTGGATTACGCCATTTACTGCAACTTTTTCGGGGACGGCGCCCCCTCGGAATCCCCGGCGTACAACCACTACTGGCTGAATGATTTGAAGAAGATATTCGCCGCCCTCCGGCCATTCGGTGTGGATGAGGAAAAACGCCATCCTTTTGCCGCCCGCATTTTGCGTTATGAAGATAAATTGCGGGTCTGCGGCAAGTTCACCCCCTCCAGCGGGGACTCCGGCTCCATCCGGTGCGACCAGCCCGCTCTGCCGCCAAAAGAGGAGCGCAAGGACCCTCTCTGGGGGCGGAAAAGTGCGATTTTGCCCGCCTACGGGACGGCTTCTCTCCAGAACGCCCGTCCGGGAAAAGAAACGGCGGTCTGGTTCAGTTTCGGGGCGTATATCGGTCATAAACACCGGGATGCTCTCCACATGGAGATCTTTGCCGGGAATGTGCCGATGATGCCGGATTTCGGCTATCCGGATTCCGCCTCGGGGGATGATCCGGAACGGGCGGCTTTTTACATCAATACCGTCAGCCACAATACGGTGATGGTGGATGAAAAGATGCAGCAGTATGCTCTGCCTGCGGAACTGCTTCATGCGGATCTGGGACAGCAGAAAGTCCAGCGGATCGAAGCAAATGTGCCGTGGCTCTATAAACATGTGGGTCTGTATAAGCGTACACTGCTTGTTTGCGAACCTGTTCCCGGGAAACTCATTGTGCTGGATCTTTTCCGCATCCGGGGCGGTTCCCGGCATGACTGGATGATCCACAGTGCCACGGAAAAAGCCGTTTCCAGTACGCAGGAAACGCCGCAAAAAGGAACCCTTGCCGGGGAAAATGTGCCTTACGGCGATTTCTATGATGCGCCGGAACTGCGGGGCAGAGGAAAGCAGTACGGTACTTACCGGGGGAGCGGTCTGCAATATTTGGAGAATGTGCGGAGTCTGGCAGTTGCCGCCGATGCGTCTGTAACATTCCCCGCCCAGTCCGGCAGAGGCTATGCGCCGGACAAGGGGGCGTATTTGCGGGTTTTTGCTCTGGCAGGAACGGATGAAAGCCGTTTTCTGGCGGATGGCAAACCGCCCCGCACCCAGAAAAATACCCAGAAATATGTGACCTTTTTCAACCGCCGCAGAGTCGGCACCGCCCCGCTGGGATCCATTTTCGGCACGGTGTACGAAACGGGGTCCGATGCCCTCCCGGCAGTAACATCCGTCAAAACCCTTTCCTGCACCTTTGACAAGGTGGAGGCGGAGCTCCTCCTTGCCGACGGTTCCAAAATGGTTTTGACAGAACTGGAAAAGCCGGAAAACGGCATCAAGAGCAGTGTTCTTCACACAGATGCCGCAGGGAAGATCCTTACGCAGTACACTTTCAGCGGCGAAGAATTGACCGCCAAAGTCGTTTCGGTGGATCTGCACGAAGAAACCGTGACTTTTGACCGGGAAATTCCGGAAGAATTTACCGGAAGCGTCTTCCGCATCGGGAAACACGCCTATACCGCAGGCAAAATCAGCGGCAAAACCGTTCATCTCCACGACCAGAGCATGATCCGTGGCCGTTTCCGTTATCTTGAAAAGAAGACCGTCCCGGTTCCCGTGCTTGCCAAGCCGGGCATGTCTTTGTATGCAGAGGACGGCAAGACCTTCCTGGAACGCTACCCGGCAAAGGATCCGGCAAAGTATTCTGCGGAAAAAGATCTGTGGATCGGGGAATGCGGGCCGGGAGATACGGCACATTTTCCTGTACCTTCCACTTGTAATCCGCCGGAAAAGAAGTAAGGTATAACGGAGCTGTCCCGCCCCGGTATTGAGCGGCGGCAGGACAGTCGGGAGAAAAAAAAGATCCCTGCTGGGGGTCGGTATATTATTATAACATTTCCGAATGGAAGGAGAATAAAATGGAATTTGTGCGTCGTGAATTGAAGGGGGCACTGCCCCGGCCGGATTGGTGGCTCGTCCGCCCGGATGAGATCATTGCCCAGTGCGAAAATGTGAAGAAAGGCAAAAAAGAGATCGCCGCCTATACTCCCGGCGGCTTCCCGGTATATGTCATTACCTACGGCCCGGAACGCCCCGTGGAACGGGAAATCAACTGGCCCAGTGCCACCGGGTCCCCCCGTCCGGAACTGTACACGCTGCCCGGTCCCCAGTGTTTGATGATCATTGGCGGCGTTCACGGCGAAGAACCGGAAGGCGTGATGGCTGTTTTGAATCTGATGAGCCTGCTGGAAACCGGCAAGGACCTTGCCGGCAACCCCAATCCGGAACTGGTGAAACTGGCGGAAAATTACCGTCTGATTCTGATGCCCTGCATCAATATGGATGGCCGTGCCATTTCGCCGGACTGCTATGTGGGCGGCAAGTTTGAAGATTTTGCCGATCTGGTTTACACCCGGTTGAAGGACGGCACCCAGCTCCGCTGGCCCCAGCTCAAAGAATATTACCCCATGCCTATGGATCAGGTGGAACGCCTCGGGACCTATTACAATTCCGAAGGCTACAATATCCAGCTGGATGCCGCTCCCGGCAACATCTGCACGGAAGAAGCCAAAGCCATTCTCCGTGTTGCCGCCCGGGAACACATTGACCTCTTTGTGAACCTGCATTCCGACGGCTGTGAACACATCATTGTTTCGGCATCTCTCCACTATCCGGTGAATATCGAAACCTGCAAAGCGATCCGCAAGGTCTGGCTGAAAGTCCGCGGCTATGATCCGGAAACCGATTATTGCCCCTCCACCCAGACGGATATCGACAATGCGGTGGAACTGGCCACCGGTGCGCCCTCTTTCACCTTTGAATTCGGCCTGACCAGTGCCCCCAGCCATGAACGGCTGGTGGATGAGGGGTACGGCATTCTGGAAGCGGTTTTCCGCTACGGTGTGGACAATGTCTTTGCCGACCGCCGCAAGATCGCGGGCAAAGAATGAGCTTCAAGTGAGGTAAATAATGGAATTTGTGCGTCGTGAATACGCCGGGGCACTGCCCCGGCCCGACTGGTGGCTCGTGCGCCCCGATGAAATCATTGCCCAGTGTGAAAATGTGAAAAAGGGCAAGGCGGAAATCGTTGCCTATACCCCCGGCGGGTTTCCGGTTTATGCGGTGACCTACGGCGAAGAACGCCCCGCCGCACGGGTCATCAACTGGCCCAGTGCCACCGGGTCCCCCCGCCCGGAACTGTATGCCCAGTCCGGCAAACAGTGTTTGATGATCGTTGCTGGCATCCACGGGGAGGAGGCTGAAGGCGTCATTTCTGTACTGGATCTGATGCACATCATGGAAACCGGCAACGACCTTCGGGGCTTCCCCCAGCCGGAACTGCTGGCACTGGCGGAAAACTTCCGTCTGGTGCTGATGCCCTGCGTGAATATGGACGGCCGTGCCATTTCGCCGGACTGCTATCTGGGAACTTCCGAAGAAGAATTCCGCCGTGTGGTCAGTACGCTCCTGAAAGACGGTACCGAACTGCGTTATCCCGCCCTCAAGGAATATTTCCCCATGCCCATGGATCAGGTCAAAGAACTGGGGACCTATTACAATTCCGAAGGGTACAACATCATGCACGATGCCGCGCCGGGCAATCTGCGTACGGAAGAAGCCAAAGGCATCCTCAAAAAAGCCCATCAGGAACGCATTGATTTCTTTTTGAACATGCATTCGGATGGATGCGAGCACTTCAGCATTTCCGATTCCTTCCATTTCCCGGTGAATCAGGAAACATACCGTGCCGTCAACGATTTGTGGATGAAGATCCGCAAACACGATCCTCCCCGGGTCTATGTGTCGCACCAGACAGATATCAACTGCGCCGTGGAACTTGCCACCGGTGCCCCCGCTGTGACCTACGAACACGGGTTGAAGGCGGAAGGCGCCACCCATGACAGCCTTCTGGAAGAAGGGCTTTCTGTTTTTGAAGCCCTGTTCCGTTACGGGAAGGATCATATTCTGGCGGACCGCCGGAAAATTGCAGGCAAGGAGAAATAAAATGCTTTGCAGAATTCCGCAGGAATATCACGCCATCGACATGCACAACCATGTCTGGTTAAGTGGGGCTGCTCTGGAAAAATCCAGCGGTGCAGAAGGGCTGGATACGGCGTATTGCGACGGTGTCATTGCCAATGCGGACCGTTACGGCATTGAGAAACTGGCGGTTTCCTGCCCCATTACACTGCCGGATGTTACGCCGGAAAAAATGCGTTATGTCAACGATGCTGTGCTGGAAGCCGTCCGGCGCTATCCTGAACGGCTGTTCGGGTTCTGTTTTGTGGATGCGGCTTTTGCAACGGAATCCGTGGCAGAGATCGAACGCTGTGCCGCCGCCGGGATGAAAGGGATCAAACTCTATCACCAGCATACATTGGATGATGAAATTCAGCGGCCGGTCATGGAATGTGCCGCCCGTCTGGGGCTGCCGGTTTTGATGCACTCCGGCAAAGTCCGGGATATGCAGAATTTTCAATCCCAGAAAAATATCAGCCATGCAGAACACTTTCTGAATGCGCTGGAAAAGTTCCCGGAAACCATTTTTATCCACGCCCACATCGGCGGCGGCGGGGACTGGGAGTGGACGCTGCGAGTTCTTTCCGGCTTGCGGAACCCCCGGTATTTTATTGATATTTCAGGTTCGGTCTGCGATGCGGAGATCGTCCGCCGCACCATTGATGCAGTGGGGTTGGAAAGTGTTCTTTTTGCCACGGATATGTCCTTTGCAGAAAGTACGGCAAAAGTGTTGAATTCCGGACTTTCCGGAACGGAATTGCAGAAGATCCTGCACGATAACTGGATGAAGATCGAGGGCATGAGAAAATGAAGTTTTTTGATGTAAATGTTTCGCTGGGAGGCTATCCCTTCCGGCATGTGCCCCGTCATTCCGTTCCGGAGGTCCGGGAGGATCTGGAAAAACTGGGCTGTATGGGGGCTCTTGCCGTCCATAACGGTGCTTTGCTGTATGCCGATACCCGTCAGGCCAATCTGGAACTGGCGGAGATGATTTCCGGCCATTCTGATTTTTTCTACGGCTGTGCCACGGTAAATCCCACCTGGCCCAGACCGGAAGAGGAATTGGATGAGTTTGTGGATCAGTATGATTTCCGTGCGTTGCGGCTTCTGCCCATGTTCCACCGGTACGGGATCATGGAGGCGGAAAACCTGGTGCGCCACGCCGCCAAACGGGGCATCCCGGTATTGATCCCCCAGGAGATCGTGGATTTCCGCCAGCAGACCCTCTGGGAACCGAAAGAACCGTTCTCTTATGATGCCATGCTGGAACTGGCACGGGCAGTGCCGGAAGCCACATTTGTCTGGATGTTCGGCGGGTTTGACGATCAGGCTCCGGAAAATGTTTATGCGGAATATGACCGTTTCAATCCCATGCACCATGCCCGGATGCTTTACGGAAGCAATATGCCTCTGCGTCTGCCCGGGGCATTGACCAAACTTTTGACCGATCCCTGCGGCGATGAACTGCGGAAAGTGGTCGCCGAAGAGAATTTCCGGAAACTTTTCCTGTAAAAGCCGGATGGCCTGCGGGGCACTTTGTGCAATGCCGATACCGGGGCAGGGGAATACGGACGAATACGGACGAATACGGACTGGGGCACAAGATGCGTGTGAGCCATGTGCTTTAAAAATTCCGGGGAACATGGCACACACTGCACCCTGTGCCAATCGTCCGGCAAGTCCGACAAGTCCGACATTCTTTGCCCGCACCCTGTGCATTGCACAATATTCCCCGCCGGCCAACAGTCCCTTCTTCCGGTATCACGGTTCAAAAAAACCGTTCCGGGAACTTGCACTTTACAAAAAATGTGTTACCTTATATCTGTGATAACATAGATGGAGGTTACAAATGAAATTTACGGTCGAACGCGAGAAATTTTTGAAGGCACTTCAGCGGGTGAACAACATTGTAAGCACCCGGAGTATGCTTCCCATTTTGAGTAATGTCCTGATCACCGCCGAAGAAGGTCAGTTGAAACTGACGGCTACAGATCTGGAGATCCGCATCGATACCGCCGTGGAAGCCGCTGTGGCAGAACCGGGCGTGACCACTCTTCCTGCCAAAAAACTGCTGGCACTGACCGGCTGTTTTGCAGGCAAAGAAGTGGAAATCACGGTCAACGAAAACCATCATGCCCAGATCAACTGCGGCAGCAGCCGGTTCAAACTGCTGGGTCTTCCTGCGGATGACTTCCCGGAAATGATCGCTTTTGAACCGTTGCGGGAAGTGAAGCTGGCGGAATCCCTCTGCCGCCGGATGCTGAATATGGTTTCCTATGCGGTAAGTATCGAAGACAGCCGCAAGACTCTGACCGGTGTCCTTTTTGCGGTTTCCGAACGCTCTGTAACCTTTGTGGCAACGGACAGTAAACGCCTTGCCATTCAGGAAAACAATCTGGAATTTCTGGACGGCACTCCCGGAGATGCCATTGTGCCCATCAAGGCGGTCAATGAATTGAAACGTATGCTGGAAGGTGAAAACCCGCTCTCCATCAAGATCGGCGAAAAACTCTGCCGTATGGAAAGTGCCAATTTCACCATGACCACCAAGCTGATCGACGGCAACTATCCCAATTACCGCAAGGTCATTCCCCAGAACTTCTCCGCCACGGTGGAAATCAACTCTGCCCAGCTGCGCGCCAAGATCGAAACGGTGGGCCTGGCTCTGCCGGATATGTCCGGCTGCGTAACATTGACCTTTGCGGATAATAAACTGACGCTCAATGCTTCCAGCACGGAAGTCGGCGAAGGCAGCGATATGGTGGATATCGAATACACCGGCGATCCCATTGAAGTCACCTTCAACCCCAAATTCTTTGATGATCCGCTGAAAATTTCCAGCGTGGACAAGGTGAAAATCAGCTTCAATGCCGCTGAACCGCTGAATCCGGTGGCACTGGAAGGGGATCCGGGCTTCCTGTATGTGATCATGCCCATCCGCAAACACTGATTTGCAGAATCGGTATTTTACCGCAACAGCCCCGCAGGAAGTGCGGGGCGTTGTTTTTCAAATGTAATGAATTGAAATCAGGAGCATAAAAAAATGGCATTTCTTCAGTGTTCGTTCCACTCGGATGTTCTGGGCAAAGCCTGTAACATGAATGTCCTTCTTCCCCAGAAAGTGACTACTCAAATCGGCATGACCAGTGCGGACAGCCGTCCTGCATTGCCGGTATTGTATCTCCTGCACGGGTTGAGTGACGATCACTCCATCTGGATGCGCCGCACCTCCATTGAGCGTTATGCGGCGTCTTATCCTCTGGCGATCGTCATGCCGGACGGCGGAAGATCTTTTTACACGGATATGAAATACGGTGCCAGATACTGGACTTTTCTTTCGGAGGAACTGCCGGAGATCGTGTGCAGTCTTTTCCCGGTAAGCCGCCGCAGAGAGGACACCTTTGCCGCCGGGCTTTCCATGGGAGGCTACGGCGCGTTGAAGTTGGGACTGCGCTGTCCTGAAAAATTTGCCGCCGTCGCCGGCATGTCTTCTGTAACGGATTATCTGCAATTTCTGAACATGCGGGCAGCTCAAAATGAGGAAGGCAAGGCTGAAGCCCTGCGTTATTTCGGCTCTCTGGATACGATTCCGGAGGCGGAAGACCTTTTTGCACTGGCAAAGAAAACGGCGCAAAACACGGTCAAGCCGAAAGTTTTCCAGTGCTGCGGCACGGAAGATATGCTCTATAACATGAATATCCGGTTCCGGGATATGGTTTCCACGCTGGATCTGGATTACACTTATCACGAAGCACCGGGCGTGCACAGCTGGGAATTCTGGGACTTCTGGATCCAGGAAATTTTGAAGTGGCTGCCCCTGGAGGAGAAATGATGAAATCCTATTTCCGACCTGAAATCGATGCGCTGGCGGGCTACACCCCCGGGGAACAGCCCAAACTCCGGCGGCTGGTGAAACTCAATACCAACGAAAACCCCTATCCGCCCTCTCCCCGTGCCATGGAGGCGATCCGTGCCCTTTCCGGGGAATCGCTCCGGCGGTATCCGGATCCGGCGGCAGACGCCCTTTGCAAAGCCGTTGCAGAGCGTTACGGCGTGGGGAGAAATCAAGTCATTGCCGGAAACGGGTCGGACGATATTCTGACCATGGTTTTCCGTGCCTTTACCGCACCGGACCGGCCGGTGGCGGTACTGGACCCCAGTTATTCCCTGTACCCCATTCTGGCAGCCATGCAGGGGGCACCGGTGATCCGTATTCCGCTGGCGGGGGATGATTTTGCGCTGCCGGAAGATATTCTGGAACAGGCGAAAGGGGCGAATTTTCTTGCCATCGTGCGGCCCAATGCGCCTACGGGAACGCTTTTTCCCAAAGAGGATATGCGGAAGATCTGTGCCGGATTTGACGGCATGGTGATGATCGACGAAGCCTATGCAGACTTTGCCGCAGACGACTGCATGGATCTGGTCAAAGAATTCCCCAATCTGGTGGTCAGCCGGACATTCTCCAAGAGTTATGCTTTTGCAGGGATGCGTCTGGGGTACGCCGTTTCCTCGCCGGAAGTGATCTACGGGCTGGGGAAACTGAAAGATTCCTACAATGTGGATGCTGTGGCACAGGCGGCGGGGCTGGCGGCATTTGAAGATGTGGACTATTTCCATCAGACCTTGCAAGCCATCCGCCGTGACCGGGAGGATCTGCGGAAAAAATTGCAGGAACTCGGGTTCAAAATCGTTCCCTCGGAAGCAAACTTCCTCTTTGCGGCTCCGCCGGATGGTGATGGCGAAGGCTATTTCCGTTACCTGCGGGAAAATGCGGTGATCGTGCGCTATTTTCCGGGCCCGGTAACAGGTTCTTATGTCCGCATCACCATCGGTACGCCGGAGCAGAATGCCGAATTGCTTGCCCTTACTGCAACCCGTTACAAAAAGGCGTAAGATCATGTTTAATGCAGTCCTCTGCCGGTATCACGAAATCGCCATCAAAGGCAACAACCGCCGGGAATTTGAACGCCAGCTTGTGGGCAATATGCGTTTTATGTTCAAAAAGCAGGAAGCGTTCTGCAAGGTCCACCATATCCGGGGAAGGATCTGGGTGGAACCGGCGGAACCGGGGCGGGATTTCACCGGACCGGAACTGCAGAAGGTCTGCGATGTTTTGAGCCGGGTTTTCGGGCTGGAAAGTTACTCTCCCGCCAAACTGGTGAAGCCGGATATGGAAACGATCATGCAGGCGGTCAGAGAAGTTGCGCCGCCCATTTTTGCCCCGTATCTGGAAAAGGGGGAAAAAGCAGTGTTCCGCATCCGGGCGCGCCGGAGCAACAAGGAGTTCCCCCTGCGTTCCAAAGAAATCGAAATCGAACTTGCCGGACTGGTGGAAACGCTTTTCGGCGGGGAAAATCTCAAGATCGATCTGGATCATGCCCCCATTACCATCGGGTGCGAAGTGCGGGAAGAGTTTGCGGCGGTTTTTGCCGGATCTTATCCTGCTCCGGGCGGGCTGCCGGTCGGAAGCAGCGGCAAGGTGCTGGTGCTGCTTTCCGGCGGGATCGATTCCCCTGCGGCGGCTTATGAAATGATGAAACGGGGCTGTCAGGTGGATTTTCTGGCATTCCACAGTCCGCCGTACACGCCGCCGGAAAGTTCCGATAAAGTGCGCCGTCTGGCAGAACAGCTGAACCGTTACCAGTATCCCGGCAAACTTTATTTCTGCAACCTTGCGCCGCTGCAGAAAGAGATCCGGGATCTTTGTGAAGAACGGGATAGAACGGTACTGTACCGCCGAGCCATGTTCCGCATTGCCGAAAAGGTGGCGCATAAAGCCAAATCCGGCGCACTGGTCACGGGTGAAGCCGTGGGGCAGGTGGCTTCACAAACCCTGAAAAACATGGCGACCATCGGTTCAGCGGTGGATATGCTGATCCTGCGGCCCCTTTGCGGATACGATAAAAACGAGTGTATCCGTGTAGCGCAGAAAATCGGCACCTATCCCATCTCCATCATTCCGGCTCCGGACAGCTGTACGGTATTTGCTCCGGCCTCACCTGCCACCTCGGTACCCATCCATGTGGCGGAACGGGAAGAAGCCAAAATCGCCGGTTATACTGACTGGATCGAAAAACTGGCGGCAGAAACGCTGACATCCGTTGAATGACCGGAATCCGGCGGCGGCGAACGTACCTGCCGCCGACTGTAAATAAACGCACGCTGACAGGGAAAATGCGCGTGCGTTATTTTTTTTGGCTCTGTACTAAACATAGACTGATATTATGGAGCGCAGACGATTTTTAATCGTCAAGCGACGGGTCAAGGGGCAACCGCCCCTTGCGGGGATTTTTAAGGGCGAGCAGCCCTTAAAGGATAAGCCCCGGCCCCCCGCTCCAATAAAAAATCAGCAAGCAATCAGCTTGCGATTTTTTCCGGGGCCTTACGGTTCAGCGTGCGAAGTGCGCTGAACCCAGCCTCGCAGAGACCAAGTGCACAGCAAATAAATTGCTATATAGAAAAATCAGTCATTGTTTAGTACACAGCCTTTTTTTTCACCGTCATCAGCCATAAAAAAGAAAAAAATCTTTTTTTTATATTGATTTTGATTCTTTACCGTGCTATATTCTGCAATGTAAAAATATAAACCGATTTATAGATCGGAAAAACGTCAAACAAACAAAGGAGACGGATCATGGGAAAGATCATTCGTGTAGCCATCGCCGGTTTTGGCCGCAGCGGTTACGGGATCCACACCAAGTGCCTGCGTGACAAGCAGGACAAGTTCAAAATCGTGGCAGTTGCGGACGAATTGCCGGAACGCCGTGAAGATGCCGTAAAGGAATTCGGCTGTCCCGTGTATAAAAACTACAAGGAAATGCTGAAAAACATCAGTACCAAAGATGTTGATCTTTTTGTGAACGCCACCCCCAGCCGTTTCCATGTGGAAACGAGTCTGGCAGCCATCAAAGCCGGGTTCAATGTGATCAGCGAAAAGCCCTCCGCCCCCACGGTTGCGGAGTTTGACAAGATCATTGCGGCGGCAAAGAAAGCGAAAGTTCTGTTCTATCCCTTCCAGAACTCCCGTTTTTACCCGTTCTTTGACAAGATCCGTGAAGTGATCGCCTCCGGCGTGCTGGGGAAGATCATCTACATCCGTTCCAACTGGAGCGGTTTTGGCCGCCGTTGGGACTGGCAGACGCTGCAGAGCGAATGTGCCGGGAACTTGTATAACACCGGGCCGCACCCGGTGGATCAGGCGGTGGTTCTGTTCGGGGAAGGTTATCCGGAAGTTTTTGCCCGTATGCGCGCGGAACATTGGGGTCTGGGCGGTGATGCGGAAAACTTCTGCAATGTGTATCTGCACGGCAAGGACAACAACCCGGATATCGAAATCGTCATCAGCAGTCTGCAGGCGTATCCGCAGGGAGAAATGTATAACATCTGCGGGACCTACGGCGGCATGACGGGCGGCCCGCAGGGATTGAAGTGGAAATATTTCCGTCCGGAAGATGCTCCGAAACACGAAATGTGGAAACCGTGGAGCCAGGACCGGAAATATTGCAGTGAAAACCTTGCCTGGGAAGAAAACACCTGGACGTACAATGATACGAACAGCAACGCCACGGGCTTCAGCTTTATGGTGAACCGTTTGTATAACAATGTGTACGATGTTCTGGTGAATGGTGCAGAACAGATCATCAAGCACGAAGAAGTCCGCAAACAGATCTACATTATGGAAGAAGCGCACAAGCAGAATCCTCTTCCGAAGAACAAAGTTTCGAAGAAGAAGTAAGATCCGACGATCCAAAATGGAGGCTCTCCTGCGAATGGGGGGGCCTCTTTTTTATACAGTGGGGATGAAATTTTCAAATAGAGACTTGACATTTAAGGGGATGGATGCTATATTAAAGGAACAATAAGGGGCTGTAGCTCATTTGGCTAGAGCGCGACGTTCGCAACGTTGAGGTAGTGGGTTCGACTCCCATCAGCTCCACCAGACTTCCAAAAGCCGTCAGATTTTCTGACGGCTTTTTTTACGTCTGGGCAAGCCATCCCGCGAATAGCGGGTGGATTGGCAAGCGTAAAACGACAGCGAAGCTGGCGAGGAAGGCTGTCGCGCTGGCTTGTGCCGCCGTAATGAAATAAAGGTGGAAGCCTTGGCGGAGGCGGACTAAATCGTACTGGATTTGATATTGCAGAAAATCTGACGGCTTTTTTTACGTCTTGGCAAGCCAGTTCCGCGAATAGCGGGAGGATTGGCAAGCGTAAAACGACAGCGAAGCTGGCGAGGAAAGCTGTCGCGTCGGCTTGTGCCGCCGTAATGAAATAAAGGTGGAAGCCTTGGCGAAGGCGGACAAATACGCATTGCACAACTGCAGAGGTCAATATGCAGAACTTCCACTATGTTTATATTCTGATAGATACAACCACTGAAACACATCATTATGTAGGTTCAACGCAAAATTTGCAAGCCCGCCTTGCCAAACACAATGCAGGTGAAGTGCCTCATACCTCAAAATTCAAGCCGTGGCGTATTCAAACTGCAATCGCCTTTGACAGCAAAGAAAAAGCCGTTGCTTTTGAAGATTACCTGAAATCCGGATCTGGCAGAGAATTCGCTAAACGGCATTTCTGAAATTGTCAAAAAAATACCAGTAATGGTTGTAAACACCTTTTACTCTTTCAATCCTTTGAAAAAATGATACGCTAAATAAGGCAAGCTCAACACAATTACGCCCACGACCAGCAGAGGCAGAAAATAAAGGAAAATATGAAACAAGAAATAGGCAATTACAGCCAATACAGGCAAAGCAGCCAATATCAGTAAACATCCAAATAAATTCTTCATTTCTGCCTCTGCCGTTAAAGATTATTCCTCGTTGTCCTCATCATCGTCATCATCAGAGGGAGGATTGATAAGTTCTTCCAACTGCTGAATCAGATTTTCATACTTGCTCTGTTTTTCAGAGTCAGGCATTTGGGCAAGTTCAGCTTCAAGGTGTGTGGCTTCAGCGATGATGTGTTCAGCTTGTGACATGAAATCTTCCGATACCAGAGGTGAACATTTGTCAAGAGTCTGTTTATGTTTGAGAGATTGCAAACCTCCTGCAATGGCAGTTACAAGTCCCATCCCAACGCCACCGACAGCAGAAGCAATACCATAGACCGGCAATGCCCCCATTGCGCCGTAAAGGAGAGCTGAGTGTTTGAATTCTTTTCGCAAAAGTTCCAACGCCTTGCGATAAGTTGAACTC
Source organism: Lentisphaeria bacterium (assembly GCA_017457105.1). Taxonomy (GTDB): domain Bacteria; phylum Verrucomicrobiota; class Lentisphaeria; order Victivallales; family Victivallaceae; genus UBA1776. The sequence goes on along the minus strand of JAFTIA010000086.1, from coordinate 17,174 downwards.
ATTTCGCCATCGGCAAGCCCAAGGGTGATCCAGAGGGCAAAGGCACGACGGCTGGGGATGAGCATACCGTCAAAGGATTCGCAATAGGGACGGCACTCTGCAATGAAGGCACCAAGCAGCTCATCTTCTGTCACCCGTTTCCGGATATGGGCAAGTTTGGCATTAAGGCCCACAGCATGAGCAGAAACATCAGAGGGCTTTTTACCGAGGGATACGGCGATCTTTTCAAAACATGCCTCCTGCTTTTCAGTGAACCAACCGTTGATATTGGCAAGCAGATACGCCACATCCAGTGTTGCCATAGTGCGGCGTTCAATGCGTTCAGGAGTGTTGACATTGATTGCATTGGCAATCGTTGCCCCGTTAAAATTCTTAACAGCTTCAGCAGCCGTTTTCCCAGCCTGTTCAAGATCGACAGCTGCAACTTTTTCAGCGACTTTCAATACAGTATTCACGATTTCATTTCCACTCATTTTATTTAACCTCCTTATTTGGCATTTTTTCATCGGGTTCGAGAAAATCTTCAGGCTTGGCATTGGCACAAGCACGGGACCAGGCACAGCGGTTGTGATAGTCCAGCATATCAATGGCGAATTGCCGGTCGCCGCGAAAGAGTTGCGTCCATTCTTCGATTTCCGCCTGACATTCCGGCTTATCTGCAACGGACACAAAATCATCAAATTCTTCTCTGACATATTTTTCCATACCATCAACGCCCAGCGACACAGAAACGACTTTTCCGCTGGGTTTGGAAGTATTGAAAACCAATTTTTCAAAGCGGGTATGCTCTCCTTTTTTCAGGGGCCCGATACCGTCATCCAGCAGAACAATATCCACCGGAATATTTTTGTTTTCGATTTGGTTCAGCTGATTGATCAGCTCCTGCACTGTGATGTCTTTTTTCATAGGATAAATCCCTTTCTTTGTTTGTGCAGGAGGCAAAGAAAAACCTCCTGCGAATTTAAGGTTGTCTATCCTATTATTCGCAGAAGGTTTGAAAAATTGTCACTGAATTTGAAAAATCAGGAATACATTCTTCTAATTTCCAACAATCGATCACGCCATCTCAAAAGATTTTCATTGCAGTTTATACTGTAATAAAAGTTTAACAAGCCCAAGCGGGATTCAATTTCATCCGAATCATAATAAAAATTTTCGTTTATAATATCTAATTCCGTGTAATACAACCATGTCCGGAATTCCCGGATTTTTTCTCGCGGAACACCGACATACTCATTAACAACCAGACCGGTAACCAGTTGACGACGGTTGCTGCGATAGACTTTGGTTTTGGCAATATTGAGTTTCAGATGCAAGAGCGTTAAGTTTCGCTTGACCATTTGCAAAATATCTGCTTGTACCCGGACATCAATTTCACCGGAAAAAGTCATATCATCAGCGTATCTGGAATAACTTAAATAATGTTTTGCACACCATTGACAAATCGTTTCATCTATTTCAAACATCAAAAGATTGGAAAGCATCGGACTGGAGGGAGCACCCTGCGGCAGATGACCATACAATGTACATAATCTGGAAAGCATCATGCAAACGTCCGGCTCGTAGCCGGTTCTACGCCGAAAAAATTCAAAAACGGCACGGCTTTTCAATGAAGGGAAAAAATTCTTTATATCACAATTCAACACAACAGATTTATTAACATGAAAAAGAGCATTGCGACGAATGTTTTTTCCGGGAAGAAAAGCGGTTGCACAATCGTGCACTGTAAAACACGACAATATTTTCTTTTGGATCCGGCGTTGAATCGTTTTCAAATACGGTCGAGGAGCCTCAATGTTCCGCATAGAACCGTTATTTTTGGGAATCTGGAAGCATTTGTACCAAGCCGGAGTTTCATTAGATATGGCATATAACAGTCTGGCATCCGTACACAGTAACTCTGCCAATTCATCCACGGTACGGATGATTGGCAAAGTTTCCATAAAATTTATGTCTAAACCTGTCATATTGTCAAAAAAAACATAACTCTCTTTATCACATAGAACTCATTTCGCAAAAGCTTTTGCGGATGAGTTGTACCGGTGCTGCGGAATCGTCAGTAACGGACAATGCGTTGAAGTGTGTTGTGCTACGCAAAGCGTAGTTTCACACACGAAAAGCGTTGGACCGTACTGACGAACCGCATGACCGGTGCAAACCGCCGCAAGGGGCGGATGCGTACAGCGGAAAAATCTGTATTTTTCCGCGCCGGGACAGATTTCCCATTTTGAAAACGGCGACATCGCCGCTCCCGCTGTATTGTTGATCAATCCAGCATGAAAACTGATAAAGAGAGTTATGAAAATCTTTATACTTATGGTAATTTATGCCAGCGTTTGTATCCGGAGCACGCCCTATTTGTCGGGCCTTGTCCGGTATTCATCAAAGCCCCGGCACATTTAGGATGCGGATTATATTGGGCGCGTACATACATCAACCGCCCATTTTGGAAATCCAGATCCCGTTCGCCGCCCCAATACTCACAGGTACAGCAAATCGCCTGTTTCCACTGAAACTCCGGCACAGGTGTTTTTTGTGTCATCACGAAGTCCTTTTATCTGCAGTTAAATCTGTTTAAGATTTTTGATTGCAACGCAACCGGCGTTGCTGCCATAGTGGCTTTTGACCCATGCTTTAGCTGCCGCTTCAGTACATTGAGGCAATCTCTGCCGGGTACGGTTCCAATTGCCACCACAATTCAATTGATATTCAAACTCACAATAAACCATTTGATACATGCTCCTCTGTTTACAATTATCTTTTCAATTTTAAGACGTTTTTTTCATATTACCGTCTATAAAAAAACTTCAATTCTACTTATTCTTGAGCCATCTTTTATAATCAGTAATTTCGGATTCAAAACTTTTGACAACCAATGCAAAAACAGATGCATCATCAATAAAACCGGCAAAAGGAATAAGATCCGGAATGACATCAACCGGAGATATCAGATAACCTACGGCAAAGCCGATAGCTGCAATCAATTTCCATGGGGCATGGGGATAGTCTTTATTATAATAATCTTTGAGCAACCCCCACAGTAATTTGAAATTTTCGAACTGCTCGCCTAATTTACCGCCTTTCCGTTCTGCGACTTCAGAATCAGCCATAACTTTATCCAAATCTTTCTCGGAAAAGTTATCGGTGCCGTTCTGAAATTGCTGTTTTACCTGTTCAGCTTCATTTGCTTTCATTTTTTTACCCTTTCTGTTTTTTATCAATTCACTAAAGCATCACATCTTCTTCTGCAAATCAATAAATTTAAACATATTAATCCTCCTTGAATATTATCTTGCCAGAAGCGAGTTCACCTTTGTTGCCAGAGATCCACAGAGTTTCATTACAATAAAATACACTATGGATGGGAAAAGAAGTTGAAGCTAAATAAATCTTTCTTTGATCAGAATAATTTTTCGTAAATATATGTGTTTTGTCCCAAGACAATGAAAACTCTCGACCAAACAGAAAAACAGTTAATTTATTTTCGGCAGTTGAAATGGTATAATGTCCCCCCTTTTCTTTAAATTGCACCCCAAGCGGTAAACGTTGTTGCAATGAAGAAACTATATTGAGAGGAGAATCCCATACTTTGGACCATTTCTTTAAATCTTCTGAATAGAATGTGTCATTTTCAGACTGTGCAAAATATATTCCAGAATAATATGAAATTGTTTCAATCGGTGTATACGATTCAACACTTCCAATTTCTTCCCAATATCCGTCAAAAGAATTACTGACTGAAAAACAATACCAAGTTGTGTTTTCATTCCTCCAGATTGCAATATATTTACTGTCGACATAAAAAATATCATATAAGTAGAAATGAGATTGATAAGCTTGTTTAGTAATTAGTTCTATATTTACGATATTCCATTTTAAGCCGTCTTTCGAAATTTTAATCTTTGATTTTTCATACAAAACAAAAAAGTCATTTATACAAGAAATCCATTCACAGCAATTAAAGAGCGAAGAAATGTTTTCAAATTCTTTTCCATCTTTACTTAAAAAACAATCGCATCCACTTTTAACAATAAAAGCAGATGTTGTTGAAAATATGGAATATTTTTCAAGTTTTATTGGAACATCTATGTAATTGCCGTATGAAATTTGGATTTGAACTTCAGGCGAAAGTCTTTCCTGAGAGTCAGAAGTTTTTGCTTCTCCCATATGTATTTCACTTGTCGCAAATTCATTATTCTCGCCGAAAATCAATAACTTATCTTTGAAACAAGCAATTCTCTTTAATTGAAAATCACATATAGTAGAGACACTCTTTTTCTCATATCCTTTTCTCCATGCTTTAATGAAAATACCTTCTGCGATAAAGAAAACATTTTTTCGCCATGAATTCAGGTAGTATTTGAAAAGGAATCGTTTGGTATCATCTTCGCGATCACAATAATCAACATGAATCAACCTGTTGCCTTCTTCTACTTCAATATCATCTAACCATTTTTGATCAGATTCATTTATTGGGTTCCAAATCAGACCATCATCAGAATAGTAATCTATACTCAACCCATCGTGCATATAAGATCCGCCAATATATTTCCCCAAAACAAAATCTATATATTGGCATTGAGGTAAAGAGCTGATTTCTTTCTGGTCATGCCAAGGACCAGAAAGAAACTCTGCTGTTGCACGATAATGTTTTCCAGCCCGGGAATGATAGAAAATAACAAAGTGTTGCCGACAATCATCATAAACAATGCCATCAAAAGGAACTATTGTAAAATATGTAAAATTTTGCATCTCTGTTCCTGCAGGAAGAACAGATTTAAAATTAAAGGATTGCCAATCACTGCCGTTTTCGGAAAAATAAAAAACATTCCTATCTAGAAAAAGCAAATATCCGTTCAAACAGGAAAAATGTGTATAATGATGGGTTGACCATGCATTCACTTTAACAGAAGAAAAACTTTTCCCATCACTGCTAAAGTAAAGAAAGTCAGATATTGTTTTTACCAATATGCCTTTTTCGCAGGTAAAAATAGTTTCAACAGCCTCGCTAAACGGCGATTTTTGAAAACAAATTTTTGTTATATTAATATTTTCCGGCGTTGGATCAAATTTCTTTTTTTGTTCAATTTTGAGTTTGCGTTGTTGTTCTTCTGCCAGTTTTTTTTCAGCCTTTTCCTGTTCTTCTTTTTTTATTTCATTAATTTTATTCAAACCGGCTTCAAATTCCTGGTCAGATATGCCGATTATTCCGCATATAGCTTTAAGCCATTGGTCATCGGTCAAATTTTGATCTAAAGTCTTTACTTCAACAGCTTCATTATCATAATCCCAGCCCTTGAGCCAAGCAGCAAAGCGTTTGCGATATACAACAAGTTCCACAGGATTAAAATTTTTCTTCAAGTCTTCGAGCGTACAGACTTCTGTTCCGTTCATTAGCAATGGGAATTGAGCCATTGTTTATTTCTCCTTCATATACCCTTCTTAATCATTTTACCTGAATTTCTCCTAGTGCAAATTCGTTATTCTCACCAAAAATCAACAACTTGTCATTAAAGCAAACTACAGTTTTAATTGTAAAATCACACTCTTCGGAAACCGGCTGACGTTCAAAATCTTCTTTCCATGCTTTAATGGTATCATCACCGTGAGAGAAATATATTTCTCCCCATGGTATAATTTTTGCTTCTTCGAGGAAGTAACGCATTTGTCCATCTTTACAGTTGCAATAGTCTATGTGCATCCATATGTTTGAATCCTCAACTTCCAACCCATCAAGCCAGTTTTTATCAGATTCTTCTGCCTGTGTCCATATTAAACCGTCTTCAGAAAAATAGACTCCATTATCATATTTTGCATTATATCCATATTTTTCCTGTCCCCAGCTCACACTGGTAAAATATTTCCCTTGAGTCCAATAGAACTTTCTTGGCTCCAAAAACGGGAATGAATTTATTTCGCCCCAGTCAGTCCAAGAACCATCAAGTTTACTTGCTGTACTCATGCAATAAATTTTTGTTATGTCGTTGCCGACACCAACATCTCGGTAAAAAGAATAAAAGATTGTGAAAGACTTGCGATTGTTATTGTAAACAATATTTTCTATGGATGGCAAACTTTTATAATTCGGGGAATCATAATCTTTTGATCCAGCCGGAAGAATATCATCCAACTCAAAAGAATCCCATTCCCTGCCATCTTGGGAAAAATAAATCGTATCAGAATCTTGGAATACAAAATATCCATTCAAGTAAGAAAATTTTCTGTAATAATGATAAGATCTGTTATTAGGAACAATTGGGGTAAAGTATTCGCCATCCTTGCTGAGATACAGTTGATCAGACTTCGTATTTATCATTACGCCTTTTTCACAAACAAATACGTCTGTAACAGGATCACAGAAAGGTGATTTTTTGTTATTGATCGTTACCTGTATATTTTCCGGAGTGGGAACTATTTTCTTTTTCTTTTTAGTCTCAAACTTCTTTTCCTCTTGCTTTTCCTGTAATTTTTCAATAGGTATTCCCATTACAGTTGTATTGCAGGCAAAAAGTTCTCCATTCTCGCTGGTAATCCAAAGTTTACTGTTTGTATAAAATATATTACGAATAGAGAAAGGAACAGAAGCTAAGTTAATTTTTTGGGAATTGTCTGTATTATTAACAAAGATATCAGATCCATTCCAATATATGGTAATGTTTTTTTCTAAAACAGGAATTGTTAACTGATTATAATTTTCGACAAGTTGATAATAATGTTCATCAATTTTTTTTAATTCAACTCCGGGAGGTAAATTTTTTTTAAGATAAGAAGCTATTCTTCGATAATCATCCCATATACCGTCCCAATCTTCAAAATTATCTGAATAAAATGTTTGATTCCCAGATTGAACAAAATAAAAATCATTATAAAATGAAATCTTTTCAACAGGCTCTTTGATGTACCCAGCCTCTTTCCAACCTCCTTGTAAATTATCGCTAATGGAAAAACGATAATAATCTGTTTTCTTTTTTCTCCAAACAACAATATATTTGTTATTTGCATAAAAAATATTATCTATAATGATATCTCTTTGGTTTACGATATTAAGAATATGTTTTATTTCAATAAGCTTCCAATCAAAGCCATTGTTGGAAAATTGAATTTGTTTTTTTGTGCATTTTACAAAGAGATTATTTACGCATGAAATCCATTCGCAGGCCACAAAATCAGACGATATATTATCGTACTCATTTCCATCTTTACTTAAAAAGCACTTATTACCACTTTTTACAATAAAAGCTGAAGATGTCGCAAAAAAAGAATGCTTTTCTCCTTTGGGAAGAGTATGTTTTTCTGGAGATATTTCTATTGATATTTCAGATAAAAGTTTTTCTTGTTTTTCTGGTGTGTCCAACTGTTTTACTTCATTTATAAATTCTTCGGCTTGGGCTTTTTTCTTTTTGTTATTAAATGTCTGCTTCATTCCCTGCCAAACATCTACACAATCTACGATTTTACATATTTCATCAAGCCATTGTTCGTCAGTCAATTCCGGATCAAGCGACTTGACTTCAACAGCTTCTTCATCATAATCCCAGCCCTTGAGCCAAGCAGCAAAGCGTTTGCGATATGCCACAAGATCTTCAGGATTAAAGTTTTTCTTCAAATCTTCGAGTGTGCAGACTTCTACACCGTTCATAAGTAATGGGAATTGAGCCATAATAAACCTCTCCTTACTGATTTTTTGAAACCGGTTTGGATTCAAGTTTTTCCAGTGCATCCACCATACGTCTGTAACTTTCGTTGTTTTCCTGGGCTTTACAGCTGGATGTGGTGCTTCTGATCAAATCCTCAAGGTCATCCTGATCAATTTGTCGGGGACCTTGGGGATCCAGATAAGCGATTTCAGCAGCCGATTTGACCATACTGGCGATGTCAGCTCCTGAATACAGTTTGCCATTGCATTTCTTTGCCAAATAATCAAAGTCAATGTCATCAGACAAGTCTTGACCACTGCGCTTTTTGACATGGATTCTGAAAATATCAGCAATACCCTTCCCTTTGGGAAGATCAACCTTGAAAATTTCATCAAAACGACCACGCCGTGTGAATTCCGGAGGTAATCCCGAAATATTATTGGCTGTGGCAAGAACATACACGGGAGCTGTCTTTTCCTGCATCCAAGTTAAGAAGTAACCGAACATACGGGTCATAACTTCTCCGCCCGAAGCACCTGCAAATGCTTTTTCAATTTCATCAATCCAGAGAATGCAGGGAGAGGCTGCTTCTGCAACTTGAATTGCACGACGCAAGTTTTCTTCGCTTTCACCGACATACTTGCCCAAAAGTCTGCCAATATCCATTTTCAACGCAGGACAACCAAACTTATCAGCAACAGCTTTTACACTCAAACTTTTACCGCATCCCGGCATGCCAACCAGCATGATCCCAGATGGACTGTCTACGCCATGTTCTTTAGCATCTGCAAGATCCTTGAAGATACGGGCTTTCCCATCCAAATACTCTAACAGGTTGTCAAAATCTCCAATATCTTTTTTCTGCTCAGAACCACCTTTAGGCACATAATAAAGTTCAAGTAATCCAGATTTCTGAATTGCCTGTCGTTTTTCTTCAAAAATCAGATTCAAGTCATCTTTGTCGATGACTCCATCGTTTGCCAGAGCCAATTTGGTGATTTGTATTATTTCAAACTCTGAAAGACCGTTCAATGCCATAACCAGTTCTTTCATTGCAGATTCTTCAATTTCTCCATCATCAGCTTCTGCAACATCACGGAGAATTTTTTCAATTTCTTCCGGAGCGGGAGGCCGTATATCAACAATGGTAATAAGCTTTTCAATTTCTCTTGGAATAATCAAACGACTGTCAACAATAATGACAGTTACACGATAATAATCGCCAGGTACATCGTTTGCCATACTTTTGCGTCTGGCAATGGCTTGAAGCGCCGAATAAACGCGTTTATCCTGAAGACTGTCATGTACTTCCTTCAGGACAACAATCAGTTCTTTTTTCTCACTTTTAAACTGATCTGTATTTATCTTTTGCAAAAAGTTGGCAAGGTCATTATCAGAAGATGACTTGGGGTTCTTGGTTTCAAAGTCAACCCAACCGTCAGCCTCTGTAAATTCGATAATCTTGAAACCTCGTTTCGCAAAAGCACCTGCGGCATTTTGTATGATCCTATCTACTGCCTCAAAGTCAAAATGGTTAATGTAAACAATGGGACGTTTTGCAGTAATATACTGTCTGAGAATTTGATCTGGAGTTCTGATAATGTCCATATTTTACCTCTTATGAAAAGAAACTGAAGATTTTTTCTTTAAGCTTTCCTGCTTTTTCTTTGGCTTTTTGCCATAGTGACTTGGCACAAGCTGTAATCTTTTTGATTCCTTTGTCAATCAAAACAGTGCCAACTTTGCCCAATGCTCTTCCACAGACTTTTCCGATTTTTTGACACACCGGCAATGCTGCAGGACACCAGGCAGCCAAATATGTTCCTACTGCCGTCCCTACTGCAAGTCCACCTTTTTCACACAGCTCTGCACCATTTTTCTGTAACCATACAGACACATGAGAAGCATTACGATCGATCATGTCTTCCACGATATCCGGAGTTGAAGCGCCATCATTTCCTGCTTCATAAGACTTTTGAGCCTCAAAAACCCCCCTGTCAGCTACTGTCGCAGCAACTGAAGCTGCCATTCCACAACCACCAACCAATTGAGCTGCCATAATTTTACGCAAATTAGAAAATGCACCAGCATCATTTCCTTCAATTGCTTGCGAAACAAGATTCCCGTTACTCATTTTTTGCATCTCCTTCACTCAACATTTCGAGAGTACTGTTGACAATCGCAGTGTCAAGATCAGAAATCATACTTGCTGCTTCAAAACCGTCATACTCCAAAGTGCTGCTATCCTGTTCTTTTCCCTCGATTCCTTTGGTAACAATATCCAATGCGATACCTGCTTTTTGAGCATCTGCATTGGCAAAAACAGAATCGCATACGCCGCGCAAATACGATTTGCGATCAATACCTTTTTCTTTAGCCTTTTTTATTTCAGAATAGTGGTAATCAATATCAGATAACGTAGAATCAATTTCAGCTATAACCTGATCTGGATTTTTAATACCTTTGGCAGCAAAATATTTCTTGATAAATTCATCTGCGCTCAAGCCAGAATTCTGAAATTCGTTGAGCAATGCCTCTTGTTCTTCAGACATGTTCTCGAGATTGATATTCATTTTCTTTCTCCTAAAAAATTGAATACAAAAAAAGACGTACCCCATTTTCATGACTCAGGAGGTACGCCAATACCCGAAAAAGACCATGCAAACAGAGTACGCCTGTATATACACAAGCACACTCCAAGCAATCCGATCTTTTTCTCTGTACTTTGGCGTTTTCCTGAGTCCGATCCGCTTGAAGACTGCGAATGATTTAATTTTTTCTTTATAGGTTTATGTCTGCTTTTTCTTCCTTTCAAGTTAAACTTCGGAAGATAATGTAGCACACTCACCAGAAAAATCAAATCACAGCTCCGCTTGCATGGTATTTACTTTTACCACTGATATATCACTTGCCGCACCGCCGGTAGCGGACGGCGGATCCGTATCTCCTTTTCTTTAATCACTACTCTATTGCTGCCGGGAACAATTGCCACAGATTGCTTTCTTTCTACAGGCTCTTCAAAAAACTTTTCTTCAGCAGGAACTGCATACACTGTCTGCGAGGGGACAACCATCGGCAGCACGGCAAGTCCTGCGGCTGTCACCCGGATGATCTCTGCGGCAAGCCGTACCCCGTCATTGCGATAATGCCCGTAACCGTGCCGACTATGATGATGGCTGCGGTAAACCCGCCCGTGGTGATGTCTGCCGCCAACATAACGGTGCGACGGCGCTCCTGCATACACCGAACAAACAGTCATCAGCAAAACTGCAACACTCCACCAATACTTCCTTTTCATCCCGCTTCTCCTTTCGATACCAAATAAAAAGACGCACCCTGCCGCAAGCTCCGGAGGTACGCCAATACCCGCAAAACCCATGCAAGCAGAGTACGTCTATATATACATATATACAGACGCCCCTTTCAAGCCGTCAGGTTTTGCTCTTTATTTTTGGCGTTTTCCGGAGCAACCTGTCTTGAAAGACACGATTTATTTGATTTTACAGCTTTGTTCCGATGTTGTTTTTCCTGTTTCCTTTCGTTTTCCAGCAAATAACATATCATCACATCACAACAAAATCAAATCGCACTCTGCCTGCATGGTCAATCAACCGAAGTTTTCAACACTTCCAAAAGACTATTCGCTGGCAATTTGATTTTTTGTCGCCGGATTGTGATTTTTTTTGATTTTTAATGAATTTTCTTTGCTGTTGATACAAAATTCAACAGTTCAACCTCTTTTACCTTCTGTTCCTGCTCTCCAGAGTAGATCACACACCCATCCGCAGTTTTATCATTGAGTTTACTGAATGTCTTGATATTTTTGGCAAACTCGCTACTGTATGTCCTGGCCGCTTTGATTTCAAACGGATAAAGTTTCCGTCCGGAAGATTGCAGCAGATCGATTTCCATACCATGCGAATCACGGAAGAAATACAATCCGGCATCCTTTCCGGCATTGTATCGGGCTTTCAATGCTTCAACGATGACCATATTTTCAAATAAATTCCCCATCAACGGGTCGCGTGTCACCATACCCGGATTTTCCAACTCCAGCAAGTATGCCGCCAGACCGACTTCAGTAAAATATATTTTTGCCGATTTGGTCAGGCGTTTGCCGAAGTTTTCAAAATAGGGCGGCAACCGGAAAATAATGTAGCTTGCCTCCAATATGGAGAGCCATTCTGAAATAGTTGTCGAAGAGACACCCACATCATTGGCAAGGCTTTGCATATTGACCAACTGCCCGACTCTACCTGCCAGCAGTTTGATAAAAGTTTCAAACGCAGTAAAGTTACGGATATTCACCAACTGCCTTGCATCCCGTTCAACATAGGTCATGTAATAATTGCGGTAAAAGCGGGTGATATCGATATTTTCTTCATAAAGCTGCGGCATGAACCCTTTAAAAATATATTCATCCCGATCAAGTTTTATTCCGGCACCCGACAGCTCATCAATAGAAAGCGGCAACAGCTGCAGTACGGCAGTACGACCTGCCAGGGATTGGGAAATCCCTGCTTTTAAAGCGGGTTGGTGACTGCCGGTCAAGATATATTGACCTTTTCTATTGCTTTTGTCGCACTCCACTTGAATGTGGCTCAGCAGCATCGGCAATCTCTGGATTTCATCAATAATGATCGGTGCCGCATGCCGATGCAGAAATTCTCTGGCATCCTTTTCCGCCAAACTGCGAACTTCAGGATCTTCCAGATTGACATAATCATAATCCGGGAACTGCATCTTTGCCAAGGTGGTTTTACCGGACTGCCTGGGCCCGGTAATGGTAACGACCTTATATTCCTGCGCCAACTGCGCCAGTTCTGCTTGAATTTTTCGCGGTATCATCTTGGTGCCTCCATATTGTTTCAGGAGTAACATAGCACAAATTGTGCAAATCTCAAGTAGAAGTTGCGATTTTCACAAAATCCATCCTCTAATGCTTTAATTTTTTGCTTAAGTATTCCAATTTATACATTTCTGGAGTAAGCAGATAATAACGAAGTTTGAGCAAATATTCCAATTCTTTTTTGTCATTATCTGATAATTTGTTGTTTCGCAGAATTGAATTCAGCCCGCTCCGAATAACAGCGTCCAATGCCACGGCTTGCATTATCAAATCAGAAGTGAGCATTGCTTTTTGCAGCTGTTGCGGATTTCCTGTTTTTTTACGCCACAAAAGCTGACGGGCCTTGACGGCTTTTGCATCAAATTCGGGAATATAATTTATCAATATGCTAAACAATTGCTGTTCCACTGCCGATAAATTTTTGCTTGTCCGCGGCGGCACTCCGGCACTGGGAACGATTCGCGGATTGCGATCGCTGAACCAAAGCAAATCTCTCATCTGAATCGTTGTCAAAAGTTCATAATTGAGCAAAACCGGCAGCAGTTTTCCATTATCAGTGAAAAAACCGAGTCGCTCAAACAAACTTGTAATCGTTTTTTGCAAATCTTCAGCGGCATCTTTGTCCACATTTTGCAGCAGTTTCAGCTTTTCTTCATCTTCGGGATCAATTGGGACCGGCTGAACAATGTGCATTTTTTCCATTTTATTCAGCCTCTGTTCAATGGAATGTTGTTTATTCTGAAAATCCGCTTCGGCATTCTGCGAGCCGTCAAAGCGTTTTTCTGCCGCCGAATCAATTTGAACAGGTTGGTTCGCTGAATGTTTTCCGGCTTCCTGCATGGCTGATTGAACGGCGTTCTGCTTACTTGCCGAAATCCAGCAAAGCACCCCGGCAAATCCTGAAACAACAAGTATTATTTTCAACAACATTTTCCTCGGAAAATGCTTTTTTTCTGAACCCGTTTTTTTCTCCGCCAGCAGTTTGCGGAACTCTGCCGCAGAGCTGACCGGATGTGAACAACTTTCCCGCACGGCACGGTTCAGATTGGCATCCACGCTGATGGTCATGTCGGCAGGCAAACTGGGATATTCCTTTGCGTCAAGTCCCGTCATAGCACAGTAGATCACTTTACCCAAAGCGTAAAAGTCGTCGCAGGCTTCGGCTGGATTGCCCTCCAGCACCTGCGGAGAAAGAAATCCCGGCGTGCCTGCCAGAGAATTTGCACCGTCATTGGCAATCAATCCCACATCAGCAAGGGTAGCTCGCCCATTGACCCACAAAATATTGTCAGGCTTGATATCACGGTGGACCAGACCGTGTTTGTGCAATTCTTCAAGACCGGAAAGAAGATCTTCCACCAGCGCCGCAATTTCTTCCCCCTCCAATCTGCCAAATTTATTCAGACGATTGGCAAGGGTGTCCGGCTGATAATCGCCCGGACCTTCATTGAGGTCATCTGCGGCATCCATGGTGTAGCAAACACCTTTTTCATTGATTTCCACATAACGGATTTTCAGCAAATTGGGGTGATTACAATCCTTATAACGCTTCAATCCGGCAACTTCCCGGTCGGAATACTTGCCGTGCAGGATTTTCACAGCAACACGGCTGCCGATAATATCTTCAGCAAGCCAGACTTCGCCATAAGCACCGTCGCCACTCTTCTGAATAAGCGTACAGTTGCAGAGTTTATCTCCAGCTTTAAATTCCATAGCAAGATAACTCCATCTGCAAATCCGGATCTGCTTCATTCATTTCAAGCAGGATCTCCCGCATCATAGCAAAGCAGCGTTTCTTTGCCTGATAGACCTGATTTTCAGTACAATCCAGATATTCTGCGACTTTCTTTACAGGACGATTCTGAACTGCGTATAATTCATAAGCCTGAAAAGTTTCAGGAGCAACCCGCTGTTTCAACTTCTGTTCGGCCTCCTGCAAAATGACTTTGCGCCATTCATCCATAAAGAGATTTTCAGTTTCTGTGTCAACAGGAATCCATTCCAAATCCTCTGTCGGCAAATCCTGGGCGTTACGGAAATAACTGCAGATCTTGCTGTTGACGATCCTGCCAAAGTAGGTTCTGAACTTGGCGATATTGGGATCGAACTTAAAAGTTTTGCTTTGCTTGAAAAACTGAAGCATAACCTGTTGACAGACATCATCTGCGGCATTGGCATCCAAACCTTTGAATTTGGCAAGAGCTTTCACTATGGGGGCATACTTCAGATAAAATTCATCCCAGCTGATCTCATCGCCGGAGACAATTTTATCAAGCAATGTTTTGGATGTAGTAGGGTACTTTAAAAGCATTTTGGCGTATCTCCTTATTATTTTTATAAAATACATCACAATCGTTTAAAAACAAGTAAAAAAGAGAACCTTTTACAGATTCTCTTTTCAATCATTTTAATACTCTTCCTCTTGGGTTTCTTTGTTGTTTATTTTCTCAAACTCACATCCGCAGCTGCAGCAAATATAACCATCATCCCAAGGGATGACCTTATCAGAATTGCAATCAGGACCGCGATCCATTATGCAGCCCTCCACTGATAGTTGCAGTCTTCGCATTGATACAGTCGCATGACATTCTCATCAATGAGTTTGCCAACTGTATTCCCTGCCACAGCACCGCTTGCTGCCCCCACGAGAATTCCGAGAACACCTCCAACGACAGTTCCGAAGCCAGGACAAATCAATGATCCGACAGCAGCTCCAGCTTTACCTCCGGTTGCCGCAGCAACATAGCCGCCAGCTTCTGCACCGAGAAGCGTTGTCGTACCACGGGTTTGTGTCACGATATGAGCTTTACCTCCTGGAAACTCAATAAACTTTCCAGTCAATTCGATCGTTTCAGAACGCCCCATCCTGACCAAATCTTTCAGCTCCTTGAACGGTACGCAGAAATCGATTTCCGCATCAGTGAAAGCATCCACCGCCACCGAAACCGTTTCCACACCGTCCGTAACCATCGCCCAGATGTCGTTCTCATCACCAACAAACCGTACCGGGCGGTACAACTCCACCGGTGAAGTTTGGCACACCACCTTGCCCAACACCCGCAGGGCATCATTCAATATTTGTTTTTCAATTCTCATTTTTACCTCCATGAGTTTGTTAGAGTTTAAAGACAAAAAGCCCCGCCGATTCCGAAGAACCGACAGGGCTTATATTGATCGTAAGCTTATCTCACTATAGTGATATATAAGTAAAAACATTTGGGGAACAAAATTTGAATTATTATTTTAGACATGCTATTTTATATCGGATAGGATTATCAATAATGTAAAATGAGATGTAAAAATATGAAAAATATGAAAAAAGGTGAGACATGGTTGCAAACTAATGCGAACGCCGTTTCCGCATTAACTGCAGTAATCGTCGGTTTTATCTCTATTTGTCTTTCTATATATTCCTGTATATTGGAAAAAAACTTGTACAATTTACGGAAACAAGATTTTATTCCAATTTTTCAAATTTCATATTCTTTCATCGATAAAGATAACAATACAGAACAAATTAATATTTCAAATATTGGCACCTCATTGATATCACAACCCAATATAAGTATCGAATCCATTCTTGAAATATCACGTTTTTCTTATGGTACCGGCACTACTACAAAGGTTCGTATTCCAATTTTTGGATATTGGGATTCTCATTTTAAAACGAGTAATCTGAAGAATAATATATACTCAGCTATTGGAAAAAATAACAATAAATGTTTGCTTGATCTCACAATAGAAATGCTGAAAAATAAAAAAAGCTGTTCTTATAGCATTGATAAAAAAGATTACATTCGTATAAATTACATTACCATCACGGGTGAAAACAAGGTCATTTATTTTGAGGATGGAAAGCTTATAGATTCAGATGATTATGTAAAAAATATATTTGTTCATAAAAGATCAAAAATCTATGATATAAAAAATTTGACGTTTGCAGATATTGAATCTTTTTTTGAAAAAGATCTTACTTTCAAGTAAGATCAAGTTAATTTGTAAAATTGATATTACGATTCAGTTCTGTTTTTCTTACTTCACAAAATACCCGCCGTTTTTTGGGGCACCGCGGAATGTAATTTGACCGGAGGCTTTGAGGCGGCTTAATTCACGTTGAAGTGTACGCAAGGGGATGTTCAATGCCGTGGAAATTTGATTGGCACGGCTGCCGGGGTGATGGAGAATGAAATCCAAGACCGGATTATCGGTTTCAATCGAGGATTCAGAGGTGTGTTGTTTCAGGGCGTTCAAGATTTCGTTAAGCATAAAGTCAACGAAAATTCCGCAATCATTTTTTGCACTGCTGGCATTGATCGCCCGGTAATATTCCATTTGCCTATCATGCACCATCGTTTCTATGGGCAAATGTTGAAACAAGGGATGCAGTTTTGTCAAAATCAGCGATTGCCACAGTCTCCCCAAGCGACCGTTACCATCAGCAAAGGGATGGATGAATTCAAATTCATAATGGAATACACAACTTTTTATCAGCAGATGATCGGGAGCCGACTTCAGCCATTTAAAAAGGTCTTTGATCTGTCCGGGAACAAATTCTGCAGGCGGAGCAATGTGGACAGCTTTCTTTCCGTCAAAAACGCCTACACCGCCGCTTCTGAACTTGCCCGGTTCATCGATCAAAGCGGTCATCATCACCTTGTGGGCCTTGAGCAGATCTTTGGTTGAATACG
>JAFTIA010000012.1 GCA_017457105.1 Lentisphaeria bacterium | reverse complement strand
TATTCATAGTCGGGTTAGCCCCCACCCTGTGCATTGCGCCATGCGCTCTGCCAGCCAGTGGGAATGTGCTCTTGAATTTCCGGAGCACATGGCTCACAGTATGCCACAGCCCATCTATAGTATTTCCAGTATTCATAGTATTCATAGTCGGGTTAGCCCCCACCCTGTGCATTGCGCAAAGCTCCCCGCCAGCCAACAGCCCCCCCCGCCATGCGCCCTGCCGGCGGATGCCCCCTGCCTGGCAGGGGGCGGGAATATTCCCGGGATCAATCCCGGGTGATGGCGATTTTATGCACCTGGGCTGACGGAACTTTCGGCAGTGTGAGGGCAAGGACGCCGTCTTTCAGTTTTGCGGCGATCCGGGCAGTATCGATGTCTTCAGAGAGATTGAAACTGCGTCGGAACTCCACCTGATTGCCCTGCCACAGATCCTGCATGGTGCCGGAGATCCGGAGCTGACGGGATTTGACTTCAATATTCAAATCGTCCGCCTTCACCCCCGGAAGATCCATCAGAAGCCGGACCGAGCCGTTTTCTTCCATAATATCGCACGCAGGAGTGGTCTGCACAGTATTTTTGCTTTTTTCCATGATCTTTTCCATGATAAACTCCTTTCTTCTTCAGCGTTCAATGGTGATACGGATGTTTTCCGGTGCGGCGGGGGTTTCCCGGGGGAGCGTGATCGTCAGAATACCATCTGCGTATCGCGCCTGCACTTTGGCGGCATCCACTCTTGCGGGGAGCTGAATGGTTTCCTCCACATGTTCCGCCCGGCGTTCCCGGTGGATACAGCGGGTCTTTTCCGCCGGTTCCACGGCCTTGCGTTCCGCCCGGAGCGTGAGGAAATCACCGGTGACTTCCGCCTGGATGCTTTCCGGATCATAGCCCGGCAAAGCGGCACGGAGTTCGTAGCCGTTGTCCGTTTCCCGGACAAGCATCCGGGGGAGTTCGTAATACCCTGACCGGCGCATCGGATGCGCCAGATCATTCAGCATTTCCGTAACCGTATTCCCCCACCAGGATTGCGGGACCATCCCAAAACGTTCTGCATACTTCATAAATCCACCTCCTTGTTGTTTGGTTCCTGAAAAGAAATAAGCAACAAGCGTGCCAAAAGTGTTCCGGGGCGGGAATATCGTATTATTTGGCACGGGTTCGTGCCGTTTTGTCACGGCATTGGCACAAAATGAGACAAAATGGCTTGCGGGCGGGCAGCGGCAAACGTGCCGCTCCGAAGTGGTCGGCTGTCGCCCTGACGGGCTCTCGAGCCTCCCGCCTCCGCTTGGCTCCGGCGTGGCAAGCCCGCTGGCATGTAGTCGGCTGTCGGGCTTGCGCCCTCTCGAGCCTCCAGTTGTGCAATGCCGATACAGGGGGCAGAACATCCCTGTGCCTTCTCTAACACACGGGGCGAGGCCCTTCGGTGCCGAGCGCGCAGGGGCCTAGGGAGGGAATCGCTGCACAGCGGTGCAGCGACAGCCCCCAAAATATTGGGGGCTGCCGAGTGGCACCG
>JAFTIA010000085.1 GCA_017457105.1 Lentisphaeria bacterium | reverse complement strand
TGCAGGAGCCTCCCGGGCCGATTGACCCGGGGGGGGGGAATATTGCAGATGCACAGCTTTTGTTCCGCCGTTTAACTTCTGTTTCCAGGGAGTGTTCGGATGGAGAATTGCAGTTTCGTACAGAGAAGCAGCAGATGATTTTGAAAAATGCCCGTTGGGATGCATGGGGCGGCCATTGGAAATATCTCCGTGACGGTGAGTTTCAGGTAAAGGGGATACAGCTTGCGGGGCTTTTGCCGATAAGCGGCTGGCAGGATGCTGTTCATGGCAAATTTTCGGGGACAGTGTCGCTGAATGAGGCGTTTCAAGTGGAGAAGGGCGATTTGAAAAGTGATGGAGCCGGTTCTCTTGCGCTGGCGGGAATGGAGAAATACCGATTGCTTCCGAAGAAAGAATTTGATATGAATGCTCTGGCATTTACAACTGCCGCATTCCGGGAGTTTCAATTTAACACGCTGGCGTTGCGGTTGATACGCCGTAAAAATGGTGTTCTGTTGCGAATTTCCGGCGAGGGTCGTCCGGCAAAAGCTGTTCCGTTCGTTCTGGAAAAAAGCGGGTTGTTCCGGCCTGCCATCAGTGGTGAACGGGGATTTGACGGAAATGTGGAAATCGGTTGCGGCTACCGGATCCCGCTGCGGAATCTTGTGCCGGAAAAGAATCATAAGTAAAAGCACCGGAATGTCGGTCGTTATAAAGAAAGGGTTTGATTATGAAAGCAAGACGCAGAATCACCATCAGTTCTCTGGGGCCTCGCCCGTATTGCTCCCCCAGTGGGGAATGTGTGCCGCACGGTGCCGCCGCAGTGGAAACAATGAAAAAACATTGGCAGACCTGGCTTGATATTGTTTTGCCGGACAAACCGGATTTGATCGTAGTGCCGGAAGCCTGCGACCGCTTCCCGGAACATACGATCGATGAACGGAAAGCCTATTACGAATACCGCGGGGATCAGATGCGGGATTTCTTTGCTGATGCGGCAAAGAAAAACAACTGCTATATTGCCTATTCTGCCGCCCGCAAATTGGATGACGGGACTTACCGCAACTCCACCCAGCTTTTGGATCGTTCCGGCAATGTGGCAGGGATCTACAACAAAAATCATGTTGTTCCTGCGGAAACGACAAAGGGCGGCATCCTTGCCGGGAAAGATGCTCCGGTCATTGAAACGGATTTCGGCAGAGTTTGTATGGCTATCTGTTTTGACCTGAATTTTCATGAAATCCTGGAAAAATACGCAGTTCAGCGGCCGGATCTGATTATTTTCAGTTCTATGTATCACGGGGGGCTGATGCAGGGATACTGGGCGTATCACTGCCGCAGTTATTTTGTGGGTTCCATTGCCGGAGCGCAGAATAACATTGTTAATCCTCTGGGGGACACTGTGGCGCATTCCACCAACTATTATCCGTGGATCTCCAGTTCGGTAAATCTTGATTATCAGGTGGTGCATTTGGATGAAAACTGGGGCAAACTCCATGAAATGCGCAAGAAATACGGTCCTATGGTGACCGTGTACGATCCCGGGTATGTCGGGGCTGTTCTGGTGACAAGTGAACACGAAAGCATTACTTCCGAAGATATGATCAAAGAGTTTGATATCGAACTCTGGGATCACTACTATGACCGGAGTATGCAGCACCGTCATACTCCCGGCAACATGGAGCCCTGATCGACCATGCCTCCGGGAATGCGGATGTCTATGGAGGAACCGCCGCCCCTGAACTGGCGTGCGGTCCGGAAAAATATCGGCAGGTTTCTTGCATATTACCGTCCGCACCGGAAACTTTTTGCCCTGGACATGGCAGCCGGAGTGGTGAATTCCGCCCTTACGGTTGTTATGCCTCTGGTGGTTTATCAGGTATTTCAGGTTTACCTGCCGGAGATGGCGTTGGGGAAGATCCTTGCCGCTTCCGGCGTATTGTTTGTTCTTCTGATCCTGATTTCGTTTACCGGCTACATTTCCACCCGCTGGGGACATGCTTTGGGTGCGAGAATGGAGGCGGATATGCGGCAGGATTTGTTTGAGCATCTGCAAAAACTGCCGTTCGGTTATTTTGATAAAACGCCGACGGGGCAGATCATGTCCCGACTTTCCAATGATTTGATGCAGATCACGGAAGTGGCACATCACTGTCCGGAAGATCTGCTTCTTGCTTTGCTGACCATGACGGGGGCTGTCACGGTCATGCTTTCCTTAAATCCCATGATGATGCTTGCCGCATTGATTCCCTTGCCGTTCATTATTCTCTGGGGGGCGGTTTTTCAGGGCAGGATGCACCGGGGATTCCGGGCGGTCCGGCGCAAGACGGGAGAATTGAACAGTCAGGTGGAAAACTCCATTCAGGGGATCCGGGAGGTCAAAGGGTTCTGCCGGGAAAAAGAGGAAACTGCCCGGTTCGGAACGATCAACCGTACTTTCTGTACGGTGCGTGAGGGCGTGTTTGCCACGCTTGGGAGTTTTCACGCAGGCATGTCTTTTATGATCGAGGGGTATTCCCTGATTTTCATTGCGGCAGGTGCGATTTTGATTTATTTTGAACGGGCGACATTGCCGGAAGTGCTGGTATTTATGATGTATGCCCGTTACTTTACCATGCCGATTTTCCGGATGATCAATTTTTGTGAACAGTTTCAGCAGGGATTTGCGGCTTTTGAGCGTTTCACGGAAGTTCTGGCGGAAACGCCGGAAGTACCTGCGGCAGAGTCGCCTGTACGGTTGACGCGGGCTGATGGAAGGATTTTGCTGGAGGGGGTTTCGTTCCGTTATCCTGCCATGGCAGAAGACCGGGAGCCTGTTTTGCAGGATGTTTCCCTGGAATTGGAAGCCGGAAAATCCATGGCACTTGTGGGAGAGTCCGGTGCGGGAAAATCCACGCTTGCGGCATTGATCCCCCGTTTTTACGATGTTCAACAAGGCTGTGTCCGGCTGGATGGATACGATGTCCGGGAACTGGATTTAAAGGATTTGCGGCAGAAGATCGGCATTGTCCGGCAAGCACCGTTTTTATTTGACTCTACGATCCGGGAAAACATTCTTTTCGGCAGACCGGATGCCACGGAATCTGAACTGCGGGCGGCTGTTGAAAATGCCAACCTGGCAGAGTTTGTGGATTCCCTGCCCGAAGGGCTGGATGCCAAAGTGGGCGAACACGGTGTCCGTCTTTCAGGAGGTCAGAAACAGCGTATTTCCATCGCCCGGGTGTTTTTGAAAAATCCTGCGATCCTGATTTTTGATGAGGCAACATCTTCTCTGGATAATGAGTCCGAAGAATCCATCCGGCAGGCCATGGAGCGTTTGTGCGGCGGCAGAACAACATTGATCATCGCTCACCGTCTTTCCACGGTGCGGGGCGTGGACCGTATTGCCTGTATGCGGCGTGGCAGGATCGTGGAGCAGGGCAGTCACACTGAACTGCTGGCAAAAGCGGGGTATTACCACACGCTTTACAACATGCACACCTTCTAAAGCAAAAGGCTGTGTACTAAACAATGACTGATTTTTCTATATAGCAATTTATTTGCTATGCACCTGGTCTCTGCGAGGCTGGGTTCCGCGTGCTGAACGCACGCAGAACCGCAAGGCCCCGGAAAAAATCGCAAGCTGATTGC
>JAFTIA010000084.1 GCA_017457105.1 Lentisphaeria bacterium | reverse complement strand
GCAATCAGCTTGCGATTTTTTCCGGGGCCTTGCGGTTCTGCGTGCGTTCAGCACGCGGAACCCAGCCTCGCAGAGACCAGGTGCATAGCAAATAAATTGCTATATAGAAAAATCAGTCATTGTTTAGTACACAGCCTTTTGTAAAAACTTGCAATATTTTCTTTTTGCACTATATTTCCAAGGTTCCCTTTTCTTTTAACCCAGCAAGCTTTGGAGGCCTTTTATGAACAACAGTACCCAACCGGGGATCCCCTATTCGGAAATGGTCAAAAATTGCCGTAAATCATTTACTGCCAAGATTATTATGATCGCCCTCGTGGTACTGCTCTGCCAAATCCCCGTGCTGATGGTGGATGGCTTGATCTCCCGGCGGCAGAACCTTGCCCGGGATGTGGAAAATGAAATCGCTTCCAAGTGGGGTTCCCGCCAGAAAGTTTCCGGGCCGCTCCTTGCCATCCCCGTAAGCCGCCTTGTAAAACGCACGGAAAAAGAGGGAAAAACCGTTAAAGAAACCGTTGCAACAGAGTACTCCACTTATTTTGCTGTTCCGCAGGAACTCCAAATCACAGGGGAATTGATCCCGGAGATGCGTTACCGTGGGATTTATGAAGTGGTTCTGTACCGCTCGCACATCACCCTTTCCGGCAATATCCAATTCCCGAAAGAAGTGGAAAATTGGCAGCTTCACCCGGAAAAAAGCCGCTTGATCGTGGGGATCGCCGATCTGACGGGGCTTTCCGCCATCCAAAGTTCTTTTCATGGCAAAATCATCATGCCGGAACCGGGGATCGCTGCCAAAGCCCCTGTGCCCGGCGGCTTCTCCGTCCCGTTGAAACAGGCGTCTGACGGCAAATTTGACATTTCGTTTGACCTCAACGGCTGCCGGGAACTCCTGTTTTCCATGGCGGGCAGACAGACGACACTCCAACTGCAGAGTTCCTGGCCGTCGCCAAGTTTCTGCGGCGCATTTCTGCCGACGGAAAGAACTGTTTCGGAAAAAGGGTTCTCCGCCAAGTGGTCTGTCAGTGAATTCAACCGGGATCTTCCGGCTTCCTGGGTCGGCAATATGGAAAAATTCCAGTTCCCGGACAAAGGATCCCATTTCGGCACCAGCCATTTCAACCGTTCCGCCGGGGTGACATTGAAGAAAGTGGCGGACAGTTACGCACAGGTCAACCGGGCAGTGGAGTATGCCATTCTGGTCTTCATCATCGTCCTGATGGCCATGCTTATTGCTGAAAAACTCTCCCGGGTATGGGTGCATCCCCTCCAGTATTTTATTGCGGCGTTGTCTTTGGTGCTTTTTTATACGCTTACCCTTGCCATCAGTGAACACAGTTCTTTCGGAACTGCGTACCTTATTTCAGCGGCGGCAGTGGCGGCTCTGGGCGGATTTTACAGCGGCCTGATTTACCGGAAGCTCTCCGCTGCGCTGGGCATGGTCTTTTCGGTAGGGATTTCTTATGCGGCGATCTATGTGATCCTCCGGCTGGAAGATTACGCACTCCTTGCCGGATCTGTCATTCTCTTTATTTTGATGACGGTCCTCATGACCTTCACGGGCAGAATCAACAGGCAGGATATGCCGGCTGTTACCGGAAAGTAACGGTCTCTGCAAAGGTTTTGAAAAATCCGGCAGATATTGCCGCAAAAAAGTTTGGATTTCCTGCGTCCGGGAAAAGGTTCAAAAAACATAAAATCCCGGAACTGCAATCTTTTTCTATGGTCAAAACTTGCAATTTACCTGTTTCCGGAGTATAGTATAGTGTGATTTTTTATACTTGGAAAGAAAATATTGTCATGACAAAAACTGCCTGCAAACTTTTTTTTGCGATGATGACTGCGGCAATCGTCCTCCAGTCAGCTCAAGCGGCTTCCGGGTCGGACCGCCCGACCGGATCTGTCCAGAAAGTAGATGTCAACAGATTCAAAATGAAGGCGGTTGACTTTAAAATGATCAAGGCGGATCACTGGAGTCTTACCGGGGATAACTTGGTTGTAAAAGGAAATGTATTTCTGCCGGCGGACGCATACGATCTCTATGCGGATCAAGTTGTTATCAACATTAAAAACCGGGATTTTGATGCCCGGGGAAATTTGCGGATCTACCAGAAAACAGAGCAGACAAAAACTGTCAAACCCGGTGAACTGGCTCAATTTGAAGATGTGGCAGGTATCACTTATCAAATCGATAAAGTGTCCACCGATATTTACGGGTATCAGGAAGTACAGGTAAAATATCAGCGGATCGGAGCATCTATTACAGCCTCCGCCATGTCCGGCAATCTTCTTACCGGCTATTTCCAGTTTTCCAACGCCAGGATCGCCATGCCCGATCTGACGGCGGAAGTCAAATCCGGGCGGAGAATGGCAAACGGCATCATCAAACTGCAAGATGCCACCATTTCCGGATGCAACTACATGGAAAGTAATAATGCCCACTATTCCATCTCCTGCGGGGAAGCGGAAATCCGGCCGTATAATACGGAATTGACCGGGAAAGACTGGATTCAAAAGGATTATAATGAATACTCTCTGACGGCGAAAAACTGTCTGATACGGGCTTATGGCGTCCCTTTTTTGTGGCTGCCCTATTTCTACAAACCCAAAAGTGAAACGCTGGGACTGTTTCAGATCCAATACGGAGAAAGCAGTGATTTTGGAAATTACATCTCTCTCTCCAAAAAATTTGAGTTATCCGATTATCCCTATGCCGCTATCCGTTTGCGGAGCGATTGGCTGGAAAAACGGGGCTTCGGGGCAGGCTTAAGAGGCAGTGTGCTGTTTGAAAATTCCCAAACGGAATATTCTTTCTACAATATTTACGACAAGAGACAGTACGAGTCCCAGGATGAAGACGATGTGAGAGATGCAGGAATTTCCATTCCGCATTACCGGTACGATTTCCGCATCAGCAATGTTTCGCACATTACGCCGGATTTGGATTTCCGCGGTCATTTTGAATATATGAGCGACGAATTTTTCAACGAAGACTTTGATGCGTTCTACAATTCAAGCATGCCCCGTCCGGTAACCTTTGCGGCATTGGAGCGGCAGTTTGAGAACTTTGCCGCCTCCATCTATTTCCGGCCGCAGGTCAATGATTTCTTTAACACAGTTGAACAGTTGCCGACCGCCCGGCTGGATGTGCACCGGCAGGAAATTCTGGATACAAACATTTATTTCCAGAGTGAAACAAGTTTTGGTTATTTCAAGCGCAAATGGCGTGATTTTAACGATTTGCCAAGATATGACGCACCGCTTGAATACGAATCAGCCCGTTTTGATACGGCTCATTTTCTGTATTATCCCATTGCGCTGGATTTCATTACCATCGTCCCGCGGGTGGGTATCCGTATGACCGCATACAGCAACAGTTCCGATCAGAAAATCAACGAAGATGACCTGTTGGCGATCCTTGCTTCCAATGATCCGAATTACGGGAAACCGCACAAAGTCCGGAAAGATTACGATGATGACGGCGGCAGCCGGGTCCGTTTTGTAGGGGAAGTGGGTATTCAGGCCAATACCAAAATTTCCCGCTCATGGCAGGATGTCCGGAATTACTGGCTGGATCTGGATGGATTGCGCCATGTGATCATTCCTTACATCAATTACACCTATATCCCCAGACCGTCCGTCAACCGGGATTATCTGTATTATTTTGATGACATTGACCGGATCGAGGAACAGAATTTTGTGCGGCTGGGGCTTATCAACCGTCTGCAGACCCGCCGGGGAAATCAGCTGGTCAACTATTTTGTCATGGAAAACTACTGGGATCTTTTTCTGGAACATGAAAAAGGGTACAGTGATCTCGGTAACTTCTGTACCGATATTGTTATGAACCCCGTCCGGGGCTTGACGCTGTCCACCTCCTTTGCCCTGTCCCCCAGCGACAGTCAGCTGGATTCCATGCGGGACGTGATCCGCAACGGCCGCAATGTGGGCCGTCCGGGTCTGGATATCGATTGTCTCAGCCGACTGAATTTCTCGGTACAGTATGAGCCCATCGAAGATGTAACGCTGAATTTCACTTATCAATACCAGAACCCCTACCGGAGCCGCAGTACCTATTCCATGGGCAGCACTCTTACGGATCTGGAATCCGGCCGGATCTTTGATCAGTTCTATTCAGATAATACCCAGTCGCTCTCTTTCGGTCTCCGGGTGCCGATCACGCCGGACCGCCGGACCTTTGCCGCCTACACATTGGACTACGATTTTGTGGACGGCTTTGCACCTACACACAAATTCAGTCTTGTCCGTCAGTTCCACTGTCTTGAAATCGCAGCAGAGTATGTGTATGAAACGGAATATGATGACAATAAGAAAAAGCATGACAGCAATTTCAGCGTTACAGCAAGACTGCTGAGACTGGATGGTCCCCTGACCAAACCTTCCGGCGGAATGGTTTCCACCGGGAGTGCCATGAAATAAAAAAGGATTGAGTTATGTATATTGTAACAGGCGGCGCCGGACTCATCGGCAGTGCAATGGTCTGGGGCTTGAATCAGCGGGGCATCCGGGACATTCTGGTGGTGGATCATCTGGGCACCTCGGAAAAATGGAAAAATCTGGCTTCTTTGCAGTACACAGATTACATGGAGCGGGATGAATTTGCCGCCCGTCTGCAGCAGGGCGATTTTGATAACGCCGCCATGGAAGGCATTTTCCACCTGGGGGCGTGTTCCGCCACCACGGAACGGGATGCCACCTATCTGGCTGTCAACAATTTCGGCTATACCAAAATGCTGGCGCAATTCGCCTGTGACCGCAATATCCGGATGATGTACGCCTCCAGCTGCGCCACTTACGGCGATGGATCGTTGGGCTATAAAGATGATGAATCTGCCATTGAATCGCTGCGCCCGTTGAACATGTACGGATATTCCAAGCAGATGTTTGACCGTTACGCCAAGGAACACGGGATGCTTTCCCGGATCTTCGGCTGTAAATTCTCCAATGTGTACGGCCCCAACGAACGGCACAAAGCCAATATGCGGAGCGTGGTACTCCGGGCGTATGAACAGATCACCGCCACGGGAACCATGGAACTTTTCAAATCCTATCACCCGGACTATGCGGACGGGGAATTCATGCGGGACTTCCTCTATGTAAAAGATGCCGTGGCCATGGTATTGCATCTGTTTGACTGCGGAGCCACCGGGCTCTACAACATCGGTTCCGGCAGAGCGGAAACATGGAACGCTCTGGCAACGGCGGCATTTGAAGCACTGGGAAAACCGGTGAATATCCGTTATATCGATATGCCGGAAAGTCTGCGGGACCGTTACCAGTATTACACCTGCACGGAAATCGGCAAACTGCGTGCCGCCGGATATACCGCGGAAGTCGGCAGCTTGAAAGACTCCATCCGGGATATGATCTGCAATTACCTCATTCCCGGGAAATATCTGGGCGACTGATGCAGGGGACAGCAGGACATATTCTGCAAACCGCCCTCCATGGGCTGGAATGGACCGAAAACGGCAGAAGTCTGGATGATTTTCTGGACAGGACCCCGGACAATTGCCGGAATGCGGTGGGCTTTGTTCTTTTTGCCCTTTTCCGCAACCGGAAAAGTATTGACAGGCTTCTGCGGCAGTTCGTCCGCCGTGCGCCGGAAAAAAGGGTGATGGATCTGCTGGAAGTGACTGCGGCGCAAATCTTTTACTGTAACGGGATCGCCGGAGAATCTGCCGTGAATGTGGCGGTGGATCACTGCCGGAAAAAAATCCACCCGAAAGCCGCCGGATTTGTCAATGCGGTTCTCCGGAAAACAACAACATGCACTCTCCCGGAAGTTACTGCACCGGAAGATATTCTGCCGGATCCCGTATTAAAACACTGGCAGAAGATCTACACCCCGGAACAAGTGGCTTCTCTGGCACAGGCATTTATCAGCAAGCCGGATGCCGTTTTCCGCTGTACGGGAAACAATCTTCCGGATGATGAAGAACTGGCTCAACTGCATTCGGAAAAACTGCCGGAACCATTTGAAGGGTGTCCTTTCCAATTCTGCCGGACGGAAAATCTTGCCCATGTGCTGGCATCTCCCGGGTGGACCTCGGGGAAATGGTATATTCAGGATCCGGCGGCAGCTCTGGCTGTAACGCTGGCAGACTTTTCCAAAGTCCGGCGGGCACTGGATATTTGTGCAGCCCCCGGCGGAAAGTCGCTGATGCTTGCAGAACTGATGCCCTCCGGAAGTTTGCTGGTAGCGGCGGACCGTTCCGAAAACCGCCAGAAACTGACACGGGAAAACTTCATCCGCCGGGGGTGGGACTTCCCCACGCCCGCCCTGCCCCCGGAAAAACTGCCGGAACACTGGAAGGATTTTGACCTTGTTCTGGCGGATGTTCCCTGCTCCAATACCGGCGTTTTCCGCCGCCGCCCGGATGCCTTGTGGCGTTTCCGGGAAAACACGATCGGGGATCTCCGGGATCTCCAGCTGCACTTGCTGGAAGAGGCCGCCAAACGGGTCGCCCCCGGGGGGCAGCTTCTTTACAGTACATGCTCCATCGATCCGGAAGAAAATGCCGGACGCTGTGCGGAATTTCTGGCACAACACCCGGAATTCCGTGACGGCGGTTCCCGTCAGCTCTTCCCGAATGACCGCCACGATGGAGCTTATGCCCATCTTCTGCGGAAAACCCGCTGAAAAATTTTCTCTTTTTCTTTTTTCCTGATTTGACAACCTCCGGAACCGTGGTATTTTGTGGCGGGGGAAAACAGAAAAACATTATCGCTGCGTTTTGATTTGTTTTTATTTCAAAAGAAGGAGGGGGAGAAATGAATAAAACGATCCAGCGGGAAGCGATCCTCAATGAGTTGAGGAGTACCAGAAATCATCCTACAGCAGACGAATTATACAGTGTTCTGCGCCACAAAGTCCCGCAAATCAGCCTCGGCACCGTGTACCGTAATCTGGAAGATATGGCACAGCGGGGCATGATCCGCAAACTGGAACTTACAGGCAGACAGAAACGGTTTGACGGTCATACCGAGCCGCACCATCATCTGCGCTGTAAAACCTGCGGCAGAATCGTGGATCTGCGGGCAAAAGTTCTGCCGAAACTGGACAAGCTTTTTCAGGATCTGCTGCCGTCACTGGGGTGTGACGGAGTTTTTATAGAGTGGGCGGGAATATGCCCGGAGTGTCGTCAGAATCTGGAAAAAAAGGAGGAAGATCATGACGGAAAAAAATCAAATCTACATGTGTGCAGTGTGCGGGAACATCGTTGAAGTGGTGGAGCCGGGCGCTGGAGAACTGGTCTGCTGCGGCAAAGCCATGCAACTGCAAAAACCCAATACCGTGGATGCCTCACAGGAAAAACATGTCCCGGTGATCAAGGCAGACGGCTGCTGTACAGTCGTTACCATTGGCAGTGCGCCGCACCCCATGGAAGCAAGTCATTTTATCGGCTGGGTGGAACTGCTTCTTCCCTGCGGCAAAATCATCCGCGGGGAATTGAAGCCGGGAGATGAGCCGCAAGTCCGTTTCCCCGTCCCCTATGACGAACACACCCAAGCCCGGGCATGGTGCAATGTTCACGGTCTGTGGCAGAAGTAAATAAAATGGCCCTGTACTAATGTTTTTTATGCGGCACCTTGCCGGCAGGGGGGAAGGAAAAACCTTTTGCGGCAAACGTGCCGCTCGGGGACTGTCGGCTGTCGCCCTGACGGGCTCTCGAGCCTCCGGAAGACTGGCAAAGCACATTGTGCAAGGCACAGGGTGCGGGCAAGGGAATACGGACTTGTACGGACTTGTACGGACTTGTACGGACGATTGGCACAGGGCTGTGTGGGTGCCCTGTGCCCCGGAAATTCCATAGCACATGGCTGCGTGCCCTGCCAGCCAAGTGCCTCACTCCTGCGCCATGTGCATGGTGTTCACCTGAGAACAAAGCACATTCCCACCGGCTGGCAGAGCGCATTGCGCAATGCCGAGACTGGGGGCAAAGAATGTCGGACAGGTCGGACGTGTCGGACTTGTCGGACGATTGGCACAGGGTGCAGAGTGTGCCATGCACTCCGGAATTTTTAAAGCACATGGCTCACAGGTTGCCATAGACCATTTACAGAATTCCCGGTATTCGCAGTATTCATGGTTTCTTTGTCCCCACCCTGTGCATTGCGCAATGTGCTTTGCCAGTCTTCCGGAGGCTCGGGAGCGAAGCGACAGCCGGCTGCATGACTGTGTGCTTGCCACGGCGTAGCGTAGCGGAGACGGGCTTGCCACGGCGTAGCGCAGCGGAGACGGGCTTGCCACGGCGTAGCGTAGCGGAGACGGGTGCTACCCGCCTCAAAAGCAAAAAAGCGCAACAAAATTGTTGAAAATAAAAAGATGTCGGGTGAAAATAAAAATCACTTGTCAGAAATCAGTCTATGTTTAGTACACAGCCAATAAAAACATGTTCCGGCAGTTCTTTTTGTTGAAAAAATCCTGATCTGTGCTATATTTTCTGTATGAAAAAGACAGGTACAGCAATTATTCTTTCGGGGCCCAGCGGCGTAGGCAAGTCCACGCTGGTTGCGGCCGTTCGCCGCATGATGCCGGAATTGGAATTTTCGGTATCCTGCACCACCCGTCCGCCCAGAACCGGTGAGACGGATCATGTCCATTACCATTTTTTGAGTGATGAAGCATTTCTCCGGCATGTTGAAGCCGGGGATTTTCTGGAACACGCCGGTGTTTTTGCCCGGCGGTACGGCACTCTCCGCAGTGAAGTTTTTGACCGGGTCTCCCGGGGGATCGATGTCGTGCTGGATATTGATGTTCAGGGCGCCATGCAGATCAAGGAAGCCGCCGCCAAAGATCCGGCATTGCAGGCGGTTTGTGAGTTTGTTTTCATCGGGCCGCCCTCGGTGGAAGTTCTGGAAACCCGTCTGCGGGGCCGTGCCACAGACAGCGAAGAACAGATCCTTCTGCGTCTGGCGGGTGCCCGCAGAGAACTTTCTTACTGGAAGCAGTACGGATATCTGGTAATCAATGACGATTTGGATGTTGCGGCGGCGGATCTGGCGGCACTGTTCCGCAGTTTCCGGCTGAAAACGCCCCGTCAGGATCAGGAGTTGTTCTCATGAGTGAACCGGTTGTGATCACATTGGGCGTCACTGGCGGGATCGCCGCCTACAAAGCGGCGGATCTCTGCAGTAAACTGACGCAAAAAGGTTTTCAGGTACAGGTGGTGATGACGGAAAATGCCACAAAATTCGTGGCTCCGCTGACCTTTCAGACCCTTTCCCGCCGCCCGGTGATCACCCAGCTGTGGGAACACGCAGACTGGAAACCGGAACATGTGGCTGTGGCACAGGAAACCAAACTTTTTGTTGTTGCCCCCTGCACCGCCAATTTTCTGGCAAAATATGCTCACGGGCTTGCCGATGATGCCTTGAGTACCTTTGCCATTTCCATGCATTGCCCCGCATTGCTGGCACCGGCCATGAATCCTGCCATGTGGAGTCACCCGGCAGTGCAGGAAAATGTCCGTATCCTGCAATCAAGAGGCGTCCATTTTGCGGGGCCCGCAAAAGGCAGAGTGGCGTGCGGCGCAGATGGTGTCGGCAGAATGGCATCCGTTGAAGAAATTTTTCTGGCGATCTGCGAACTCGCCGGCAAGAGATAACACGATTTACAACACAGGATTTTTCCATTATGGCAAAACAGGCTTGTTTTTTGATCCAGACCGAAGACCGCAAAGGGATCCTTGCGGAGATCTCCGCATTTTTTGCGGGGAACGCCTTCAACGTGCTGGAGTGTAAGCAATACAGTGATATGCGGGAAAACCGCTACTACATGCGGGTCGTGATCGATATGGAAAAGGACTGCATGACCCGCCGGGCATTGTCTGATGCCTTTGCGGAAGTGGCCGCCCGGATGAATCTGAAATATTCTCTCCATTTCAGTGATGACCGCTGCCGTATGGCGATCCTTGTTTCCAAAACATCCCACTGCCTGTATGACCTGCTTGCCCATGTCCGGGAAGGGGATCTTCCCTGCGAAGTGCCGCTGGTTCTGGGCAACCATCCGGAACTGGAACATGTGGCGGATATGTTCAACATCCCCTTTTTCTGCTGTCCGGTGGAGGAAGGCCGCAGTCTGGAACAGGAAAAGGCGGTTCTGGAGATCCTCCAGCAGCATAAGATCGATCTGGTGGTACTGGCCCGCTACATGCGAATCCTTTCGGAATCCTTTATTGAACAGTATCAGAACAGGATCATCAATATCCACCACGCCTTTCTCCCCGCCTTTCAGGGGGGCAATCCCTACATGCGTGCATGGCAGCGGGGTGTAAAAATGATCGGTGCCACAGCGCACTACGCCACGCCGGAACTGGATGAAGGCCCCATTATCGAACAGGATGTGGAACGCATCACCCACGAAGCCAGCCCGGACGATCTTAAACAGATCGGCAAAGATATTGAACGCCGTGTCCTGACCCGTGCCGTCCGTGCCCATCTGGAACACCGGGTGATCATTACCGGCCGCCGGACCATTGTTTTTGCGAGGTAACATCAGTGCGGATCGACTCTCTGGAGTTGCATCAATTCCGCAATTATGAACAGCGGAAATGGGAATTTTCCAGCCGGGAGATCGTCCTTTGCGGGCGTAACGGTGTCGGGAAAAGCAATATCCTTGAAGCGATCCATTTTTTAAGCATCCTGCGCTCGTTCCGCACGGCATCCGTCCGGGATCTGGTGCGGATCGGAGCAAAAGGCTTCCGCATTTCCGGGCGCATCCGCAAAGAAAATTACCCGGAAACACTGGAGGTGGAACAGTGGCACGGCAACCGCCGCCACCTGCGTATCGACGGCGTATCCGTCCCAAAATCCAGCGAATTCATCCGGGAATTCCGGGCTGTGGCGTTCACGCCGGAAGACCGGGAGATCACCGCTGGCGGTTCCTCGTATCGCAGACGCTTTTTTGATATGTATCTCTCCGTTACAGAACCGGATTATCTGACAGCTCTTCAGCGTTACGGCGCCGCTCTGGCCCGGCGGAATGCTGTTTTACGCAATCCGGCGGCCAACCTTGCCATTGCTGCGGCTTTTGAGCAGGAACTGGCGGAAAATGCGGCACGACTTCTCCCCGCCCGCAAACAATGCGCCGAAACTGTTTGTGCCAAAGTCAATGAATTGCTGGGTTCGCCCCGACTGAAGACAGTGTACCGCTCCGACAGCCCCGATTCCGTAGAGGACTACCTTGCCCGTCTGGGCAATGACCGGGAAAAGGAACGGAAAAGAGGCTGTACCGGGTTCGGCCCGCAAACCGATGATTTTGTCTTTTATCTGGATGACAAGCCCCTGCGGGAATTCGGTTCCAACGGTCAGCTCCGGCTCATGGCACTCTATTTGAAAATGGCGGCATTTGCCCTGCTCCGCCATCAGGGAGCCCCAGTGGTGGCATTGGTGGATGATGTCACAGGCGAACTGGATGAACACGCCCGGAACTGTTTCTTTAACCTGCTGAAAACGGCAGATCAGGCATTTTACACCTTTACCGAAGCCCCTGCGCCCGGGGAAATTCTGCATCAGGCACAGATCATTACGCTCCCGTAAGAAGTTTGGCGACCCGGTAAAACTCCGTAACGCTCCACGCCTGTGCAGCACAGCCCTGTTCCCGGTGGGGGAAATTGCCATCCGCCACTTCCGGCAGCTGCCCGGGGATCCCCCGGTCCGCCCGGTAAGAAGCCGAATACAACAGCGCCAGCGCACGATCCGCAGAACCGCCCGCCATGACCAGAGCCTCGCAATAGGAGGGGAAAAGCCAGCCCCATGCCGTACCGTTATGATAGGCCGCTTTGCGGCAGGTATCTTCCGGGCCCTGATAATATCCCTGATAAGGATGTGCCGGATCGTTCAATACTGCACCGTGGAAACGGATCGGCAAATGGTACGCCGTTTCCCGATCCGCCAGACTGCGGATGGAACCGGGGGTCAGCAATTCCGCCGCACTGCGGACAAGAGCCTGTTTGCGGTCAGGATCTGTGACTGCCCCCAGCGTAACAGCAAGAAGCTGATTGGGGCGGATGTGATCATCCGGCACAGCCTCCGCAGCACTGACTTTGCCATGCAGACAATCGGAAAAACGATCCAATTCAGGAAGATAAAAATATTTTTCCAGTGACTTCCGCACCTTTTCCGCCCCCGCACGATCCCCGGTGATTTCCAGAAGAGCCGTCCACATGGCCTGAATTTCAATGGGATATCCCTCCCGGGGCGTTCCGGCAGGATAATTGGTATCCATCCAGGTAAAATGAGCAGGACTGAATACCAGTTGGCTTGCCTGATCCACCCGGATCCCGTTGGGCGTACCGGCACGGTAATGCCGGACAATACTTTCCAGCACTTCCGCAAAGGAGCGTCCGCGGCAATCACGCTTGAGCAGGCGGTCATCAAATTTCCGGATGTAATCCATGGCCGCCTGACCAAGCCACAACGGGGCATCGCTGGTATCCCGGTTGCCCACTTCCGAACCATGGATGATATTGGGGATCGTCCCCTTTTCTTCGAAAGAGGCAAAGGCGCAAAGAATATCCGATGCCGTATCCTGCAATCCGGCGGCAATGATCCCCCGGAGAGCGATCAGGGTATCTCTGCCCCAATCCAGAAACCAGGGATATCCGGCAATGACGGTTTTCAACCCGTCCCGGTCCACAGGATACACCTTCAACGCCTCTTCTGCCGCCCGTACAGGCTCCATTTCGGATTCCAGCGGCGGCAGGGCTTCCGGGAAATCCGCCGGGGCCTTTTCCCCGACCCACGCCTGCAAAACTTTTGTTTCCCCGCAGGACAGTTCAAATTCCGTATAGCCGGGGCTGAAGAGATCTGTTGCCGCATCCAAACCGTACCGGGCCTCCATCTCCAGCGGGATCATATATTTCCATTCCGGCTGGGAAACAAACCGGCTTTTCTCCATCCGGAATGTCAGCGGGAACGCCGATTCCGGCGCAAAAGCAAAACCATCCTCCAAATGCCGCACCGCCGCAGGGAACGCCTGTTCCGGCCCGGTATAAGCACGGGTCACACCGTGATTGGTACGGCACTCCACATCCGGCCGGAGGATCACTTTCACCACCGGAGCATCCGCCTCCTCTCCCGCAGGCCGGGTAAAGGCAAAATGCACACCTTCATCCGCGGACGACACCTGCAATTCCAACCGGAGCCGGGTCATCCGCCCCTGTCCGCAGGGGATCCGGAACAGCCATTCCGCCCGGTTCGATCCGGCGGTAAAGGTTTCCAGAACCTGTTCATCAATATCGTAGGAATACCCGTCCACAGAGAGCCACGCCCGGAGCCGGGTCAGCAGAATTTTCCGGTCCACCGGGTACGGAGCAGGCCCGTTTGCCGCCAGAATGGCATCGTATTTACTGAAAATTTTCCCGAATGCGGCACGCATCATGGTATAACCGCCGTGACGGTTCACGCCGAATGCGGCAGTGTGATGTTCCAGCACCTCACACCCGGCATACTGCATCCGGAAACGGCTCTTTTCCCCTTCCGGCAAAAGAAGCACTTTCCCGGAACTGCGCTCCGGCGTTCCATTTTCCGGAAAACGGACAAACTGCAATTCCGCCGTTTCCCCATCCCGTTCCGCCGTCGGAAGCGGGGCAAAAAGAAGAAACGATCTTCCGTCCGCAGAAATCAAACTCCGTTCCGCACGGATCGTGCACCCGTTCCTGTGCAATTCCGCCCGGAAAGGCTCACTGCCGGCTAACAAAAGCCACTCCCCGGGCGGCAGGGGCACCAGCCGCTTCACATCCCGTTCCGGCACATATTCAGTCACAGGCGGCAATGCACCGCCTGCCATTTCCTTCATAAACTTCCACGGATCAGCAAGCAATGCTTTCCCGGCATTGCCCGGACAGGTCTTGCCGAAGGCCGCCAGTACACGCTGTGCCGCCAATTCTGCACGGCACGCCGTCACCCGTTCCGGCTCCGGCAAATCCGGCAGTATAAAAGGCTCTGTACTCAAGCAGAAAAAGCCTCCGGGCTCCAGATCGGCCCACAAGCCCTCCCCATCCTGCCGTACCGGGATCTTCTGTCCGGAAATCAAATCTTCCGCACTGCCGTTTGCAGGGAAAACCTCCCCTTTCCAATGCAGCCGAAGTGCACGATCGCAATCCAGATTGACCAGCACCAATACCGGAGGCGTTCCCGTTTCCCCCTGCCGCAGGAAAGCAACACCGTTGCCGCCGCCGCAGGTCACATTCTGCACAACGGCCCCGGGACCGAAAGCGGGGTGAGCCGCAAGCAGACCATTCAATTTGGCAAGGAGCGGCGTAAGCCCCTCCCCGGCCTCTTCATTCAACGAACCGGCACCGTGAACATCGATCTTTTCCGAAGCCAGAAATTCCACACCGTTGGCAAAGCCGAATGCACCGTTTTCGGACAAAAGCGCACACAAGGCGCACCGCATAGCCGCATATCGGGGCGATGTGGCCGCAAGACGCATATTGTCATGGGTTTCAGAAAAATTGACCAATACACCCTTTTCCCGGGAACACTTGTCCATCTGCGGGAAATAGTAACTTACAGCATCCCGGTCATAGTTCTGGAAAAGTTCGGAATACGCCCAGTCCAGACCGGCTTTGGTAAGAAGATCTTCCTGCACGGAAATGCGCCCGCCCAAACCTTCCAGCATAAATACGGTATCCGGATATTCCGTCCGCACCCGGGCGGTGATGTATTCCCACGCCTCCAGCGGCAGCATATATCCGGCATCACAGCGGAAACCATCCACCCCGAACCGGCACCAGTGGAGAAAAACGTCTGCCATCAATTTCCACACGGCAGCCTGGGTATAATCCAGTTTGCACAGATCCGCCCACACGATCCCCCATGCGCCGGGGCTTTCAAACGTCCCGTCTTCCCGGCGGACAAAATATTCCGGATGTTCGCTTTGCAAACGGGATGCCCACCCGGTATGATTCACCGGAATATCCAGAAAGATCCGCCCGTTCCGGGCATGGACCGCATCCACCAGTTCCACAAACTGTTCCAGCGGCGTGGATTTGGGATCAAATTCCGCCAGGGAGGGATCTACCGCAAAGTAATCCAATGAGGCAAACGGGCTGCCGTAACGCCCCATCCTGCCGTACACTGTGGGAACCGGATGGATGGGCAGAAGTTGAATGATACGGCATTGCAGCGTTTGAAAGATCCGGTCCAGCTGCCGTTTGACATCCCGGAATGTTCCGGAGGGGGGGATCACGGTATACCCGAGGCGGTCCAGCTCTGCAAGTTTTTCCGGATCCACCTCCGGCTTGGCGGCACCGAACTGGCGGACAAAAGCGCAATAGATAGGACTGGAGGCGGCATTTTCCGCCGATTCCACCTTGAGAAAGAAATTCCCTCCCTCCGGCCAGCGCATCCCATCACGGGTACGGCACCAGCATTTTGCCTCAAAAGCGCCCACTTCCAGCAGGGGAATTGTCAATTCAAAGCCGTCCCCGGTCCGGGACATAGCCAAATCGTGCCACGCCAGATCGTCCCGGGGATCCCCGGTTTCTGCGTGGCGGATGATCTCCTGACGCAGTGTTTCTGCGTGACCGATGGTCGTGCGGACAAATGCCGCAGGGATCTCCTGCCCGCAAACAAGGCGGAAAGTCACCGATTCCCCGGCATAAAAAATGTTCCGATCCGGAAATTTGTACTGTGTTATCTTCATGATCATACTATAACACAAAGTAAGGATTTCCGCAAATGTTCCCCGATAAAAAAAACAGGATATTCCGCTTAAAGAATATCCTGCTGAGAAAATGCAGAAATGAAGATTATTTTGTCGGATTGAGATAATAATCCACCCCGGTCTGCTCGCCAACTTTCGGCGTCAGAAGCAGTTTGCGACTTTCTACATGACCATCGGCAAAAAGGATATTCGGCCCCTTCCCCTGACCATGACGGTTCATGGAAACATGCTTGCCGCTGTCCCAGCTGGACGAACTGGCTGCCCATTCGATATGATAGTACCCATCCACCATATAAACCTTATGACTGGCCCCCTTGATCTGACTGCTCTTGACAAGCGGCATATCCGGCTTATCGGGCCGGGAGCTGACAAGATAGCCCCATTGATAAGGAACCATGTAGCCGCTGACATCGGCGAAAAGGTCTTTATTTTCCGGGTCCCACGCGCCATAGGTGCTGTTATAGGACCAGTTGGTATATCCCCGCTCCGACATAGCGGCAGGACATATTTTCATGGAATCCACCATCTGTTTCTTATGAGGATTGTACCGGCGCACCAAATCGCCAACATAAGGCTTGGAAAGAACCGTGAACTTGCTGATCCAGATGGCAGGCAGAGTAATCCCGCCGTAATCCCCGTCATACATGGGAATGGCAGTGCTGAATTGCTTCATCTGATTCTGGCAGGATGCCTTCAACGCAGTCGCCCGGGCATTATTCAAGGCCGGGAGCAGCATGGCCGCAAGGATGGCGATGAT
>JAFTIA010000083.1 GCA_017457105.1 Lentisphaeria bacterium | reverse complement strand
TTTAGTCATTCTGGTGTGCGGTATTACACTTATGCCCAAAGTGCAGGAAACTGCCACAGCCATTTTCGGCAAAGATCCAAACAAGGGTGTGAATCCGGACTAAGTGGTTGCTGCCGGTGCCGCCATTCAGGGCGGTGTGCTTGGCGGTGACGTTCAGGATGCCGTTGGCGTCAATATCAAAAGTAACTTCGATCTGGGGCACACCGCGGGGAGCCGGGGCAATGCCGTCCAGTTTGAAACGGCCGATGGACTTGTTGTCGTTTGCCATTTCCCGTTCGCCCTGCAGAACATGGATCTCCACCGCCGGCTGATTATCGCTGGCAGTGCTGAAAACTTCCGTTTTCTTGGTGGGAATGGTGGTGTTCCGGGGGATCATGCGGGTGGTCACGCCGCCCAGAGTTTCAATGCCCAGAGAAAGGGGCGTCACATCCAGCAGCAGCACGTCATTGACTTCACCGCCCAGCACACCGCCCTGAATGGCGGCACCGGCAGCAACCACTTCGTCCGGATTCACACCCTTGTTGGGATCTTTGCCGAAAATGGCTTTGGCCGTTTCCTGCACTTTGGGCATACGGGTCATACCGCCCACCAGAATGACTTCCTTGACATCAGAAGCACTGACATCGGCATCCTTCATGCAGTTCATGCAGGGGATGCGGGTGCGCTCCAGCAAAGGATCGCAAAGCTGTTCGAGCTTGGCACGGGTCAGCGTCATATTCATGTGTACCGGGCCGGAAGCGTTCATGGTAATAAAGGGCAAATTGATATCCGAACTCATGGAGCTGGAAAGTTCGCACTTGGCCTTTTCTGCCGCTTCTTTGAGCCGCTGGAGAGCCTGCTTATCCGCCCGCAGATCCACGCCGTTTTCCTTCTGGAATTCATCGGCCAGGAAAGTGATGATGGCCTGGTCAAAGTCGTCCCCGCCCAGCATGGTGTCGCCGTTGGTGGCCTTTACTTCAAACACACCGTCACCGATCTCCAGTGCGGAAATATCAAATGTACCGCCGCCCAGGTCGTACACAGCCACGGTTTCTTCGCTTTTCTTGTCCAGCCCGTATGCCAGCGCAGCAGCGGTGGGTTCGTTGATGATGCGGAGGACTTCCAGCCCGGCGATCTTACCGGCGTCCTTGGTGGCCTGACGCTGGGAGTCGTTGAAATACGCCGGAACCGTGATAACCGCCTGGGTCACAGGTTCGCCAAGATAGGCTTCGGCATCCGCCTTGAGTTTCTGCAGGATCATAGCGGAGATTTCCGGCGGGGAATAACTCCGGTCACCGACCTGCACATAAGCGTCACCATTGGGAGCCTCGACGATCTGATAGGGGGAGAGTTCCCGTTCACGGGCAACTTCGGAATATTTCCGGCCCATCAGACGCTTGATGGAGTAAATGGTGTTTGTGGGGTTGGTCACCGCCTGCCGCTTGGCAGTCTGCCCGACCAGCCGTTCCCCGGATTTCGTAAATGCCACGATAGAGGGGGTCGTGCGATTCCCTTCCGCATTCGGAATGACCTTCGCTTCGCCATGTTCCATGACCGCCATACAGCTGTTGGTGGTCCCCAAGTCAATACCAATGATCTTTCCCATGATTTTTTCCTTTCTTTTTCAATAAAATTGTTTACGCCTCCCACATAAGCATGTTCCGTGCCAAAGTTGTTTTTTGCGGGAAAAAGAATAAAAAAAGCTGTATTTTGGCGCAAGTGTGTCATTTTGGCACAGTGCGAGTGTGCCACGCCCGCAGTGTGACACAGTGGCACAGTTATTTTTTTTGCGGTTCAACTTGCAGAATCGCCCATGGCGGAGTATGTTATATATAATAAGTAAGAGTAGAGAGGAACTGTATCCATGATCAATACTGCTGATGATACCCGGAAACTGGTGGAACGCGCCGTGCTTATCGGCATCCGTCCCCACGATCAGGATCCGGCAGTCGCGGCAGAACATCTGGCCGAATTGAAAGAACTGGTGGCCAATCTGAATATTCCGGTGGTGGGGGAGGTCGTGGTTTCTCTGCGCAACCCGCAACCAGAATATTTCACCGGCACAGGCAAGGCGCAGGAGATCGCCGCCCAGTGTGCGGAATGGAAAGCCGATTGTCTCATTTTTGACAATCCGCTCTCCCCCTCCCAACAGCGGAACTGGGAAAAACTGGTGAAAGTCTGCGTGATCGACCGGGAAGAGGTCATTCTGGATATTTTTGCAAGCCGTGCAACCACCCGGGAAGCCGTTCTGCAGGTGGAACTGGCCCGACTGCACTACAATCTGCCCCGGTTGACCCGGGCATGGACACACCTTTCCCGGCAGCGGGGCGGCGTTACCGGCGCCCGGGGTCAGGGGGAAACCCAGATCGAAACCGACCGGCGGCTTTTGAAACTCCGCATCGCGTCGCTGGAAAAAGAGCTGAAACAGTTGAAACTCCAGCGTGCCACCGGCCGGAAACACCGGGAACGGACCGCCATTCCTCACGGAGCCATCGTAGGCTACACCAATGTGGGGAAATCTTCTCTGCTTCACCATCTTTCCGGAGCGGGGATCTATGTGGCAAATCAGCTTTTCGCCACGCTGGATCCCACCACCCGACGGATCACGCTCCCGAACCGGCAGGATCTTCTGCTGACAGATACAGTGGGTTTTGTCCGCAAACTCCCCCATTCTCTGGTGGAAGCCTTCAAATCCACGCTGGAAGAAGCCGTCCTTGCCGATTTTCTGATCCTGGTGCTGGATATTGCCAGTCCCCAGCTGGATGCCCAGTGGGAAACCACCCTCAATGTCTTGAAAGAGTTGGGAGCGGAAGAAAAAAATACCCTGATCGTCTTCAACAAAATGGATTTGATCGATCCTGAAAGCGATGCCCTGCTTCTGGCCCGGACCAGAGCATTGTTCCCCGGCAGCGTCTATATATCCACCAAAACCGGGGAAGGCATCGACAGTCTTTTGCGCCTTCTGGAAAAAATGACAGGCTCCCGGCGGAAAGTCCTCCGGGTCCTCCTGCCGCCGCAAGCGGCAAACCTGGTAGCACTGGCACACGCCAAAGGCAATGTTTTTGAAGAAAATTACCGGGATGACGGCTGTGCAGAACTGTTATTTCAGGCTGACGACTCCCTGTTGCCCGAATATGAACCCTTTTTAATCGAAAACGGAGGTTTGTGATGAAATGGATCCGTTACAGCATCGTTCCTGCATTGTTTGCCGGTTTGCTGACGGTGCTTTGTGCAGAAGATGTTTCCCCGTGGGACTTGTGGCGGCAGGGCTACACCTCTTTTGAAAAAGGGGAAAGTGCCCGGGATTGCGGCGACCATGTCCGGGCTCTGGAACACTTTCAGAATGCGGCGAAAAATTACCGTGCCGTCCAGAAAGCCCGTCCCAGCTGGAACCAGAATGTGATCAATTCCCGCATTCTTTTGTGCGAACAGGAGATCGCGGATGCCAAACGGCTTCTGAATCAACCTTCCGCACAAGCACAGACGGCGGGAAGTTCCGTCACCGCAGAGACCTCCTTCACAAGCAGTACAGCCGATACAGTTTCCACAAGTGATCATAACGCACTTGCTTCGGAATTGGTGAAAATGCAGGCGGAGATCGCCCAGTACAAGAAAAAACTCTTTGATGCCCTTGTAGAAGTGGAGGACTTGCGCCGCCAGTCCATCCGGGGCAAAAGTGCCGCCGCTGAAATGGAAAATATGCTCCGGGAACGCCGGATCGCCGAAGAAAAATACCGTCTTCTGGAAGCAAAATGCAAAGAGTTGGAACAGAAGGCCGCCCGCCCGGCCGAAGAATTGAATGCCGCCAACCGGAAAATGGTGGAAATGCGGATCAATCTGGAAACCGCTGAACAAAAGCTGGCCCTCTCCCGCAACCGGGAACAGACCCAGATCCGGGAAAATGCCGACCTGATGCGGGAACGCAATGACTTGAAAAACTCGCTGGAACTGACCCATAAACGCCTTGAAGCTGCCAACCGGGAAGCAGAAACCTTGCGGACGATCCGCCAGCAGGCGGCACAGGAAAAAAATACCCTGCTCCTGCAGAAGGCGGAACTGGAAAAACAGCTCACTTCTGCCAATGACCGGGTCAAAACCCGTGATGCAGACCTTGCCACGCTGGAACGCCGCTTGCAGGATGCCGTCAAAAGCCGGGGAGCGTCCGCCGCATTGAGTGCAGAAATCACTGCTGAAAACGAAAAACTCCGGAAACAGGTTTCTGAAAATTTGAAAAATGCGGAAAAAGCCGCCGCTGAAAACCGGGATCTGCAAAACCGCCTGCGG
This sequence comes from Lentisphaeria bacterium, assembly GCA_017457105.1. Taxonomy (GTDB): domain Bacteria; phylum Verrucomicrobiota; class Lentisphaeria; order Victivallales; family Victivallaceae; genus UBA1776. Next base: position 6,151 of record JAFTIA010000083.1, on the reverse strand, counting down.
GAAACCCGGCAGGCACTGGAAGACTTGCGAGCCTCTCTCCGGGGTGCGGATGAACGCCGTTCCCAAATGGCCAGCGAGCTGAAAGTCATGCAGCAACAGGTGGAAAAAGTTACCGCAGAACGCAAACTTGCCGAGGCAGAAAACCTGAATCTTACCCGCCGCAACCGCAAATTGGAACAGGATATTCAAAAACTTTCCGAACAGGAGATCCGTCTGCGGAAAAGGTTGGATGTGCGGGATACTGCCGACCGTGCCGCCGTGGATGCGTTGTCGGTGGAACGCACCAAACTCTCTGATCAAATCGCCGCCATGAAACTCAAACTTGCCGAGGCTAAAGTCGATCAGGAGAATCAGCGGAAACGGCTGGATGCAGTTTCCAAAGCCGCCGCAGAACTCCGTGCGGAATATTTGAAAACCAAGGCGCAGGCTCTTTCCAACGAGCAGGAATTGAAAAAGGCATCTGCCGTTGCCGAAGAACGGACTTCTCTGAAAAAAGAACTGGCGGCGTTACAACGGAACTTTGCAGCGTTGCAGATCGAAAAAAGGGATCTTGCCAAATACAAACAGGCAACCGCCGAACAACTTCAGGAATTGGGGCGCTTGCGGAAAACAGCGGAACGGCTGAACGATATTGAGCGGCAGAACCAGACCCTCTCCGACCGGAATGCCCAGCTTCTCCGGCAAACCGGCGAAGCAACTGCCGCCGCCGAACAACTCCGCCGTCAGCGGGACGAAGCTCTGGCAGGCACAGCCCGTGTCCAGCGGGAACGGGATGCCGCCGAAAGTGCCGTAGTCGTACTGCGTCGGCAGGAAAAAGAAAATGCCGCATTACGGGCCGACTGGAACACCCGCCGGACAGAACTGGAAAAACGCCTCGCCAATGCAGACCGCCTTCTCCGGGAACAGGAAAATAAAAGTGCGGAACTGGAAAAACAGAATGTGCTTCTGCAAAAACGCCTGACTGAACTGCAAAGCAAGCCTGCGGCCCCAGTCCCGGCAACGGCGGACAGCGGCAGGGACAAAGAAAAACTTGCCCATACACAGGCTGAACTTTCACAACTTGTCCGGCAGCGTCAGCAAATTGAACAGGCTATCAGGCAGGAAAAAGCCCGTCTTGCTTCCCTGCGGAAAAACACGGAAGCCGAAGCTGAAAAAATCCGGCTTGCCCGGATGCAGGCGGAAACCGAAGCCGAAAAAGTCCGCCTGAAACGCATTCAGGCCGATATAGAAGCCGAAAAAGTCCGCCTGAAACGCCAGCAGGAAGCCATTGCCGCCGCCAATCTGGAATTGCGGAAGCAAATGGATGCCGCGGTTGCCGCCGCCCAGTCTGCCGCACGCTCCACCACCGCCATAACGCCCTCCGGGGCGGCGGCAAACAAGGTGCAAACCACCCTCCCGGGGGCTGAAAAATTAACGCCAAAACAGATTTCTTCCATGCTTCGTACCGCAGAAAAAGCCATGAAAGACGATTCTCCCCGGGTCGCCCGCTGGAATTACCGCAAAGTTCTGGAAAGTGAACCCGGGAACTTTACCGCCAATTTCGGAATGGGGAAAATCGAACTTGCGCAGGAAGAGTTTGCCAAAGCCGCCATTTATCTCCAGCAGGCGTATATCGCCCGGGAAAAACGGAATGATGTGCGCCTTACCTATGCACAGGCCTTGCTGGGGCAGAAAAAATATGGCAATGCCCTGGCGATTTTAGACGGCTGCACCCCCGATTTCCGTAAAACCTTTGACTGCACCTTTGCCCGTGGTCTGGCACTTGCCGGAGCAGGAAAAAATGCAGATGCCCGCAAAACTCTTCTGGCGGCCCACAAACAGCGTCCCAAGCACGGTCCCGTATTGCTGGCACTTGCCCGACTCCCCGTTTCCGGCAAAAACAAGGATGCAAAGATGCAGGCTGCCAAGTGGTATGAAAATGCCAAAAAACTGGGCGTAACACCCGATCCCGGACTGGAAAAAGAGTACGCAAAACTCCTGAATGAACGCACGGAACTTATCGACTTTATGTCAGGAGCCGCATTGGAGGCGGAAAAACACCGGGACTGGAACTCTGCAGTCTGGTATTACGGGCAACTGCGGGACCTGGATCCGGAATCAGGCTTTCACGCCGAACGGGCCGCCCGGTATTGCTTCCTGCAGAAACAGTATGACAAAACGTTGCAGATGCTTGCCAACCGTCCCGTTACGCCCCGCGGTCAGTGGCTGAAAGCCGCCGCTTTGCTGGGCAAAGGCAAAACTGCCGAAGCCGAAAAAGCCGCACAGGATGCCCGGAAACAGAATGCACCCGGACCGGATGCAGATCTGTTGAAGATCCTGCAGCAGATTTCCCCCAAATCCGGCACAGACAAAGTGCTGCAGCTTTTGAAATGAAAGGTCGCTCCCGATGAAAGATGCTTTGAAAAATGGACTGAAAAAACACAAGATACTGGTGATCGCTCTTGCCGGGGGTATCACCATCCTGCTCCTTTTTATGATAACGCTCTGCTGTATGACATTGACCACGCAGCAATTCTTCCCCCGGCCGGAGATCACACCGGAGGACTGGATGCGCCAGAGCCGGGTAGTGATGAAAGGGATGCAGCAATTCACGCAGGAAGACCCCACACAGGTACAAAAACTGCGACTGGCTCCGGAGGATGTGGCGGCATTGTTGAAATTTCTGGTCAACAACGATCAGATCGGAGCCCTCTTTTCCGGCAATGGTGCGCCGGAAGGCGTCCTCTGGACGATCACATACGATAAGCAGGGTCTTTTTCATGCGGCTTATCTTGCGGACACCGGAGTGGGAAATCTCCGCAGTCATCTCCGTGTAACCGCACAGGTGCGTTACGAAAACAATGCGTTTGAGATCACACCGGTCGATTGCCGGGTCGGCAGTTTGAAGATTCCGCTCAGCATGGTCCGGAAACATGTTCTGCCCCGTGTCTATGCGGAATTGGAAGAAAATAATTATATCCAGATGTTTCATCAGGCAGTGGAATCCATTACTCCGGACCATAAAAACCGGCTTGTGATCCGCTACATTCCGGATAATGCAAAAATATTTGCCATGGGACTTTTCCGGTAATGATTTATTTTGATCAGGCGGCGGCGGTCCGCCCCTCCCCGGAATTGCTGGATTTTTACCGGGAAACGGCGGCACGCACTTTTTTTAATCAGGAAGCTGCACACGCCTTTGCCTACCGTTTGCGGCAGGAATTGCAGGAAGCCGGGAATGAATTATCCCTTGCCCTCACGGGAAAAGCCATGCATGTTTTCTGGGGGACTTCCGGGACGGATGTTCTGCTGGCGGCGGCACATCTTTTCCGGCACAGAAAAGGCGGGATCCGGCTTTCGCCCATAGTTCACCCTGCGGTGGAAGCGGCATTTGCGGACTGCGGCAATGGCGGCGACCTCATGCTGACTGTATTCCCCCATGTGGAAAGTGAAACAGGGTTGCTTTCTTCTCTGCCGGAAGTACCGGAAGGCAGTCTGACACTTTGCGATGCCATTCAGTCTGCCGGGAAGATCTTTCCCTTGCCGGAAGCAGATTTTATGGTGATTTCCGGCAATAAACTGGGAGGTATGGGAGGAGGTGCTTTGCTGTTCCGGGACGAAACGTTTACCCGGGATCTTGCTCAACTGCGCACGACTCACCGGGTAAGCCGCCCGGAACCGGCACAATGCCTTGCCCTGGCACGCGCGGCAAAACTTGCCGCGGACAAACAGCAGGAAAACAGAGAAAAAATACAGGCGATCTTTTCTTTTCTACGCAGGGAATTAAACGGTCTGCCGCTTCCCGGCGGCGGGAAAATTTATCCGACGGTTTCCGCGGGGAATGCCTCTTTTCACATTTTGCATTTGCTTCTGCCGGGTATCCAGACCGGGGTTCTTGTCCGGATGCTGGGCGAACGGGGCGTTGCCTGTTCTGCCGGAAGTGCCTGCGCCGCAGAAACCACAGAACCCAGCCGCATCCTGCGTGCCATGGGGCACGCAAAAGATGCGTACAGCGGGTTGCGGTTGAGTTTCGGGACGGACAACTCCATGGATGAAGCCCGTGAATTTATAAAAATCTTACACCATGTTATCAAGGAGTATTGAAATTGCGTATTCTGATTTACTTTTTTCCCATAGCCATCAACATTCTCATTGGCGGAATGTTTTTTATTTCCGCCTACCGCTTCAAACTGGCGGAAGCCCCGGGCTGGGTCATCGGGGCAACCATGGCGGCATGGGCGCTGATCTACAGTATCGTCACGCTGGGGCTCAGCAAATGTCTGACGGCCCGGAATGCGCCGGTGATTTTGAATATCGGGTGTGCCATTCTGGTGGCAAGTTCCGTAGGATTTCTGGTGTTTGACGGATTATATACGCAGTTTGTCTGGATTTTGACTTCCGGCTTTGCCAATGCCTGTTATTGTGCGCCCTTCCAAATCCTGATGAAGTCGGTGGAGCCGGATCAGGCGTCTGCCGGCAGTGCCAGAGCTGCCGGATTATACACCTTTGCCTGGAGTACCGGTATTGCCACCGGGCCGCTGCTTTTCGGCGTTTTTGAAACTGCGGCGGTCTATAAAATCAATATCCTGATAAGTTCTCTCCTGTGGATCGGCGCGATCCTGCTCTGCAGGGCAGTCCGTAAACGGGGGGCCGTATCGCAGACTGCGGCGGCAGAGCCGGAGAAGCGACCCGATGCCCAACCAGTACAGAGTTTGGCACATTTGGGATGGATCCTGGCAGGGGTGGGGGTTTTCACCGTTTGCATCATCCGCACCATGTGGCCCTGTCACGGGGAGGAACTGGGGATATCCCGTGCCCATATCGGGTCTTCGCTGGCACTGGTAAGTTATGTTCAGGCGGTGATGGGGCTGATTTTTGCCTACACCCGGGGCTGGATGAGAAAAGCATTGCCGCAGGTCTTTTTCGGGATTTCCGGGGTGGCAGGGCTGCTTCTTTTTGCCTTTGCTCCGGCAGAGCCGTGGTATTTTTATCTTGCGGCGGCATTATACGGGGTATATGCGGCGGACTTCTATTTCCTTCTGGTCTATTATGCCATCGAAGACTCTTCCAAAGCCGCTAAAAATGTGGGGATCAATGAGTTTGTAGTGGGGATCATCAGTATCATTGCGCCTATGATCGGCGGGCTGATCGTTACCCCCGGTCATGCGGGACGGGCGTTCTACCCGCAAATCGTGATGACTTTTGTCGTCACGGTCTTTATCGTCCTCGCCCTTGCCCGGGCGGCAAAAAAAACAACATTACAGGAAAAGACAAAATGAAATGGCATGTGCTTGTTTGTCTGGCACTTCTGGCAGTCTTTGGATGCAGTTCAGTGGATTACGGAACACTGGAGGGAAGAATATATACTTCCGGCGATCAAAAGGTGAAAATCACTTTCCCGGAAGGGTACGATCCTGCCATTACCGCCGGATATCTGGAAAATCAATTTACCTGTCCGGACGATTTTGAAGTGATCTATCTGGATCGTTTGACCGGGAACTTTCTGATTTGCAGTGCGGTGATCCCGCCGGAACAGCGAAACACGATGGATTTGACCGGGCGACTGAAAACCCGGGCGGGGCGGGAATCTGTATTTGCCGCCACGGCCCGGATCATTCAGCAGAAACACCGGGATACCTTGCTTCTGCAAAAAAGCGAAACAGTCAACTCCGGAGTGCTCCAGCTTTATACCAAAATGACAGACGATGCCGGCAATCAGTGGGTCGGCTCCCTCTTTTTCCAGTTGAAGGACCGCTGGTTCTGGATGATTTATGAACCGGCATCCGAAAACATTCTTCCGCCGGACAAAGCCGCCGAACACATCCGTCAACAGCTTTTCCGGCTGAAAAACGCCATCCAAATGCCGCAGTTCGCCGTAATTCCGGAACAAGAAATACTGCAAGTCTTTGGAATTACCGCCTCAGTTTAAACGATAGCCGTCTGTTTTCACAAACGGGTTCAAGAGCGCATTTTTTGAAATTAATTCTTGTAATGATTCATTGCACATGCTATAGTATCAGAGAAAGTATTTTATTTACATTGATTTAAGATTATGAGAACTGGATCAGTAATAACCCCCTCTCTGAAACCATTCTGCGGAAGTACCGGTTTCAGGAATTCCGTAAGCTCTGAATTTTTGAAGAGGGAAGCAAGCAAGCAAGCAAGCAAGCAA
>JAFTIA010000082.1 GCA_017457105.1 Lentisphaeria bacterium | reverse complement strand
TCAGCAAGCAATCAGCTTGCGATTTTTTCCGGGGCCTTACGGTTCAGCGTAAGAAGTGCGCTGAACCCAGCCTCGCAGAGACCAAGTGCACAGCAAATAAATTGCTATATAGAAAAATCAGTCATTGTTTAGTACACAGCCTTTTTATTAAAAAAAACGCACTGCTTCTTTGGGAAACAGTGCGTTAAATGTTCTTGAAAGAACGGCGTCAGATGCCCTGGGCGATCATGGCTTCGGCAACCGTACGGAAACCGGCGATATTGGCACCGGCAACATAGTCGATCCGGCCGTCTTTGGAGCCATTCTTCACGCAAGCCGCGTGGATCCCGGTCATAATGCTGTGGAGTTTGGCATCCACTTCTTCGGCAGACCAGTAGCCGTGACCGGCATTCTGCGCCATTTCCAAACCGGAAGTGGCAACACCGCCTGCATTGACAGCCTTGCCGGGGGCAAAGGGAATACCATTGGTCTGGAAGCACTGGATGGCTTCCGGAGTGCAGCCCATGTTGGAAACTTCGGCAACCAGACCGACCTTGTTGGCAACCAGCGCCGCGGCATCGTCGCCATTGAGCTCGTTCTGGATCGCACAAGGCATGGCGATATCCGCCGGGACTTCCCAGGGTTTGCGGCCGGCAACAAATTTGCTGCCTGCAAATTTTTCCGCATAGGGGGACACAATATCTTTTCCGCTGGAACGGAGTTCAAGCATATAAGCAACTTTGTCCAGAGTCAGACCGTCTTCGTCCAGAATATACCCGTCCGGGCCGGAGATGGCAATAACTTTAGCACCGAGCTGGGTGGCTTTGAGAGCCGCGCCCCAAGCCACATTGCCGAAACCGGAAATAACGACGCGTTTCCCGGCAATATCCTGCTTCAAAGCAGAAAGCATGTGCTGAACAAAATAAATTGCACCGAAACCGGTGGCTTCCGCACGCACAAGGGAACCGCCCCAGCCCAGACCTTTGCCGGTAAGCACGCCGTTAAAGGCGTTGGCAAGACGCTTGTACTGACCGAACAGGTAACCGATTTCACGGGCACCCACACCGATATCCCCGGCGGGCACGTCCGTATCCGGACCGATGTGCCGGAAAAGTTCACGCATGAAAGAATTACAGAAATTCATTACTTCCCGGTCGGACTTGCCTTTGGGATTGAAGTCACTGCCGCCCTTGCCGCCGCCCATGGGAAGCGTGGTCAGAGCATTTTTGAACATCTGTTCAAAGCCCAGAAACTTCAGCGTGGAAAGCGTGACACTGGGGTGAAAACGCAGACCGCCTTTGTAGGGGCCGATGGCACTGTTGAACTGAACACGATACCCGGTATTCACCTGGATCTCACCATTGTCATCCAGCCAGGGAACCTGAAAAGTAACAATGCGTTCCGGAATGGTGATGCGTTCCAGAATCTTGTTCTTCTGAATCCGGGGATCCGCATCAAGGACATCACCGATAGATTCAAAAACTTCCGTGACACTCTGAATAAATTCGGACTCCCAGGGGCATTGGGATTTCCGAAGTTCCAGAACCTGCTGTGCATAAGCATTCATTTCTGCATTCCTCCATGATTGTTTGCAGATTGTTCCGCACCTTCAGGAAATGTACTCCATTTATGGTGCAGATTTTTCATAAATCGGGAAAAATATACAGCGAAAAAGTAATTTTTTCAATATTTTTTTTCATTTTTTTTCATTTTTTTTGCGCCTGCTCCGAATAAAAAAGCCCTGCTTGAGGCAGATATTTCCCGATAAAAAAATGGGCTCTGTACTAAACATAGACTGATATTATGGAGCGCAGACGATTTTTAATCGTCAAGCGACGGGTCAAGGGCGGCATCGTGCCGCTGCGGAATGGTCGGCTGTCGGGCTTACGCCCTCTCGAGCCTCCGGCACTGAAACG